>JAFZGJ010000011.1 GCA_017555455.1 Lachnospiraceae bacterium
ATACAAAGATTATTCATCCAAAACAGTAGACTTATATTCTACTGAAACAACTGCACCATCTTTTACGATAAAGCATAATTTCATACCATCTTTTTCATATACCAGCATTCCGCCTTCTTCGGCACAGTCACCATATACTTCTTTTACTTTATCTACGGAATCTCCGATAGCAACACCTTCCGGTGTGGTAATGGAATCATCTTTAAAAGTAACCATAGAAACGAAATCTTTTCCTTCCATTGGATATGTTTCAATTTCAAAACTGCTGTAGGTATAGATTTTATCAATTCCTTCAAAAGCACAGCTTGGTGCTTCAAAGTAAGAAAGTGGTTCTCCAAGCTGTTCCACAACTTTTTCTGCATCTGCATCGATTTCTACTACTACATCATTATAAACATAAGTATATCCTTTATGTGCTGCTGCACTTTCTTCTGTTGTAGCTTCTGTTTCCTGTGTCTGTTCGTTAGAAGTATTTACTTCGCCTTCAATTTTTTTAGAACTTCCGCCACAGGCACAAAGCACCATTGCCAGCATCATGGTTAATACTAAAACATTCTTTTTCATTCTATTTTTTCCTCCTTCAGAAGTCTTTTTCTATAGACTCCGGTTTCGTATCTTACTTAACAGATTCGCTCTATTGGACATGTTAATTCATACCGTATTTCTCATACTGTCTTATAATTTCTTCTTCGTAAGCTTTTATCTTTGGTTCCCAGATTTTCTGTAACTTTTCCTCGCCTCTGCGGTCTTCAAGACCAACTTCCTCAGATAAAACATCTCCCAGATATCTGGTGATCTTTTCTGCTCCGGAAAGATTCATATGTAATCCCGCATCGTAGGTATCTACTGCAAAATCCACACCTGTTTCTTCTACATTTTCCAAGAAATTAATGTATCGGATTCCATGTTCTGCGGCATATTCTTCCATCTGTTCTTCCCATTCCGGATACCAGTAAGGGTATAAGGACGGAGCTTTTACAAAGATAAGTTCAACACCCTCTTTTTCACAAAGTTCCACCATCTTATCCAGATAGTAATAAGAATTATCACCGAACCGATAATCTGCCAGAATTTTTCCTTCCGGAATATTCTCTGCCGGTTTCACATCTACTCGCATATAGTAACCGTTAAAGGCTACGTTTGGAGCATCAAACATATATGTGATATCTTCTTTGCTAAGTTCATTCCAACGGGAATGGTAACGAAGAATCGGGAACACATAATCTAAGAATTCTTCTCTTTCTGTCATGGACGCCTGAATGGATTTCACCTTAGACATAGACCATTTCATTCCATCGATTGTCATTCTGTTATAAGCTTCTTTTTGCGGCTCATCATACATCATGGATAAAATATTGAAAATAACCACATCCGGTTTTTCATAACGAAGGGTATCTTCCAACAAATAATAGGACTGCCAAATCAACTGCTGTGCACTTCCGCGGATATAACTGTTAATTCCGTATTCTTCCCAAAGAACCTTAGGTGAAAAATTCTCATAGACTTCACAGTCACCCACAAAGATCACATCATGATCCTTTTCTTCGTCATAATATTCCGCAATCAATCTGCCTTCTACAACATCAGACATATATTTAGGTTGCACTAACTTCTGTAAAAAGAATAAGCTTACACAAATTACAACGGCTGTAATTATATATTTTAAAATAGCTTTTTTCTTCATGTTCTCTCCATAAATTCAAAATTTCAACGTGCCTAGAATTGGTTATAAATAAACTGACTTGCTTCGTAACCGATTCCATATACTCCGGTTAAAAGTACTACCAGGAATAATCCGTACCAAATGGCAACTCTTACCGCATAAGGGCAGGCAGCAATCTGATCTCTCACTTTTCCTTTTCTTTGAATCATACTTACTGCAATTAACAAAATCGTACCTGCTAATAAAATAAGGTAATCTGTCATAGTTAATCCCAACTGCATCAAAGAACCGTCCCATAAAATATTCCAGTTCCATGTAGTAAACATAGTACCCAACATTTTAAATGTTACCGGCACATTTCTGTAACAGTCAAAACTTCTAAGACAACTCATAATAAATATAGTTCTGATTACCTGGAAGAATTGGAAGTAACGATTGGATTGCAAATGAAATCTTGCATGGAATTTCGCATACAACGGTTCTAATTCCTGGGATACCATAATTACAACCCAGTTTCCAAGTCCCCATACTACAAAGTTCCAGCTGGCACCATGCCAAATACCTGTAGCCAACCATACGGTAAAGGATGACAGATAAATAGGAACTCGTTTTCCTAAGTTTTCTCCTAATTTCTTTCTACTGAACTTGGACAATTTTAACATTGGTCCGCACACGGAAATAGGGTAGAAAATATAATCCGTAAACCAGGTTCCCATGGTAATATGCCATCTGTTCCAATATTCCTTAATGGATTTTGAAAAGAACGGACGATTAAAGTTCTCTGCCAACCGGATTCCCAACACTTCCGCCACACCGATAGTAACATCAATACCACCTGTAAAGTCAGCGTATAATTCCAACGCATAGAACATCATACCTACAAACACATAGGCCCCTGCATATTCATCAGGATTTCGGATAATTTCATTCACAGCGGTTAAAATACGGTCTGCGATTACCAGCTTTTTAAAGAATCCCCAAAGAATTCTCTGTAACCCATAGCAAACATTTTTTGCATCAAAGGAATGTTCCTGATACAAAGTTTCTGCCATTTGGCTAAAACGGCTGATGGGCCCCTGTACAAGCTGTGGAAAAAAGGAAACAAATAATGCAAATTTGAAAATATTCTTTTCTGCCTTACAGGTTCCTCTGTATACATCAATAATATAGCCTACCGACTGAAAAGTATAAAAAGAAATCCCCATCGGTAACGCCAAATCTAAGAATCCAAACTGTTTGTCACTTCCCAACAATCCCATAATGGAATTCACATTGGAAATAGCAAAGTTTGTGTATTTCAGCACTGCCAAAATGCCAATATTGATAAATAAAGCAATCAACAGATATTTCCACTGTTTACTTTTGATTTTATTCTTGTATAATTTTTTATCTTCCCGGCTTAATACTTCTTTATTTGCTTTTAAATATGCACTTTGTTCTTCCCTAAACTGTTCAATTTTACATCCTAACAGATAAACTGTTACTGTAGTAATGCCTATGTAAATCAAATAAGTCGGATCCGCTAAAAAATAGAAAATATAACTGAATCCAAGAAGCAACGGCCACTGAAACTTTTTAGGAACTATATAATATAGAACAAACAGAACTAAAATAAAACCTAAAAAGTCATATGATGTAAAAAGCATCTTTATTCTTCATCCTCCAATTTTTCAATCAAAGCATACAATGCTTTTGCAGAGTTGAAGTTATCCGGAATGATATATTCTGCGGAAATAGTAACATCAAATACATCGTTTACTTCTGAAATAATGGAAATAATATCAAAAGAATCCAAAATCTTATCATCGATTAATGTTTCACAACTTTCAAAGTCTACTTCAGGGTGTAATTCTTCTAAAATTTCTAATAACTGTTCCATGTTTAATTCCTCTCTTTTCTTACTTTTTCTGTGCCATATTTTTTAAAGTTACTCTATCAATTTTACCGTTTGATGTCATTGGAATCTGTTCCAATTTAATAATATTGTTTGGAATCATATATCTTGGTAATGACGCTTTTAAAGAAACGGCCAAATCTCCACTTTCTACTGTTCCTACATAATAAAGAACAATCTTATTCTTCTTATCATCATAAACGCAGGCAGCCTGTTTGATACCGTCTAACATATTTACATTGACTTCGATTTCTCCCAACTCGATTCTCTGCCCCATATGTTTAATCTGGTAATCCTTACGTGAAACAAATTCCAGTTCTCCACGTTCATTATAACGACCGATATCTCCGGTTTTATAAATTGCTTCCGGATAGAAAGAATGCAACGGATTCTGTACAAAAGAATTTGCAGTCTTTTCCGCATCGTTATAGTATCCCAATACTACAGATGTTCCGCGGATGCAGATTTCTCCTTCTGCTCCCTTCGGTACTTGCTTTCCTTCTTCATCTAACAAAAGAATCTGTGTATTTTTAAATGGTTTTCCTACCGGTATTCTTTCTTCTAAAGAAAATTCTCTATCTACCTCATAGTAACAGCAAACTCCGGTTCCTTCTGTTGGTCCGTAAAGGTTCACATATTTTGCATTTGGAAGAACTTCTTTCCAGCGGTTAAACTGCTTAATCGGGAACACTTCACTTACAAAGGCAATGGTATGTACAAATTTCGGTACCACGGTCTTAAAGGTTCCGAATGCAGAAATCATGGTGAAAGCTGAAACAACCCAGCATAAAGTATTAATTTTATATTCATTAATAAATTCCACTAATTTAATAGGGAACATGAAATATTCCTTTGGAATCAGATAAGTGGTTGCTCCAAATTTTAAAGTCGGATAAACTTCTTTCAAAATAGCATCTACGTATAAAGGTGCCTGATTTCCAAATACGGTATTCTCATTGAATTCCAAAACATCAGATAAATTTTCAATAAAATCAATTACAGATCTGTGACAAACTACTACCCCTTTCGGAATTCCTGTGGACCCTGAGGTGAACACAATATAAATAGGTTCAATATCCAAGGCATTATCATGAATTTCCTGAAGAGCCCCATCATCTGCTTTTTCATTAGAAATTTCATCATAAGTAACAAGCTTTCCATCAAATTTGAATTTCTTAGCAATCTCTATAGTCTCTTCATCACAAATCATAAGTTTGGATTTAATATTTTCCAAAATTAATCCGATTCTAACTTCCGGCATTTCAGAATCAATAGGAACGTAATAATTTCCACCTGTAATAATTCCTAAAAATGCTGTTATTGTTTTTGGATGTTTATTCATAAAAACAACTACAGGTTCTTTATAAATCCCGCTATTATGAAGGTATGTTCCTATGGAACGGCTTTGTTCATATACTTCTCTAAAACTTAATCCTTCTTCCCCATTGGAAAAAGCAAGTTTTTCAGGAACTTTATGCACGATTTCATTCAAATAATCAATCACATTGGTTTGCATCTACTTTTCTCCTTCCTCCTTGGTAATCAATTCCAAATATTCCTCACGTACATTACCGCATTGTTTCACTGCATTTAAAGCAAGCACTTCTAACACATCCAGATAACCTGCCGGTAATTTGTAATCTCTTTTTACAATAGATAACTCTGTACAGGCTAAAATAATCACTTCAGCCCCCCGCCCAAACAAATACGCTGAAATTTCTTTAAAATTATCCATATCCACTGCTTTGCCGGCTTTTACGTTATCATATATGATACTCATTACTTTTTTCTGATTTTCTTCATCCGGCAAAACGCTTTGCAATCCATAATTTTGAAAAGTCTTTTGGAACAACTCACTTTGTATGGTTCCATCCGTTGCCATGATTCCGATTTTTGCTTTATTTCTGCTTTTTAAATAAACCGCCGTTTCTTCAATACCATGAATAATCGGAAGCTTTAATGCATCCTCTATTTCACTATGAAAAAAATGCGCCGTAATACAGGGAATTGCAATTACATCAGCTCCTGATGCCTTCAAAATATTCCCCACTTCTATAATATCACCAACCGGATTCTTTTCATTTCTGTTTAAAATATATTTCGTCCTATCCGCTATGTTTGGCTTACTGTATATAATGGTTTCCATATGTTCCTGATCACATTCCGCATAACTCATCTGTGTTACCAGTTGAAAAAAATATGCTGTTGCCATAGGACCAAGTCCGCCAATTACACCCAATTTCTTCATTTTTACCTCTTTTAATTAACTACAGGATATAAAGAGTGGTCGTAATTATGGGAATCTTTATTTTTAACAGAATATTCCATTAATCTTGCTTCATCCCACATAAAAAAGATAGTACCGTCTTTTCTCGGTGTTGTATCAAAGTGATACCAACCCTCTCCTATATCTACCAAATTCCAATAATGTCTTGTTTTTGCAGGTATTTTTTCAATGTCCATGTTAGTAATTCCTGCTCTGGTCAGTAATACTTTTGCAGTACAGGCAAACACATAGCAGTCCCCTTGTTTCTGAACAAGTCCTTCATAGGCACCTTGTACCCAGTTTCCTTTATCAGAATGGGAAATATATCCCACATTTCTTCTGATATAATAGTAAATGGCTTCTACCTTTTCATAAGGTGTCATTCCCTCTTTGATTATTTTAGCAAGCACTTTATCTGCCAAAGCATTTACTTCATCTTCACTATATTTCTGGGCTTTTACAATTACATTCACAGTCTTCACTGTTTCATTACCTGCAAGGTCTTTCGCGGTATATATTACCTGATAAGTTCCTTCAGCACTTAAATTCACACCACTGTTATCTATTTTTAAATCCAATCCCTGCGGACAGTTATCTGTCACTTTTACAGCATTTTTATAGGACACAGAATTTCCTATAACAACATAAATATCATCCCCTCCATTAATAACAGGAGCCTCTATATCTTTTGAAATGATAATACTTGCTTCTTTTACAGTTTCATTTCCACCGGCATCAGTAACACTAACTGTCACCTGCTGTTCTCCCTCTTTGCTCATATCCGGTTCATTTACAAATTTCGCTGTTACTTCGGTAACGTCTTCTACAGAAAGAACAAAATCCTCTGCTTTATAAGGAACGTTAAGATACCCTTCTATATTCTTTACTTCTACTACAGGAGCGATGGTATCTACAATACACATAGTAGTGTCATAGGTATTCTCATCCACCTTAACCGTTACAGGAATTTCTGCAAGTACGGAATAATCAAACGCAGTCATATCCGTAACAAATTCTGCTTTTACACCTTCTGTTACAAACTCATTAATAGCAGGTGCTTCACTTCCTGCCTCCACCAAAACCTCACTGATAACCGGTGCTATAATTAATTCTGCAACAAGTACAGTTTCATTCTGCCCCAAATCTGTTAAAACAACTTCTACCGGCTGTTTTCCCATTTTAGAAAAATCAGGTTTTTCTTTATAGGTAACTGTTACTTCTGTAGCATCTGCAATATTCGAAACAAAAGCCTCCGGTTCACATACCTCTCCTGTTCCTAAGATTACACTCACTGCTTCTCCCACAGGTGCTATGGTATCGGAAACATAAAGAGTACTTTTATGGTTAAAATTTCCTCTTTTCAACACTACATGATATTCTCCCGGTACTTTTGTATCAATTACCGCACTGCTTTCATCATAAGAAATACTTCCGGCAGCATTCTTGAAAAAATCTTCCGGTGCAACGCTAACTCCTGCCTCTACATAGCATTCTTTATAAACATTATTATATTCTGCAAACAACAGAACCGATATTAATAAAATTACAGGTAAAACAATACCTATTAACACTATTATTTTCTTTTTCATTGCTATCCTTCCTATTTCACCTCATTAAAATCCACTGTTCATTATAGCAAAATATCTTTTAGTGTCAATCGCATTTCATTACGTTTCTTATTAAGTACAATCTGCTTAAAACTTAAGAAATTTCAATATTTTACAACTTTTTTCTCTTCCGGTCATGTTCCTACAATTTCATATATTTAAGGTATTTTTTCTGAAATTCCGTTTTTTCTGATAGCGTAATATTTTCTGCTCTTCGACATATATTTTCTATTTGCTTTCTTGTCTCTCTATCTTTTCCAAAGCAAACAGCTCCCTGTAATGCACTATTACCAACAATACTTATTTTATCTTCAAACTCTTCCGGCAGCATTCCAATTGTCATCATATCCTCTATATCAATTGCTTTTCCAAATCCTCCTGCCACATAAACATTTTCTATTTCTTCCGGTGTACATCCATATTCTTCCATCAAAATATCAATTCCCGCCCTAACAGCAGCTTTTGCCATCTGAAATTCCCGGATATCTTTCTGGTATAATGCAATTTTTTCACCATTTTCAAATATCCACAGCGGAAAACCTTTTTCATTATATGGTATCATTAATTCTCCATCCAGCTTTATCAGTCGATTCGCTTTTAATTGTGCCATAATAGAAATTAGTCCGCTTCCGCAAATTCCAATCGGCGGCATCTCATTTTTTATTGTTCTCACAACTGCTCTCTGATTCTGTATTTTCACCTGACAAATACTTCCCGGAACAGCAGCTGTTCCACAAATAATATTTCCTCCTTCAAAAGCAGGGCCGGCAGCCGCAGATGCCGTCAAAAGTCTATCGCCATTTCCCAAAACCATTTCTCCATTGGTTCCTAAATCGATCAACAAACTAAGTTCTTCTGTTTCGAATTTTGGGCATGCTAAAATTCCTGCAACAATATCACCACCTACAAAAGCAGAAATTCCGGGGAGGATGGTAACAGGTGTATTATTCCACTTACACTCTATTTTCTCCAAATGTTCACTGATAAAAGGATATTTACCCAAAGACTCACAGGAATATCCCATAAGCAAATGAATCATCGTGGTATTGCCGGAAATAATAATTCTATTCAAATTTGTCTTTCTTTTCTTTGTATCACATTCATTTGTAATTACTTTTGTAACAACATCATTTTCTTTACTACATTCACTTCTGATGCCCTCTGGTAACAGACTTTTTATCCCCTTCCACAAATCCTCTTCAATTAACTTTTTTAATTCTTCTGCTTTTCCATCATTAGCAGCTACAATTCTGCTGATAACATCCGCACCGTATTTTCTTTGATGATTTACAGAAGTATAAACATCCACAATCTCTCCTGTTTCTTCACTTATTAGTGCCATGGCAATAGTTGTAGTTCCTATATCAATGGCAATGAAATAATTCGTATCCTGAAAATCCTTTCTTAATTTCTTCTTACTCATTGCCTCTACAACAATGTCTTCTTCCAAAGCTCCCACAATCTCAATCCATAATTCTTCCCGTTCTTCTGATTTCTTATCTATCTTAGCCTTACAAGCCAGACGAATCCCCTGCTTCACTTCATTCTCTGTCAAACTTCTTTTATCAGCCTCCGTAACAGGCAAATATCCTTCTACTACTTTTATTTTACATTTACCACAAGTTCCATTTCCATGACAGTTATTAGATACATTGATATTGTTTTCCTGCAACATTGCCAGTAAATTTTGATTTTGATGGGATTCTATGGATAATTCCTTTTTGCCACTTAATACTTTTATTCTCATACTACCTCTATTCACACCAACCACATTAATTCATTTTTATATTTTCTCAAATTATATCGTATTTCTCCGATGTGATACAACCATATTATGTTAAAGCACTCTAACATCTCCCTTAAACTGGCGGTTTAGTCTGTATCAACTCCACCACACACAAAACACCCCGAACCACCTTGCGATGATTCGGGGCATTATATTTAAATACCTTCTTATTCTTCGTTTCCTTCTGCAACCTGTGCTGCTCTTGCTGCAACTTCTTTTGCCTGAACATCGCTTGGAGCCTGTTCGTAACGGGAGAATTTGTAAGAATAATCTCCACGACCACCAGTCATAGATCTTAAATCTGTACAATATCCATTTAAGCTTGCCATTGGAATGTCTGCTTCGATTGCTGTTTTTCCACCAGCTACCGGATTCATACCAAGTACACGACCTCTACGTTTGTTTAAGTCACCCATGATATCTCCAGTGTAAGAATCTGGAGCTACTACTGTTAAGGAGTAGATTGGTTCTAATAATACAGGTGTAGCTTCCATGAAACCTTTTTTGAATGCCTGAATAGTAGCCATCTTGAATGCCATTTCAGAAGAGTCTACCGGATGGTAAGATCCATCGTATAATGTAGCTTTTACACCAACTACAGGATATGCAGCTAAAGGTCCTTTTCCTACAGAATCCTGTAAACCTTTTTCTACTGCCGGGAAGAAGTTCTTAGGAACTGCTCCACCAACTACAATCTGGTCAAATGTATAAGCTGTTTCAACATCACCGGATGGTTCGAATGTCATCTTAACATGACCATACTGACCATGTCCACCGGACTGTTTTTTGTATTTATATTCTACATCAGATTTCTTTTTAATTGTTTCGCGATAAGCAACCTTAGGATCACTTAATTCGATTTCAACTTTGTATTCATTTAATAATCTGCTAACAACTACATCTAAGTGCTGGTCACCCATACCTGCAAGTAATGTCTGTCTGTTTTCACCATCATTAATTGCTTTTAAGGTAAGATCTTCATGCATCATCTTCTGTAAAGACTGGGAAATCTTATCAATATCACCTTTGTTAACAGCTTTATATCTCTTATATGTATATGGTGTAGAGATATCTGTTTTACCATACATAATTGTATTTGCTTTTGTGGATAAGGTATCACCGGTTCTTGCTGCTGTTAATTTAGCGATAGCTCCGATATCACCGGCATGAAGTTCTTTCACTTCAATTGCTTTTCCACCCTGCATTACATACAATTTATTGATTTTTTCTTCAACATCTTTATCTTTGTTATAGATTGTATCATCAGCTTTGATAACACCGGAACAAACTTTAATCAAAGAATATTTTCCGATAAATGGGTCTACGATTGTTTTCCAAATGTAAGCAGATTTTGCTTTTGCGAAGTCATAATCAGCTTCAAAAATTTCATTAGTTTTTAAAGAAATACCTTTACATTCTTTGTTTTCAGGACTTGGGAAGTATTTTACAACGTCATCAAGTAATGTATAAATACCCTGGCAAAGAATGTTAGAACCCATAGTCATAGGAACTACAGAACCGTCCATAACGTTTGTTCTGAGTGCTGCACGGATTTCAGCTTCTGAGAAAGTATCTCCGCCAAAATATCTTTCCATGAATTCTTCACTTGTTTCAGCTACAGTTTCCATTAATGTTTCTTTATATAATTCTAAGTTTGGTTTGCTGTAATCAGGAATAGCACATTCTACTACTTCTTTTCCCTGCCATCTGTTAGCTGTTTCAGAAATAACATTGATATAACCAACAAATTTTTCATTTTCACGGATTGGAAGGTGGAACGGAGCCATCTTCTTACCATAAGTTTCTGTCATGCTTTCAACTACATTTTTAAAAGAAGCATTGTCGATATCCATTTCTGTAACGAATACCATACGAGGTAATTTATATTTATCACAAAGTTCCCATGCTTTCTGTGTTCCAACTTCAACGCCGGATTTACCGGAAACAACGATAATAGCTGCATCTGCTGCAGAAACCGCTTCTTCAACTTCACCTACGAAGTCGAAATAGCCGGGTGTATCTAAAATGTTAATCTTGCATCCTTCCCATTCAATCGGAACTACAGATGTAGAAATAGAAATCTGTCTTTTCTGTTCTTCTTTACCAAAGTCACTAATTGTATTTTTATCAGAAACCTTTCCCATTCTGGATGTAATACCGGATAAATAAGCCATTGATTCTACTAAACTGGTCTTTCCTGCTCCCCCATGTCCAAGTAATACCACGTTACGAATCTTGTCTGTTGTGTAAATATTCATAATAATTCCTCCATATAATGAGTTTTTTGGATATTATGTATAGATAAATCTCCGATAATTTATCCTCCCCCAAATACCCATGCGACTATTTTACTAAATATTTTCAGAATTTTCAAGTATATTATGATAGAATATACAAAATCTTTATCACAGTAATCTAAAAATGTGCGAAACCAATATCTCTCATATCTTTAAAATATATCAACTTTAATGTATTGACTTTCACACTTTAAAGTGCTATACTTCCCAACATAATCAAAATACTATCAAATTTAAAACGTGGTTAACACCACACCAGACTGGAGACTTGACTATGATTATTATTATGAAACAGGGTGCCACAGAACAAAATATATCTTCTGTGACAAATTATATTAAAGAACATGGCTTGGAAGTACATCTTTCCCACGGTAAAGAAGTTACCATTATCGGTGTTATCGGAAATAAAAATCTCTTAAATGCAGATCACATTTCTTTTATGAAAAGTGTAGACCGAATTTTACCGGTTACGGAAAGTTATAAATTAGCAAACAAAAAATTTCATCCGGAACCTACCTCCATCAAAGTAGGAAACACCAGTATCGGCACAGGTAATCTTACCATTATGGCTGGTCCTTGTGCTGTGGAAAGTAAAGAACAGCTTATCACCATTGCCCATGCGGTAAAGGAATCCGGAGCTAATTTTCTCCGTGGAGGTGCTTACAAACCACGTACTTCTCCATATGCTTTCCAAGGCTTGGAGGAGGAGGGCTTGCGTTACATGCAGGAAGCAGGAAAAGAAACCGGTCTCGCTACTATTTGCGAAGTTGTCAGCTTAGCTGCTATTGAAGCTGCCGTAAAATATGTAGATATGATTCAGATTGGTGCAAGAAATATGCAGAACTTTATTTTATTAAAGGAAGCCGGTCGTTCCGGTATGCCGGTTCTGTTAAAACGAGGTCTTTCCGCTACCATCGATGAATGGCTCAACGCTGCGGAATACATTATTGCAGAAGGAAATGAAAACGTAGTTCTTTGTGAACGTGGTATCCGTACCTTTGAAACTGCCACCAGAAATACTTTGGACATCAGCGCCGTTCCGGTATTAAAAGAAAAAACACACTTGCCGGTTATCGTGGATCCATCCCACTCTACCGGCTCCTATAAATATGTACCATCTATGGCAAAGGCCGCGGTAGCCTGCGGGGCTGATGGGCTTATGATTGAAGTACACAACAATCCTGCTTGTGCTCTCTCCGATGGCCCTCAGTCATTGAACTTTGAAAAATTTGCCAAACTGACTACAGAATTAAAACCATTCTGTCAGCTTGTGGGACGTGATTTTTAACTACTTGAGAAACTCGCTTTGCGGGTTTCTCATTGTTTACGGAAAAGGAATTTTTTATGAATAAACAAATCACCTGTACCTTCCTGGGTCTTGGGCTCATTGGAGGTTCTGTTGCAAAAGCCTTAAAGCTGCATAATGAACATATTTTTATCAAGGTTTTTGATACTAATTTAAAATCCATGGAGCTGGCTTTTAACGAAAATATTGCAGACCAAATTTATACTTCTATTAACAAGGAATTATGTCAATGTGATTATCTTTTTTTATCTGCACCGGTCTCCATAAATCTGAAAAATTTAGATTTAATTTCCACATTCATTAATAAAAACTGTATCTTAACAGATGTGGGAAGTGTAAAAGGCACTATCCATGAAAAAATACAGGAACTTAATCTGCAAAACCAATTTATCGGCGGACATCCCATGACCGGAAGCGAACGTGTGGGTTACTTAAATTCTAATGCTGCTTTACTGGAAAACGCCTATTATGTCTTAACACCGGAGCCGGAAGTTTCAGAAGAAAAAGTAACTGCTTTTTATCATTTGATTCAAACCACCGGTGCTATGCCTTACTTATTAAATGTAAAAAAACACGACCAAACCACTGCAGCCATCAGTCATTTACCACATTTGATTGCCTCCGGTTTAGTAAATCTGGTAAAAAATAACGATGATGTTAATGCTACATTTAAAACTTTGGCTGCCGGAGGTTTTAAGGATATTACCCGTATTGCTTCAGCATCACCGGCATTATGGCAGCAAATTACTTTAGAAAACAATCATAACATCTTGGAATTTCTGTCTTTATACATAAATAATTTAACAGAACTGAAAGAACAGCTTATTTTAGGAAATAATGATTATATTTATCGCTTTTTTGAAAGTGCAAGAGACTATCGCGATTCTTTCACGGATACCCGCAGTGGTCCATACATTAAACAGTTTGTTTTAACCGTAGACATTCCCGATAAAAGCGGTGCTTTGGCTGATGTTGTTAACCTTTTGGCACACCATAATATCAGCATTAAAAATATCGGAATTGTTCATAATAGGGAATATCAGGAAGGTGTTCTTCGAATGGAATTTTATTCTTTAAAAGAATATGAAGATTCCATTATTCTTTTAACCAAAGAAAATTATACGATACATATGTAGAATCAGATTGGAGAAGCATTATGACAGGAAAAACTATCTACCCATTGCGTGGTGAAATGGAAAT
>JAFZGJ010000012.1 GCA_017555455.1 Lachnospiraceae bacterium
ACACTGTTCTGCTGTAACAACATCTGCCCTTCTTGCCATTCTTCCATAATTGTACTGTCCATACTGAGATATAGAATACATACACTGGGCAATTTTTGACAACCAGATTTCATCAGGATAATACGCCAATAATTGATTACGAATACTACTGAATTTCCCCTCTTTATCCTTTAATATCCATCCATTGGTCGCCGTAGCAAGGGCAAATTCTTCTATACAACTCCATTCTTCCAAAGTTTCCGGTACTTTTCCTATCCCTAAGATTCTTTTATAAAAATCTTCAATAATACAAACCCCTACCCGGCCTTTACCGTTTTCCATCGTGTTTCTTGTAACACCACGAAAGGTAGTCGGTAATTTATCATACTCTGCCTGTAAAAAGGAACCTATCTGATCATAAGTTTCCCTTGTTACCCACATAGAAAATCCGGGACCAAAATCATGATCGAAAGAAATCTCATCATCAAATCCAAAACAATCAGACCCTTCGCCAACTTTTCCAATCGCAATTTTATCTAAAAATGCAGGAAACTTTTTTTGAAGCATAGGTTCGCCATATTCATAATAGAAATCTTCAAACATTTGACGTCCTATGCTTTTCATTTCTTTATGGAACTCTTTATTATCTAAACCCTTATTTTCTTTGTTACATATTCCACTTATAGGCTCTCTTTTTTGTTGCAGCACTTTTTCTACCTGTTCCAAATTATCCAAAGTACGATAATAATACTCTGTTTTTCCTACATGTTTTTCCAGTTCAGATAATGCTTTCTGATAATATTTCTTTGATTCTTCATACTGTTTTTTCTGAAATTGTAATTCACCCATAACAGATAAAGCCGCTCCATAGTGGAAATCACCTTCCCCGTCATCAATAAATATTTGCAGTGCTCTGTTTAAATAATTTTCAGCCTCCTGCTGTGCTTCAATTCTTAAAAGAGAAGCTGCCAGATTAGAGCAGGTTATGGCAACCTTTATCATATCTCCATAGGGTTCTATAATAATGAGTGCTTTCTTCAAACACTCTGCCGCTTTTGCAAATTCTCCCATTTCCTGATATAAAAGACTTAAATTATTGAAATAGCTGGCATATAAACTATCTGTAGGCGCTAATAAACTGTCATATACATCTTTTACTTCTTCATAATACTTCAAAGAAACATCCCGTTTCCCCGCAGCACGATAAGCATTTGCAACATTTAAGCAAGTAGTAGCATAATGGATACTGCCCTTTAACCCTCTCATTTCCATAAAAGGAAGTATCTGTTCACAATAATAAATAGATTTATCATACTGACTAATATCTCTGTAAAAACCAATTAACTCATTTACAATGGTAATCACAGCGGAAGAATCGCCTTCTTCCATAGCTTCCTTCAATGCCTGCTGTAAATAAGGTTCTACATCTGCCATTTTTTGTTCACTAAATAACTTGTCTAATCCTAACAGAATTTCTTCAACGGTTCTCACCTTATTTCTCCTTCTCAAGAATCTTATTATTATATTTTTCTTCTAATTACAGTTTAATATAAAAGCAAAAAGCTGCTATAAAAACTTGAATTCCAATTTATAGAAAACAAACTTTACAACAGCCTCTCTTTCTCACTTATTTTTAATCAATTTTTTCAAAACGATTCCATACTTTATCTGCACCGCATACATGCTTTGTACCGTCTGCCTGCAAAATAATATAATCGCCTTCACCAATAAATGTACGTCCTCTACGATGTGTAATATATGGACATACAATACTTCCGTCATCTCTGGTAATCTTAACAAGAAAATCCGTTACAATCCAGCCTTTGGTAATTACATCTGCCAAAAGCTCGAATCCATCCTCCATATTTTTTCCTACTTCATACTGTACTACTTCTGCTTCTACAGGTGTTCTTCTACACTTCATGGCAACCTCCGCTTCTTATTACCTATTAATATTATTCTTTACTAGATTTTTGTAATTCTTCGGATGAAAATTTAATTTTTAAAACTATGAATTGGTGCAGGAATTCTTCCGCCACGGTTTACAAATGCTTCACAAGAGAATTGATTTACCGGCATAATAGGTGCATAACCTAAAAGTCCTCCAAATTCTACGGTTTCACCCACACCTTTCCCGATAACAGGGATAATACGAACTGCTGTTGTTTTCTGGTTAATCATTCCTATTGCCAATTCATCTGCAATAATACCGGAAATCGTCGATGCTTTTGTATCTCCCGGAATGGCAATCATATCTAATCCCACGGAGCAAACACAAGTCATAGCTTCTAATTTTTCTAAGGTTAAAGCCCCGGCTACAACTGCATCAATCATTCCCTGGTCTTCACTAACCGGAATAAATGCTCCGCTTAAACCGCCTACATAGGAAGATGCCATAACTCCACCTTTTTTTACCTGGTCATTTAAAATTGCAAGGGCTGCTGTGGTTCCCGGTGCGCCTGCATATTCTAATCCCATTTCACATAAAATATCTGCTACAGAATCGCCTACTGCAGGAGTTGGTGCTAAAGACAAATCCACGATTCCAAAAGGAACTCCCATACGTTTAGAAGCTTCTTTTGCTACCAACTGTCCCACACGTGTTACTTTAAAAGCTGTTTTCTTAATAGTTTCACACATTACTTCGAAGCTTTCACCTCTTACTTTTTCCAAAGCAGTTTTTACAACTCCCGGTCCACTAACACCTACGTTAATAATATAATCTGCTTCTGTCACTCCATGAAATGCTCCTGCCATAAATGGGTTATCATCCGGTGCATTACAGAACACTACTAACTTAGCACATCCTAAAGAATCAGATTCCTTCGTATATTCTGCAGTTTCTTTAACAATATCCCCCATAAGACGAACAGCATCCATATTAATACCTGTCTTAGTGGAACCCAAATTTATAGAACTGCATACTCTCTCTGTATTAGCTAATGCTTCCGGAATAGAACGTATTAAAAGCTCGTCAGCATTTGTCATTCCTTTAGAAACTAAGGCCGAATAACCACCGATAAAGTTAACTCCTACTTTTTTGGCTACATCATCTAGGGTTTTTGCAATGGTTGCAAAATCAGAGCTTGTTTTACAGGCTGCACCACCGATTAAAGCTATGGGAGTAACTGAAATTCTTTTATTTACAATAGGAATTCCAAATTCTTTGGAAATATCTTCTCCTGTTGCAACTAAATTCTTGGCAGCTTCATAAATTTTATGATAAATTTTCTCATTTAATCTATCTAAATCTGAATCAATACAATCTAAAAGGCTGATCCCTAATGTGATAGTTCTTACATCCAGATTTTCTTTTTCAATCATTTTATTGGTTTCAGCAACTTCATATATATTTAACATTTTCTTTCATACCTCTCGTATATTCATTTTTTCTGCAAAAATTTACCATATTATTTGCATTAGATTCTATGCATACTGTTAAAAATATCTTCTCGCTGACATTTAATAATAACACCGATTTCTTTACCTAAATTTTCTAAATCTTCTGCGGTTTCTTTAAAATGCTTTGTGCTTTCTGTTCTGTCCACAATCATCATCATATTGAAATATCCCTGAACGATTGTCTGTGAAATATCTAAAATATTAATGTTATTTTCTGCTAAATAAACACATACCTTTGCAATAATACCTACGGTATCTTTACCTACTACTGTAATAATTGTTTTTTTCATATTTACCTCCTCCTAAGCAATTCTGATCATTGGTGACACTTCATCTCTTTTTGCCACCGTAATTGGAAATTGATATTCTTTATAAATCTCGCTTCCCATGGCAAGCTCTACTCTTACCGTTTCATATGCCAATTCAGGAATATTATTATCCTTACTTAAATGACCTAATATTACACCTTGAAGCTTCTCATGTGCAAGTTTTTTTAGTAATTTTCCTGACAACTCGTTAGATAAATGACCTTTGTCTCCTAAAATTCTTTGTTTTAATTTATAAGGATAGGGACCTACCTGTAACATATTTACATCATGATTTGCTTCCAAAAACAGCAAGTCCATCCCCTTCAAACATTCCACGGTATAGTCATTATAAGTTCCTAAATCGGTAGCAATTGCAATTTTTTTATTCTCATATCTCATGCGATATGCTACCGGATCAATAGCATCATGGGAAGTATGCATTGGCTCTATTAAAATATCTTTAATCCTAAAACTTTCATCCGCTCTGATGGGAATAAATAGATTCTCATCAATCTTTCCCAAGGAAGAACACATTTTAATGGCTCCTATGGTTTTCTCCGTAGCATAAATGGGAATATGAAATTTTCTGCTTAATACCCCCAAACCACATATATGGTCCGAATGTTCGTGGGTAATTAAAATTCCATCAATGTAATTTAAGGAGCGTCCTATACTGTTAAGACCGCATTCTGTCTTTTTACCACTAATTCCTACATCCACTAAAAGATGAGTAGCATCTGTTCCTACGTAAATACAGTTTCCACTGCTTCCGCTGGCAATACTACATAATTCCATTTACTATTTCCTTTCCTATACGGATCACTTACTATATCCGTCTCATATTTTATTATAAAGTTTTCCAATAAACTTCAATCATATCTCCTTCATGAAGTTCTTCCATAAATTGTGCCTGTGCACCATTTAATTTAGTTACAATAGCACCTTGTGGTTTGGATAAATCAAAATCAATAAAATCAAAGATATCAACAAAAATATATTTAGTTTTTCCTCGTAACACCACAGGTTTACGATTTACCATAACAATTACTCTTTGATTTTCAACCGGAATCTCTGCTTCTTTCTTTGCTTCTACAATAATATCCTGCTTATCTTCCGAAACAGAAGCGGAGGTTTCTTCCATAATATCCTGTAATCCCTCTTCTGCCATTTCCAAGTTCACTGAGTTATTGATTGTTGCATCAATTTCCTGTTCCTCATCTTCTTCCGAAAATAATTCTGCATAAGAAGTTGCCATTTCTGTTTTAGACATAAGTACAGAAAAGTTTTCGTATACCTTAGTAGACATATTAGCTTTGTCATTATTTACATAATAGGTATTATATGTATCCACAGAAATATCCATAAATCTCAAAATTTGTTCTACAGTATAATATTTTAAGAATTCAATTTCATCTCCATCCTGAATTTTATAAAATTCAGATTCCAATCTGCCATTAACAGAAGCAAATTTAGGAAGATATACTTTTTTCCGGTTAATTTCTACTACTAAAGATCCCTGACTTTCCGGCAACTGATTGATTTCCATCCGTGCCGGTTCTCCTGCTGTAGATTCTTCTACATAAATAATATCTTCTTTATTAATTTTAGTATGAATATTGGCGGGCTTTCCATTTACTAAAATCTGAGCTCCTTCACCAACACCACCACGAACTATTTTCTTAACTCCATCTACAGTAAAATTAAGTTCTTTTCCACGCTTCGGGAAAAATCCATCATTAGGAAAATGTGCCTGAATCGCTGCATCCGTTACTGTCAGATGTTTATTATCATATAATTTTATTTTTTCACCATTAAAGGATACAAATACAAAATTATTATTCTGCTCATAGAAATTAAGACAAATACCAATTGGTGTAACTAACAGAGAATCCTTTTCAATGGTAGTATCTAAAAATTCTATTTTCTGCATTACTTCTTTCCCGCGTAATGCAACACGTTCTGCCTGAATACCTAATTTATCGGATAATTTCTGAGTATATCCATTCACTTTACCGCCGCCACCGACTACAAATACGGCACTTACAGATTTTCCACCATTCAATTCTTTGATCTTGTCAGAAACCCTGGTAGTCATTTCTTCCAGAACCGGCTCCATAATGGAATCCAATTCTTTGGTTGTTATGGTCTGCTTAATTCCCATAATATCTTCGTAGGTAACAATATCATTCTGTGTAGAATCCTGTTTCATTTTATCTGCTACATAAAAATCAGTCAGACACTGCATAGCAATAGATTCTGTCAAACTATCTCCTGCAATAGGAATCATACCGTAGGCAATAATACTTCCATCCTTGGTAATGGAAATATCACTGGTTCCCGCACCTACATCTACCAAGGCAATATTTAACAAACGGAATCTTTCGGGAATGGCAACCTGAATGGCTGCAATGGGTTCCAGTGTCATATTGGAAACCTGAAGTCCTGCCAATTCTACTGCCTTATTTAAACCATCCACAACTTCATCTGGTAAGAAGGTAGCAATTAGTTCTACTGCAATTTTTCTTGCTTTATGGTTTTCCAAATTGCTGATTTGAAAATCATTCAGATAATAATTTACTACGGAATTCCCTACACAATAAAATTTCTGCTTTGTGTGATTTTTTTCCATAAAAGAAGCATATGCTTTTTCAATAGCAAGGGAATTCAAGGCATAAACATCTTCTTTGGTAATGGTATGCTCTTCTTCAAATTCTACCTCTGCTTGAGAATTGGAAGTTTCTAATACACGGCCCGCTGCTGCGATACATACATCCGTTAATTTTCTTCCAATTTGTTCTTCCAAACATTCTTTTACATAACGGATAGAATTACCCACTTTTTCAATATCATGAATCTGACCATCTAACATGGCTCTTGTATCATGTTCTTTTACCTTCTGGGCAACCACAACAAATTTATCTTCATCCTTATACCCTACAGTACCAACAATACTTCTGGTACCAATATCCAACCCAAAAACCAAATGACCTGCATAATTTCTTATATTATTTCCTAAGTTTGCTGCTGTTTCCAAGGTTGTTCCTCCCCTTACTGCTAAGTTTTATCATTTTTCAAATGCACAAATTCATGTTCATTTATTCTTAATCTTTCCAAATATTTAATCTTAAACATTCTTTTTTTATTTGTTCATAAGTTTCTTGAAAATCATTACTGTTATCCAAAACTACATCTGAATGTTTTTTAAATTCCTCTTCAGATAACTGACTATCCATAATCTGTTGAATTTTCTCTTCCGAATATCCTCTGGATTCTTTTAACCGTTTTATTCTAACATCTTTTTCACTAAAAATATACCACAATTCATCCAGATATGGTATATATCCTGCTTCAATTAAAAGTGCTGCTTCCAAAAAAAACACATCAATTACCTGTTTTTTTCTTTCTGTTTGCATTTCCTTTAAAATATATTCTTCCACTGCAGGATGAATCAGTTTATTTACAGCATCTAAAACATAGGTATTTGCAAAAATTTTTTCTGCCATTTTTACTTTATTAATAGTCATATCTTCATTTAGGATCTCTTTTCCCAATAACCGGACAATACTTTCATAACACTTTTGTCCCGGCTCTTTTACTTTGTTCCCCACATCATCTGCTAAAACAATTTTGCAGTTACAATGCTCCTTCAATGCTTTAAGAACGCTGGATTTTCCGGCACCAACACCACCGGTAATACCTATTACTAACATTATTTTGCTTCGTACCAGTCTGTTCCGGAATGGATATCTACTTCCAATGTAACAGCAAGACCGGCTGCCCCTTTCATTTCTTCTTCCAGTATTTTCGTAACTGTTTCCACTTCCTCTTTTGCTGCCTCAATTAAAATTTCATCATGTACCTGTAAAATCATTTTTGATTTTAACTGCTCTTTTTCCATTCTTTCAAATACACGAATCATGGCAATTTTCATAATATCTGCTGCGGTTCCCTGTAACGGAGAATTCATAGCAACCCTTTCACCAAAAGATCGTTGCATAAAGTTGCTGGAGGATAACTCCGGTATCGGGCGTTTACGTCCAAAAAGCGTAGTTACATATCCCTGTTCTTTACCCTCACTTACCAGTCTGTCTAAATAAACTTTTACCCCGGGATAAGTTTCAAAATATTTATCAATGTACTGGGCAGCTTCTTTTCTGGAAATACTTAAGTCCTGACTTAGTCCAAAGGAACTAATACCATAAACAATTCCAAAGTTAACCGCTTTAGCATTTCTTCTTTGTAAATCCGTTACTTCTTCCATAGGAATATGAAAAACATTAGATGCTGTAATTCTGTGAATATCAGAATCCTGTTTGTAAGCATCTATCAAACGTTCATCTTCAGACATATGAGCCAGTAACCTAAGCTCAATTTGGGAATAATCCGCATCCACAAAAACATAATCTTCCTTAGGTACAAATACCTTACGGATCTGTCTTCCCAATTCCATTCTCATAGGAATATTTTGTAAATTAGGCTCTGTGGAACTGATTCGGCCGGTAGCTGTAATGGTCTGATTAAAGGTGGTATGAATCTTTCCATCTTCTTCAATACAGGTTCCTAAACCATCTGCATAAGTTGATTTTAATTTTGCCAAGGTACGGTATTCCAAAATATCCGCTATCATAGGATAGTCCGGTGCCAATTTTTCCAAAACATCAGCTGCAGTAGAATATCCTGTTTTGGTTTTTTTCCCTCCGGGAAGCTGTAATTTTCCAAAAAGGATTTCTCCCAACTGTTTTGGTGAATTCAAATTGAATTTTTCACCGGCCTGCTCATAAACTGCATTTTCCAGTTTTTCAATTCGAATCAAAAGAGCATCCCCATATTCTTTCAATGCTTCTTTTTCTACCTTAACCCCTTCTCTTTCCATGCGATAAAGTACAAAAGATAAAGGCATTTCTATTTCTTCAAATAAGGAAAGCATTCCTTCTTTTTCTAATCTATTCTTTATTTCCGGCATGGCCATATAAGAAACATATGATATAAAACCGGCATATTCTATAAATTTATCTGTTTTTTCTTCCAATGCCTGTTTTATGGAATTCTTTTCTAACAGCTGATTTCTATCTGAAATCATTAAACCAAGATACTCACTTGCAATATCCACAATACTATAATCATTTTTTAAAGGATTGCATAAATATGCTCCGATTAAAACATCAAAATATCCTCTGCCGGAAGCTGCTTCAAGATAAGAATATTGTTGCTTTATATCAAAACTAATCAGCTTTACGCATTGCGCCAGCTCTTTTAATTTACTACAAAGATATCCCTTAGTCAAAAATCCTTCTACAGGAATAATATATACTTCTTCCTTAGATAAACATAAAGAAAGACCCACAAATTCTTTTTCTCCGGACTTCTTTTTGTTATTATCTTCTAATGTATAAAAAGAAATATATTCTTTGCTCTTTGCCAGATTAAAAATATCTTCTACCTGAGAAAAATCTGTTACTAATTTAAAATTATCCTTTTCATTATTTTCATTCACAGCATCTTTTTCAAATTTATTCAAGAGATTTTTAAATTCCAATTTCTTAAACAAAAGATATGCATCTTTGGTAAATGGGTTCGTGTATCTTGCCTGTTCTAAGGTATATGGAATATCTGCATTAATCTCAATAGTTGCCAATATTTTACTTAAATCTGCCAAATCCCGATGTTCCCGCAAAGTTTCTCTTACACTCTTTTTGGAAATTTCATCTAAATGTGCATAGATATTTTCTAAAGAGCCATAGGCTACCATTAAATCAGTGGCAGTTTTTGGACCGATTTTCGGAACACCCGGAATATTATCAGAAGTATCTCCCATTAATGCCTTTAATTCAATAAATTGTGTAGGAGTAACCTGCATGGTTTCCAACACATCTTTTGCATAGTAGTCTTCTACTTCTGTTTTTCCGGACTTTGTTTTTGGAATACGAATCTTAATATTTTCATCCGCAATCTGTAATAAATCCCTGTCACCGGAAACTAAAGCAATCTCCAACCCTTGACCTTGCGCTTTTTTAGCAAAAGTTCCTAAAATGTCATCTGCTTCCAAGCCTTCTTTTTCCATAATCAGTATCCCCATGGCTTGAAGAACTTCTTTCATTATAGGAACCTGTTCACGAAGTTCATCCGGCATACCTTTTCTGGTTCCCTTATATTCGGGATATATTTTATGTCGAAAAGTAGGCGCCTTTAAATCAAAAGCAACCGCTAGAAAAGAGGGATTTTCTTCCTCTATTATTTTAAACATAATATTTAAAAAGCCATAAATTGCATTGGTATGAAGACCTTCTGCATTGGATAAATCAGGAATTCCATAAAAAGCTCTGTTTAAAATGCTATGTCCATCAATTAAAACCAGTTTTTCTCTCATACAAATATCACCACAATTAAAATTATTATCATTACAACAATAGTTATTATCTCAGCAAAATAAGACAATAACATATATATTTTCCATCTTCTTATTTTTGTATCCGCATTAGAAATCAATTCATTCAAAGCTTTTCTTAAATCAAAGCTTTTCCCATCTTCAATCAAAGAAGTACCAATCATAACAAGATACTGAATGGTTAACTCTTCCATACATTCACCACAGTTTTCTACATGCATAAGAAAATGACTCAATTCCCTGTTATTCAATTTATCTGTAAGAAATAATGGAATCATTTTTTCTGTTTCTTTACAATTCATGCAGTATCCCTTTCTGAATTTTAACACTACTTCCCCTAATATATACTCTACTAGTTTACACCAAAAAAGAGCTGTTGTAAAATACAACAGCTCTTTAAAATCAAAATTTATACATTATTTTACTAAAGATAATGCAGCTTCATCAGCTACTACAGTTACATCCGGGTGGAACTGTAAAATAGAAGCAGGAACGTTTGGTGTTACAGGTCCAAAGAAAGCATCTTTTACAATCTGTGCTTTGTCAGCACCACTAACTACTACTAAGATTTTTTTTGCTTTCATGATAGTTCCGATTCCCATGGTATAAGCCTGTTTTGGAACATCATCTGCAGAAGCAAAAAAACGTTTGTTAGCTTCGATTGTACTTTCCTGTAAATCTACACAGTGAGTTAATTTATCAAATTCTGTATTTGGTTCGTTGAATCCGATATGACCATTATGTCCAAGACCTAATAACTGTAAATCCTGTCCACCTACAGAATCAATAATTGCTTCATATTCTGTACAAGCTTTGTCACTGTCAGGTTCTGTACCATCCGGTAAATGTGTGTTTGCAAGATCAATATTTACATGTTTAAAAAGATTGTCATGCATGAAATAGAAATAAGACTGGTCGTTTTCACGAGGAAGTCCTCTATATTCATCTAAGTTAACACTTTTTACTGCAGAAAAATCTAAATCTCCACTTTCATAAGCTGCTACAAGATTTTTATAAGTTCCGATTGGTGTGGAACCTGTTGCCAAGCCTAATACACAATCAGGTTTTAAAACAATCTGTGAAGCAATGATATTGGCAGCTTTTCTGCTCATATCATCATAATCTTTAGTTCTGATAATTCTCATATATGCCTCCCCTAGAAGTTTTCTTTAAAGAATGCTTCTAATGCTGTTTTTGCTGCTGCTTCATCTTCACCATCGATAGTTACTTCTACAGTGTCACCTTTTTTAGCACCTAAAGACATAACTCCCATGATTCTCTTAGCGTCTGCACTTTTACCTTTGCAAGCAATTGTAATGTTGCTTTTGAATTCAGAACATTTTTTTACTAAAACACCTGCCGGTCTTCCGTGAATTCCTACTTCATCTGTTACTACATAACTAAACTTTGCCATTTTAATTCCTCCATTCTGATGTGTTAATCATAAAATAAAATTTAATATTACAAGCATATGCTTGATTTATTACCTTAAATATTAATTAAATTTCTCTAACCTTCTTACGAAGTGGTAAGATAAAGGTTGGAGATACAGATAATTCATCAATTCCCATATCCATGAATGTTTCTGTTAACTCAAGGTCACTTGCTAATTCACCACAGATACCTACCCAGATACCATTCTTATGACCATTATCAATGGTCATTTTAATCATCTTAAGTACTGCAGGATGATGTGAGTCATAGAATCTGTTAATGCATTCGTTCTGTCTGTCAATTGCCAGTGTATACTGTGTTAAGTCATTGGTACCGATACTGAAGAATTCTACTTCTTTTGCCAATTCATCAGACATCATTACAGCCGCCGGTGTTTCAATCATAATACCTAATTCTACTTCACCAATTGCATGTCCTTCCGCTGTTAATTCCTGTTTTACTACTTCTACGATTTCCTTAATTTTCTTAATTTCCCATACAGAAATGATCATAGGGAACATAATGGAACATTTTCCAAATGCAGAAGCTCTGTAAATCGCACGTAACTGTGTTTTAAACACTTCCATTCTTTCCAAACAAATACGGATAGCACGAAGTCCCATAGCAGGGTTTTCTTCATGATCAAGATGGAAATAATCTGCCTGTTTATCTGCTCCGATATCAAGTGTACGGATAATAACCTTTTTACCACCCATACCTTCAACAACAGCTTTGTACGCTTTAAACTGTTCTTCTTCTGTAGGATAGTCCTGGCTTCCGAGATATACAAATTCACTTCTGAAAAGACCAATACCATGAGCATCATTTTTTAATACCTTTGGTAAGTCTTCTACATTACCAATATTTGCATAGATATTAACTTTTCTTCCATCTGTTGTTACATTTTCCATGCCGATTAATTCATCCAATGCAGCAAGCTCATCTCTCCATCTCTTCAAATCAGCATTTGCAATCTTGAGTGTTTCTTCGTTTGGATTCACAATCAAGCTGTCATGGAAACTGTCAACAACTGCCATTTTACCATCAAACTCATCTAATAATTCAATATTGGTATTAATCAAAGAAGGTAAATTCATACTTCTTGCTAAAATTGCAGTATGTGAATTATTGGAACCAAATCTTGTAACAAATGCAAGGATTTTAGACTTATCCATCTGTACAGTTTCACTTGGTGTTAAATCATCTGCTACAATAATTACAGGTTCATCGGAATCAATTCCAGCTTCTTTAATTCCTGCAAGTACATTAACAACACGTTTAGAAATATCTAAAACATCGGCACTTCTTGCTTTGAAGTAATCATCATCCATCATAGAAAAGGTTGCTGCAAAATTATTACCTGTTGTATCAACAGCATATTCAGCATTTACTTTTTCATCACGGATTAACGCTTCAATAGCTTCGATATAATCCAAATCTTCCAACATCATCTGATGTACTTCAAAAATTGCTGCATGTTCTTCTCCAACTTCAGCTAATGTTTTTTGATAAAGTTTTCCAAGCTGTTCTTTTGCTTTTTCACAAGCATTCTGGAAACGTGTAACTTCTGCTTCTGCATCTGCCACACATTCTTTCACTACAGTGTATTCCTGCTTTTTAAAAATATAAAGCTTTCCAATTGCTACACCTTTTAACACACTCTTCCCATTAAATGTAAACATGTAATCCCTCTTTCTCTAAGGCAGACTAAAGAATCAAATTTAATAAATCTTTCCCTACTATATCGGTTAATTTATCAACTTTGATTCCTCTCCTAGTTATTGTATAATTTACCCCTAAACATAAAGGATATCTTTGTAAATCATAACAACAGATACATAAAATGTCAATAAATCATAGAATTTTAAATAAAAAATATAAACATTTCACAAAAATATACAAATAAATACAAATTTTGATTTTAAAAATTCACGATATAAAAAGCTCCTTGTGTACTTTACTACTCAAACCAAGTAAACAAGGAGCTTATGTTTCTTATTCTTCTGTATTTTTAACTACTTCAATCATCAATTCCTCTAACTGTTTATCATCAACAATATCAGGAGCATTTGTCATAAGACAGGACGCATCTTTTACTTTAGGGAATGCGATTACTTCACGAATACTGTCAGCCTTTACAAGAAGCATTACCAAACGGTCAAGACCATAAGCTAAACCTGCATGAGGCGGAACACCATATTTGAATGCATTTAACAAGAAACCAAATCTATTGTATGCATCTTCTTTGCTGAAGCCTAAACATTCAAACATTTTTTCCTGCACATCACTCTGGAAGATTCGCACACTACCACCACCAAGTTCTGTACCGTTTAATACGATATCGTATGCTTTTGCACGTACTTTCCCCGGATCTGTGTCTAATAACGCTAAATCTTCATCCATTGGCATTGTGAATGGGTGATGCATTGCAGTATATCTGTTTTCTTCTTCATCCCACTCCAATAACGGGAATTCTGTTACCCATAAGAAGTTAAATTTATCTTCATCAATGATGCCCATCTGAGCAGCTACTTCAAGACGAAGTGCGCCTAAAACATTATATACTACTTTGTTTTTATCAGCTGCAAATAATAACAAGTCTCCAGGTTCTCCCTGCATTGCTTCTACTAATGCTTTTAACTGATCTTCTGTCATAAATTTAGCAAAAGAAGATTTGTAACTTCCATCCGGTAACACTGCTAAATAAGCAAGACCTTTTGCACCATATCCTTTTGCGAATTCAACTAATGCATCAATCTTCTTACGTGGCATTTCAGCCTGTCCTTTGGCATTAATACCACGCACAGAACCACCATTTTCTAATGCAGATGTAAATACACCAAATCCGCATCCTGCTACAACTTCAGATACATTCTGTAATTCCATTCCAAAACGTGTATCCGGTTTGTCAGAACCGTAACGGTCCATAGCATCCTGCCATGTCATACGCTGAATTGGTAACTGAACATCTAATCCAATGGCTTCTTTACATACATACTGAATTAATCTTTCGTTAACTTCAATTACATCATCAACATCTACGAAGGATAATTCCATATCTACCTGTGTGAATTCCGGCTGACGGTCTGCTCTTAAGTCTTCATCACGGAAACATTTTGCAATCTGGAAATATCTGTCATATCCGGAACACATTAATAACTGTTTGAATAACTGTGGAGACTGTGGTAAAGCATAGAAACTACCAGGATGAACACGGCTTGGTACAAGATAATCTCTTGCTCCTTCCGGAGTAGATTTCTGTAAAATTGGTGTTTCAATTTCTAAGAAGCCTTCCTCTGTTAAAAAAGAACGGATTTTAGCAGCAATTTTACTTCTTAAGATCATTTTACCTTGTAAATCAGGACGTCTTAAATCTAAATAACGATATTTTAATCTTAATTCTTCTTTTGTTTTAGAATCAGCTTCAATTGGGAATGGTGGTGTTTCTGCTTCAGAAAGAATACGAAGTTCAGTTGCACGGATTTCGATATCCCCTGTAGCTAAATTTTCATTCACTGCACCGGAACGTTTTTCTACACGACCTACAACTGCAATAACAAATTCACTACGAAGTTTTGCAGCCTTTTCAAGACCTTCTGCTTTAATATCACTTTCTTCAAAGATAATCTGCAACAACCCTGTACGGTCACGTAAATCTACGAAAATGATTCCACCTTTATTTCTCTGTTTCTGGACCCATCCCATAACTGTTACAACTTCGCCAACATTTGCTGCGCTAAGTTCAGTACAGCGATGTGTTCTCTTTAAACCTTTCATTGATTCTGCCATAATGTCCTCCAAAATCTTCATCCAAATTAGTATAAAAACTAATCTATTTATTTTGTATTACTTATATTACTACATCAAAGGATTCTTATAGAATTCCTTAAAGTCATTGTATCCTTCTTTCATAAGCTGTTCCTTTTGGAACTTCTTATTCTTGTTCATTCTGGAAACCAAAATCTGTTCGCCATTTGCACGAGCTTCCTGTGCTTCCTTCATTACTTCACATAATCTGTCCGTTGGCATACCCTTTTCGATTAAGTAAGCTGTTTTCTTCTTAGCATTCGGAATTTGATATCCGCTTTCTAATAAAAGAAGAACGATTCTTTCAAATCCAATGGAAAAACCGCATGCAGGAACATCATTACCTGTAAATTTACCAACCATCTTATCATAACGTCCACCGCCACCGCAGCTTCCGCCAAATTCAGGAATTGCAATTTCAAAAATAGTTCCTGTGTAGTAAGACATACCACGTACCAATGTAGGATCAAATACCATTTTAAAATCTGCATTCTTAACAGCTTCTACACTGGTAATAATCTCACCGAGATTATCTTTAACATCTGCTTCTAAGTAATCTTTAATTTCTTCTGTTAACCATACAAATCCGTTTTCAGCAGTTTCCATACCCTTAAAAAGGTATAAATATTTATCTACTGTTTCATCACCATATCCGGCTTCTTTTAATTCTTTTTCAACACCTTCCAAACCAATCTTATCCATTTTGTCCAAGGTAATGAATACAGAATCATAATCCTCTTCCGCAAAACCACTGTAAGCAGCCATTGCTTTTAAAATTCTTCTTTCGTTGATTCTGATTTCAAATCCTTTAAATCCAAGCTTACCAAGAGTTGTTGTTGTTGCTAAAATCAATTCAATTTCAGCCAAATTAGATGGTTCACCCAAAATATCAATATCACACTGATAAAACTGACGGTATCTGCCTCTCTGTGGTCTGTCAGCTCTCCATACAGGACCAATCTGTAAAGCTTTAAATGGATTTGGTAAATTTGCTCCATTATTGGAATAAAAACGAACCAAAGGAACTGTTAAGTCATAACGCAGACCGCCATCAACTAAATCTGATTCTTCCTTTGCTGTTTCTAAATTTAACTTTTCACCTCTCTTTAAAATCTTAAAAATAAGCTTTTCATTTTCCCCACCCTGTTTATTGCTAAGGTTTGCAATATTTTCAACACAAGGTGTTTCTATTCTTGTAAAACCAAACTCTGCATAAGTTTCCGCAATTACATTAATCACATAATCACGAATCTGC
>JAFZGJ010000120.1 GCA_017555455.1 Lachnospiraceae bacterium
ATCTATAAGCAGATGAATCATTAATTTTATTGATATCAATATGTTTATTACATCTGAATAGTGCCAATATATTTACTTTCAAGCAGATTATAACAAAGAAAATGCAAGTTTAGGATGTAATTGCCGTCCATAAAGCATTTTATATTCATCTAACCGCCGGCTTAAATCAACACCACCAATAATTAAGGCTGTGACCTAAGCCACAGCCCTTAAATACAGCTATTTAATTCTCATCCAGCTTCAGAACGCTCATGAAGGCTTTCTGTGGAATTTCCACGTTTCCTACCTGACGCATTCTCTTCTTTCCTTCTTTCTGTTTTTCTAACAGTTTCTTCTTACGGGTAATATCACCGCCATAACATTTTGCAAGTACGTCTTTACGTACTGCTTTTACAGTTTCTCTGGCAATAACCTTTCCGCCGATGGCTGCCTGAATTGGAATTTCAAACAAATGTCTCGGAATTTCTTCCTTCATCTTTTCACAAATTTTTCTGCCACGCTCATAAGCACTTTCTTTATGAACAATGAATGAAAGAGCATCTACTTCTTCTTTATTAATAAGAATGTCCAATTTAACCAGTTCAGACTGTTCATAGCCTTTGATTTCATAGTCAAAGGAAGCATATCCTTTGGAACGGGATTTTAAAGCATCAAAGAAATCGTAAATAATTTCATTCAATGGAAGTTCATATTTCAATACCGCTCTGGTTTCTTCAATATATTCCATTCCCAAATGTCTGCCTCGTCTTTCCTGACAAAGTCCCATAATGGCTCCGATAAATTCACTGGTAACCATAATTTCCGCAGTTACAATTGGTTCTTCCATATATGCAATCTCAGTTGGATCCGGTAAGTTAGATGGATTGGTAAGTTCTATCATTTCCCCATCATTCTTATGCACACGGTAAATAACTCCCGGTGCTGTCGTTACAAGGTCAAGATTATATTCTCTTTCCAAACGTTCCTGAATAATCTCCAGATGTAATAGTCCCAGGAAACCGCAACGGAAACCAAAACCTAAAGCAATGGAGGTTTCCGGTTCAAAAAACAGGGACGCATCGTTCAACTGCAATTTTTCCAAGGCATCTCTCAAGTCACTGTATTTAGCACTATCAGCCGGATACATACCGCAATACACCATGGAATTTACTTTTTTATATCCCGGTAAGGGTTCGCTACAAGGATTGGAAGCATCGGTAATAGTATCACCTACTGCAGTATCTTTTACATTTTTAATAGATGCCGTAATATATCCAACCATACCCGCAGATAGTTCTTCACAAGGAATAAACTGACCCGCTCCGAAATATCCTACTTCCACAACTTCTGCTGTGGCTCCGGTTGCCATCATCCTAATAGGAGTACCTTTACGCACACTTCCTTCCATAATACGGCAAAATACAATAACACCCTTGTAAGGGTCATACAACGAGTCAAAAATCAACGCCTGCAAAGGATTTGCTGCATCTCCCTTCGGTGCAGGAATTTTTTCTACAATGGCTTCCAACACCTGATCAATATTCAACCCGTTTTTCGCACTAATCAGTGGTGCATCCTGGGCTTCGATTCCAATAACATCTTCAATTTCATCCTTTACCCAATCCGGTCTGGCACTGGGTAAATCAATTTTATTAATTACCGGAAATACATCCAAATCGTGATCTAAAGCCAAATATACATTGGCAAGGGTCTGGGCTTCGATCCCCTGCGCTGCATCCACTACCAAGATTGCTCCGTCACAGGCTGCCAAAGCCCGGCTTACTTCATAGTTAAAGTCTACGTGTCCGGGAGTATCGATTAAGTTAAAAATATATTCTTCTCCATCTTTTGCCTTATAAATAGTACGTACCGTCTGGGCTTTGATGGTAATTCCTCTTTCTCTTTCCAAGTCCATGTTATCTAAGACCTGGGCCTGCATTTCCCTACTGGTAAGAAGACCGGTCTGTTCAATAATTCGGTCTGCTAATGTAGATTTTCCGTGGTCGATATGTGCCACGATACAAAAATTTCTAATCTTGCTCTGATCTATTGCTGACATAGATTCCTCCGTCTTTTTCTCTATTGTTCATCCCTAAATAATGCTCATACACAGTTCACTATACACTATTTTCTCTTTTGAAACAATCATTTTATACGAATTTATCCACGCCTATTCCACTTCCTTCGTTTCTTCTCTTCTAATTCTTATTTCCGGATAATACCATATACAATACATGTGCCAAAGGTGCCAGCGCTCCATGAATTTCTTCCTTTGTGTTGGTTTGGGCACCCAACTCTACCAAAAGGGTTTTTGGACATAAATGCATATTATAACGGTATGCTCTAAGATAATTCTTTCTGGCTAATCCCGGATAATATTCATCACAGGCAGCCTTCATTTGAAATGAAAAAGCCAGGTTTTCCTCCAAATAAGGATTCTTTAAATATGAGATTTCTCCCTTACCCTTAGTTCTCCCCAGACCGTTAAAAAACATTACCTTTGCCACTTGTTTTCCCTGAATTTCAGTTACCAATCTGGTGTTTTCTGCCACAGCATCTCTATGTAAATCTATGACCACCTGAATTCCCGGATTTTCCTGTAAAAGTTTTTCCAACTGCGGCAACGCATTAGAATAGGCATAATCCCGGTCTTTGACATCATACTTTCCTTTATGATGAAGTACCTTAAACCCATACATTTCCAAGTATTCTGCCAGCACTTCGCCTGCTCCTACAATGGTATCTTCCTCTTTTCCCGGTTCACTGTCAGAAAAAGCCTCCTGAGAATGGGTATGATAAATTAAAATCTGTGCTTCCTCACTATTTTTATCTATGCTGCAATCCATTTCACTCATTTTTTCTATATTTAAAAAAGAGGAATTCACTTCCGTAGTAGGATCTACCGCATAAAACCCTTTTACCAATTCCTCTATCTGCAAATAATCTTTTATGTTTATTTCTGTCTGCTTCTCTGTTTGGGGAATAAATTCCCCCATTCCCTGTAAATAGAACTCTTCTTTGTTTTTTTCCATAGCCATGGCATTTTCCTTAACAAACTCTTCCGTCTTGTTTTCTTCCATAGCTAAAATATATTCTTTTTCATCATAGGGCAAACTGCTTTCTACTTTCATTACCGTCTGTCTGCCTCCGAACACTTTTTCCTGCTCCAATACCATTCCCAGGATCATAGACTGATGATACAACATCTGCTTGGTAATACAGTCCTTGATTACTTCTTTTCCTACTTGAAAAAAGTTAAGCTTATCTTCTTTCTTTGGCTCCTTTCCGGCTACCAGGAAGGCAGTAACAAGCATAAAAAAAACAATCCATTTACTTATTCCAAAAAAATTGCGTTTTTTCCTCATAGACAAGTATATGAAATTAAATTTTCCTTTATGCCTGTTTTACTCCCTCTTCAAAGGTCATATTCAACGCCTCCGCTAAAGTAAAGCTGACTCTTTTTATGGTGGTATCAATATCCTTTGCTGTCACATACATATTATGAAGTTGATTTAATACCATACTGTCCCTTGCCTGTAAAAAAGCTGTTTCATTTAATTCCTTGTGCATTTTTTCCAATGCATCCTCTACAATAGTTGCCGCGTCTACCACGGTAGGCACTCCCATGGCAATCACCGGAATTCCTAGTGCCTCTTCATCAATGGCATTTCTATGATTTCCTACACCGGAGCCCGGGTGAATTCCCGTATTACTGATTTGAATGGTCCGATTCAACCTCTTGGTACTTCTGGCTGCCAAAGCATCAATCACAAGCACAGCATGGGGCTTGGTTTCCCTCACGATTCCTTTTACAATTTCCGCAGTTTCCATTCCCGTTTTTCCCATAACCCCCGGTACAATGCAACTGGTAATTGCAAAATTATTTTTTCCCAATCCCATTTCTCCAAATTCCTGCAACATGTGTCTGGAAATATACAAATGCTCCGCTACTGCCGGGCCCAAAGCATCCGCTGTGATATCACGGTTTCCCAATCCTACTACCAAAACCTGCAAAGACTCCTGCTTTTGGGGCAACAATTCCCGTAACTGGAGACTGATTTCTTTTGCAATCTCCTCATGATGTTCACTCACATCGCTGGTTTCTCCACTTTCACAAAGCCCCGGAATCTCCAAGGTAATATACGTTCCTTTGGGTTTACCCAAAAGCTTTGCACTATTTTGGGTAGTAATCTGTACCTTGGTAATGTGCATACCAATCTTCTCTCTTTCATATTCTTCCACAATTACACCACGCAACTCACCATTTGCGTCCTCTACATATTCTCTTGCTTCCAAAGCCAGGTCCGTTCTTGCCTGAAAATATGCCATATTTTTTCTCCCCCAAAACTAAAAATTTATGTTATTATCATTGATGATGTTACCTTCAATTATTCAAAATAATTTGGTAATTTTTTCAAATTTCTTTAAATATTTTTTGGTTTTTCTATTGACATATTAAGTATCATATCCTACAATAATATACGCGTGTTTACATCAAATCGTCCGTGTCCGGCTTAGATGTAACACTTACTAACAACAACATTATACATTTAGGAGGTGTAGATCTTGGCTAACATTAAATCTGCAAAAAAAAGAATCTTAGTTAACAGAACAAAAGCTGAAAGAAATAAAGCAATCAGATCTGAAGTTAAAACAGCTATGAAAAAAGTATTCGCTGCTATCGAAGCAAACGATAAGGAAGCTGCTCAGGCTGCTTTAGTAGCTGCTACTGCTACTATCGATAAAGCTTGTACAAAGGGTGTTTACCACAAAAACAATGCTTCTCGTAAAGTATCTCGTTTAGCTACAGCTGTAAACAAACTTGCTTAATTTTGAAATAGCATAACATAAAAAAATAACCCGATTCGTACCGTCAACGAATCGGGTTTTTCTTTTATCTTCTGTGTCCGCCACCACCGTGGGAATGACCGCCTGCTGAAACATGACTTCCGCCACCGCTTCTTGTCTGGGTTTCAATTTTTCTTCGGGACATGGTTTTCGTCAAGAAAATATCCTGTCTTTCTAAGACATCTGCATTTCCGCTTCTTACATAAGTTCTTGACTGAATCGTCTTCTTTCCTTTTTTTCCTCCAAAATTAACAAAGAAAAAAATCAATCCGGCAATGAGCCCAATAAGAACAGAAATGCCACCACCTAATCCATCCCCCAATCTGATATTCGGGTTCAAATAATCTTCGATTAAATCTACGAGATAATCATAAGCATAGGCAGGATCATCCTCCACATAGTCCAAAGCCATATCTAAAATAAATTCGCAATTATCTGTACTCAGGTCATTTATTGCTCTCCCCGAAGTACTAAGCCAGGAATAAACTCCTCCATCCGATTCCCGATACCAGTTATCTACAAATATCACACCATCACCATGGGGCTTATCAAATCCAAATTCATTTTCATCATAAAAATTGTCTGCAAAAACCATGGTATATTGGTAGGGTTCTACATAACCTATTGTGCTTTCATAAGATTTTGCATATTCTTCCAAACTCTCATCTAAGATTACGAATACAATATCTGTACCGCAAACCTGCTCTGCCTCACTGATTTTAACCCGCAATTCTTCTTCCTGCTCATCAGTCAAAACATCTGCATAATCAAAGACCCTTTCCGTGGTACACTGGGAATTATTTCTTACAAACTCTACCTTAGGCCTATTGTCCGCAATCACTTTACATGCAATACCAATCACCAAAAACACTGCAAAAATTATGAGCGGAATTTTAAAAATCTGAACAAACTTTTTCATTTAAAACACCCCCAAAATCCAACAGATACTCTGCCATATCATTCCTGCCATTACCGCTACCGTACCGGAATAAATCCAGGCTTTTCTTTTATCCGTAGGCGTTTTCCCGATCACTTTTCCTGTCTGGCCGTTTACGTGATATAAATATTCTTTTCCTCTGAATTGATAACGATATACCCATACCGGCATCAGTGCAAAATGAGCCTTCGTTTTCGTCAGGTTTATTTCTTTATGTAACGGTACACAAGTGGTATACCCCACAATAGTTTCATTTAACAAAGATTCTGAATCCTTTGTAGCTCTTACCTTTGCCCTTTCTTCTTCTTCCGCTTCTGAGAAATTCACCACTTCACCCTGAAATCCGGACATATATTTTTCTTCGAAATTTTGCAATGCCTTATATTCATATGGTTCCATTAAATCCATAATATCGTCTGCCATCCTCTTCGAAGCATCTACAGGAATTTTTTCAAAATCAATATTCAGTTTACGGCTTACCTGATAATGGGAGGTTTCCGTAACTTCATAGTCTCCGGATCTAAACACTCTTACCTTGGTAGCTTTTCCTTCATAGCTTACCCTTGCACGATAATCATACAACCAGAAAGGGACATAGCTTCCTTCCAAACATTCCAAAGTAGAATAAGACAGGAAAGAATCCGGTGTGAGAATTCGTCTTCCAAATTCCTGTTTTAAAATATCTACTGCTTTTTCTTTACTGATTTCAAAAGGCAAAATCAAATTCGGCCGTTTTTCCCCCTCTACCCTATCTTTCAAAATAATGTAAGCACCACAATGACTGCATTTTAAGGCAGAAGTAAACTCTGTTACCGCCTCTAAAGGAGCACCGCAGTTTGTACAATTTGCCATATTTTCGGAATCCAGTCTTTCTTCCGAATCCAGGCTGTCACAATGCGGACACCACATTTTCTTCTTATCCGGATGATAGACTGCATTTCCTCCACAATTTTTACATTTAAAAATCATGTAAATCCCCCTCCTTTTAAAAATATTATTTTTCTCTTGCCTTTTCTTTTCCTTCCGTCACATTCTTTTTACTTTGTATTCTTCTATTTACATCTTCCCTAATTAATGTATAGGCTGTCGAGAACAATGGAATAAACATCAACATTCCTACCACTCCGAACATACTACTACCCAAAGTAACGGCAACCAGTACCCACAGGGATGGCAATCCTACAGAATTACCTACTACCTTAGGATATATGAGATTCCCTTCCAGCTGCTGGATAATTAAAAACATTACAACAAACCATACTGCTTTTACAGGGTCATCTATCAAAATAAAGAACGCTCCCACAAAACAGCCGATAAAAGCTCCCACCAATGGGATTAATGCCGTAAAAGCAATCAAAACACCAATCATAAAGGCATATGGCATTTTAAAAATAGTCATGGCTACTACAAATAATGCTCCCAAAATAACCGCTTCCACACATTGGCCCGTAAGAAATTTAGAAAAATTACGATACAGTAATGATGTTACATAAAAAATTTTATTTTGTGTTTTTTCTTTAAAATAAGCTTTCACAAAACATTCTGCCTGATTCTTTAATTTTTCCTTTTGACTTAATATATAAATAGAAAAAATAAAAGAAATTACACCATTTACAATGGAACCAAAAACACTTCCGGCTACCGTTACCGTGGAACTTACAAGACTGCCCACACCATTCTTCAGAAAATCAGCTGCCTTGGACAAAATACCATCCCAATTCATACTCTGTAATTCTAAACTGTTTAAAAATGCAAGGGCTTCAGGATTATCTGCTAATAAAATTTCTGCCTGCATAATAACATTATTGAAAAACACCGGTATTTTCTGCGTTAACTGATTTAAGGTCCTTCCCGTCTGCGGAATCACAGAAATCACCACAAAGACAATCACTGCCACAAAGAACAACAGGGACAAAACAATACCTATTGTTCTTTTACTGTTCTGCATTTTTTTCGGCATTCGGGACAGCCATGTTTCCTCAACAAATTTCATAGGAAGATTTATAACAAAAGCAATGGCTGCACCTATTATAAAGGGCTTCAACATTCCTATAAAATTTGCTCCAAAGCTTACCAAATCACTGAAATTTAATACGCAAAGACATACAACTGCCGCAAATACAATTAACAACATGATCTCCTTATTACTTTTACGATTCTGATTCATATTCTGCCTCCTAATACTTCCCGGATAATCAGATTCTCTCTCCCCCTAAACCTATAATGCCGCAATCAGGGCATCCACATTTTCTTCTTTGGTTGCCCAACTGGTACAAAAACGTACTGCACTATGGTTTTCATCAATTCTTGTCTGATAGCAGAATCCAAAATTTTCTTTTAATTCTTCCAATTTTGTATCTTCCATAATAGGAAAAATCTGATTTGTAGTATTTTCTACAAAGAAAGAATACTCTTTCTGAATCAACGCTTCCCTCAATTTATCTGCGAGACGGATTGCATGTTTGGAAACCTCCATATACAAGCCATTTTCAAATAAAGTCTCAAATTGAACTCCCAAAAGTCTTCCTTTGGCAAGCATGCCACCTTTTTGCTTTATCATATAACGGAAATCCTTCTGTAATGCCGGATGCTTTATTACTACCGCTTCTCCAAATAAGGCTCCTACTTTTGTTCCTCCGATGTAAAAGACATCGGTCAGTTTTGCCAAAGCTTCCAAATCCACATCATTTCCTCCAGCAACAAGACCATAACCAAGTCTGGCTCCATCTATAAACAGATACAACTCATGCTTATCACAAACAGTTCTGATTTCTTCTAATTCTTTCTTGGTATATAAAGTTCCCAATTCTGTAGGCTGACTGAGATATACCATTTTAGGCTGTACCATATGTTCAAAAGAAGCATCATTTTTGTGAAGGGTACAAGCTTCATCAATCTGTTCTGCCTGTATCTTTCCGTCCACCGCCGGCAATGCTAATACTTTATACCCCAGTGATTCAACTGCTCCGGTTTCATGAACATGAATATGGCCGGTTTCTGCAGACAACACTCCCTGATAAGGACGAAGTGCAGCCCCAATCACTGTCATATTGGTCTGGGTTCCCCCCACTAAAAAATGAACTTTACTATCCGGGGCATTACAAGCTTTTTGAATCAATTCTGCGGCTCTCATACAATGCACATCTTCACTGTAGCCGGGAGTCTGTTCCATATTGGTAGCAAGGAGACGTTCCATAATTTCAGGACATGCTCCTTCCGTATAATCTGATTGAAATAAAATCATTTCTATTTTGTTCCTTTCTCTTGCGAAAACTATCTTTTTAAGCTTCCGCTAAAATTTTTAAAATAAATTCCCATACTCTTTTTACAGAAGAAATACTCATCATTTCTTCCGTAGTATGAATATCCTTCATATCCGGTCCAATGGACACGCAATCTAATTCCGGAATTTTACCTAAGAAAAATCCACATTCTAATCCTGCATGAATGGCTTCAATTTTAGGTTCTGCACCAAACATCTCTATATAGATTTCTTTCATAGAATCTCTTAAAGGCGAATCTACCCTATATGCCCAACCGGGATAATCCCCTGCAGTTTTACAACTTCCGCCGTAGCTTTCTGTTAAAGCATACAATTTTTCTTCTAACATATATTTTGCGCTTTCAATGGAGCTTCTTACAGAAAATCCTAAATTAAGCTGTTCCCTCTCCATGGATAACTGCCCCAAATTTAAAGAGGTTTCTACCAAACCTTCCACATCACCGCTCATAGCTTGAACTCCGCCCGGAAGAAGGAAAATCAAATTTCCCGCTTTTTTGGTATCTTCTGTTACTACGGCTTCAAAGGCACCCACTTCTTTTACGGTAACTTTGGCAAAAATTCCGGAATCCTTGGTTGCATATTCCGTTTTTAAAATCTTATCAAAAGCAATCACTTCTGCATTTAAAGCTTCCACATCAGATACCACTACCTGCATCTTTGTTTCTCTTGGAATGGCATTATCTGCCAAACCACCTTCCATAGCTACAAGATTCATGGAAACCTTTTTCCCTGCATGAACCAGAAATCTTCCCATTAAAGTATTGGAATTAGCTCTTCCTTTATGAATTTCCGCACCGGAATGTCCTCCCGTTAAGCCTCCGATATGAACCTCACATAAAGCTCCATCCTTCATTTCTCTTTTTAAAGGAAGGTTACAATCCACTCTCATCCCTCCGGCACAACCGGTAAGGAAAATTCCTTCTTCTTCGGAATCCAGATTTAACATTCTTTTTGCTTTACACACAGATAAATCAATGGCTGCCGCCCCGTTTAATCCTACTTCTTCGTCTACCGTAAAAATACACTCGATACGGGGATGGGAAATATTATCTGCATCTAAAAGTGCCAGCTCATAAGCTACAGCAATTCCATCATCTCCTCCAAGGCTGGTATCCTTAGCATATACAAAATCACCTTCTACCATTAATTCCAAACCTTCGGTTTTCATATCAATAGGACTTCCCGGTTTCTTCACCGCCACCATATCCATATGTCCCTGAAGCATAATCGGCTCTTTACCTTCGTATCCGGCTGTGGCCTCTTTAATAATAATCACATTTTTAATATCATCCTGGTAATATTCCAGATTTCTTTCTTTGGCAAAATCCACCAGATAATCACTGATTTTATCTATATTTCCCGAACCATGAGGAATTCCGCAAATTTCCTCAAAATAATGAAATACATTAGTTGGTTCCAAATGTCCTAAAATACTCATAACCTATCTCCTTTTACTTAATAGGCTGTTGCAAAAATGAACAGTTAAAGGTTTTAAGTTATCCAACTTGTACGCATCTGTGAGACATCGTACGTAAGAAACGGACAATAGCTATTTATAGCTAATTGTACGTTAATTACGAACGATGTAACGAACAGCAAGCGAACAAGGGATACTTAAATCCGTAACTGACATTTTGCAACAGCCATTTAGTGCTTTACATGCGTTCCGGTGCATTAAATCCTAACACATCAATACATGCTTCTAAAATATCTTTACAAAGTACAAGAAGTGCAATATATCCTGCTTTCTTTGTTTCATCTGCTTCTGCCAAAATTCTGGTTTCATGATAGAACTTGTTGAAAGCATTTGCCAAATCATAAATATATGCACACACCTTATGAGGTGCCACTTCTTCAAACGCATTTTCCATCATAGTATTGAATTTAGCCATTTCCATTACCAGAGCTTTTTCACTTTCATTGGTTACTTCCTGTAAGGATACACTATTTAAGTCTCCGCCCTGTTCTTTATATTTATTCAAAATAGATTTAATACGCACAATAGTATATAAAATATATGGACCGGTATCTCCTTCAAAAGAAGTAAATTTATCTACGTCAAAGATATAATCTTTGGATGCCTGATTGGATAAATCACCATATTTAATAGCAGCAAGTGCGATAGTTTCTGCTGTCTGTTTTGCTTCTTCGTCAGCTATTTCCCTACCACTCTTAATTTTACCATACATTTCTTCGTTAATTTCGGAAATTAATCTTTCCAGACGCATTACGCCGCCTTCACGGGTTTTGAAAGGTTTTCCGTCCTTTCCGTTTACAGTACCAAAACCAATATGAACCAATTCAGTTTCCGGTTTTACCAATTTTGTTTTTCTTGCACAACGGAATACCTGCTCAAAATACAAGTCCTGACGTTTATCAGTTAAATAAATCATTTTTTCAGGAGCATATTCCTGCATACGTTCCATAATGGTTGCCAAGTCTGTGGTATTATAAAGGGATGCTCCGTCGGATTTTAAAATCATACACGGAGGAATTTCTTTGGTATCTGTTTCTTCCTTAACATCCACTACTAAAGCACCTTCACTGATATAGGCATAGCCTTCTTTTTTCATATAATCAACCATACCGGGAATGATATCATGAACATCGGATTCTCCCTTCCAAAGGTCAAAATCAACATTCAGATTAGCATAGTTTTTCTTCAAATCAGATACAGATACGGCAATAATATGATCCCAAATTGCACGGTATCCTCTTACACCATTCTGCAATTTAAAGGTTGCTTCCATGGCTTTTTCTTTATAAACAGGGTCTTCTTTGGATTTTCCGCTGGCAGTCGGATAAATTTCTTCCAATTCTCCAATAGTAAAAGGAGCTTCTGTCGGATATTCCCCTGTATAAGATTCATCAAAGTATACTAAATCAGGCTGTCTTTCTTTTAATTCAGTAATAATAAGACCCATCTGAAGTCCCCAGTCTCCCAAATGGATATCACCGATGACATTATGTCCCATAAAACGGCAAATACGTTTTACACTTTCGCCGATAACTGCGGAACGAAGATGTCCTACATGAAGCGGTTTTGCTACGTTAGGTCCGCCGTAATCTACAATAATTGTCTTTTTATGTTCCGGCTCCTCTACACCGAATTTTTCTTCTTCTCTCATTCCCTGCAAATAGGATTTTAAGAAAGCCGGTTTTACCTTTAAGTTAAGAAATCCCGGCATAACCGCTTCCACACTTTCAAATACAGTGCTGTCTGCCAATTTTTCCACTACCTCATTCGCAATCATAATAGGAGCTTTTTTATACTGTTTTGCTCCTGCCATGGCACCATTACACTGGTACTCGCATAAGTCCGGTCTGTTGGATACAGTAACCCTTCCCAACTCTTTATTGTAACCTGCTTCTTCAAATGCTCTTTGCATTTCTTCAGAAATTACTTCCAGTATTTTTTTCATAGTTTCTCCATTTCTGTTTTAAGCTCTATTTTGTCATTTTCAGGTATTTGAAAAAATATCTCATACCTTATTTATCATATAATTTCTCATGATTAGGTGTATTTTATCATACTTTAATAGTACTCTCAAGGAAAATGTTAGTATCGTAAAACAGCACTCTTATCCATTCCGTTTCAAACTTTCTGCCTTAGAAAATGCACATCCGCAAAAGTTCTGGCGGTACAAATCATGTTCCTTGGATAACTCTATACTCCTTTTATACCCTTCCCTTTTCTTAAAATCTGATGGTAAAAAGGCAGTCCCGTATTTCACACCCATCTCTTCACCGATTTCATTTAATTTCGTTGCATTTTTCAAAGGACTTATAGTAAGGGTAGTAGTAAAATAATCAAATCCACCTTCTTTTGCTGCCCGGGCTGTCTTTTCCAGACGCAGAGCATAACACTTAAAACATCTTTCTCCACCCTCCGGACAATTTTCCAATCCTTTGGCAATGGAATAAAATTCCCCGGGTTCATAGTCTCCTTCTATAATTTTTATAGGACAATCCGGTTTCTTTTGGTTAAAAGCTTCTATTAATCTTTTCTGCTCTTCCACACGTTTGCCATATTCCCCATTCTCCGAAATATTAGGATTATAATAAAATACAGTTATGTCAAATATTTCCTGTAATTTTTCCAACACAGCGCTGCTACAGGGTGCACAGCAGCTATGAAGTAAAAGGGACTTCTTTTCTCCTTGAAGTCCCTCAATAATTTTTTCCATTTCTTTTTGATAATTTCTATTGCTCAAAGTTATAAAGCTCCTTCTGCTTCCCGGCAAATTCTCCACCACTAAATTCTTTTTCAGAACTGAACACTTAATTTCCCCGACGGTTAATAAAGTGCATCTTTCCCGCCATATCCGGATTATAATGTTGTTTTGGTCTCTCGCCTACATCCTGGTAAGAGCCTCTGAGATTATTTATCACTTCACTCTTGGAACATTCCGGACAAAATCTTCCATAACGGATTTCACAACCACATTTTTCACAATTCAAATAGAACTTACTGCCATCCGGAATTTCTACCATTCCTTTTCTTAAATAGGTATCTATTTTATCCAAACTGACTCCTGTCTGCTGTGAAATAATTGCCTGGGGAGTAGGACCATTTTCTTCTAAAAACTGTTTGATTTTTCCGAAATCATCCAATACTTCCATACCGCAGAAACTGCAACGGTACTTACCGCCTCCCAGATACTTCATACGGCTATGGCACAATTCACATTGTTCTACTTTTTTCTTTTCTACTAATTTTTCTAACTCACGTTCCAATCCCATGATATTCAATCTCTTTCTTTCTCAAAGAAAGAGAGCTTATGCCCTCTTTCCTTTCCAATCGTTAATTCATATACTTATCCATACGATAGGATGCTTCCATAACTCCACTTAAAATTTCCTGAGCATTGATTGCATCTTCATAGTTACTTTCTGTAATTGCCGCTGACTCTTGTACTGCCGCCGTTACTTCTTCTGTGGTTGCAGAAATCTGTATAATATTTTCCACAATACGTCCATTAGCTTCCGATAAGTTTTCCAGCATCTTATCAATTTCCGAAATATCTTCCACAAGACCTTCCACATTTTTGCTTACTTCATCTACTTTTTCAGCCACATCTTTAATCATTTCATCCTGCACTTCAGTTACTTTTACAGTTTTTTCCACTGCCTCTGCTGTCTGATCGGCATTGTTTGTAAGCTTATCCAAAATACTGGCAATATTTTCCGTTTCTGTTCTGGTTCTTTCGGATAATTGACGAATTTCATCCGCTACAACAGCAAATCCTCTTCCGGCTTCTCCAGCTCTGGCAGCTTCAATAGAAGCATTTAACGCCAACAGATTCGTTTGTGAAGAAATTGCAAAAATAGTTTTGGTAATGTCTCTTACGTCTCCTACATTCTCCTGTAACAGTTTCATAGATTGAGCTACCTGCTGGTTTGTATCCGCCAGAATATCAGCATGATTCTTTAATTCTTTCATTTTATCCGCATTGGCACGATTCAGCACACTGGAGTCCTGTGCCACCAAAACCATACGTTCTGCACGCTCCACAGTGCTTTCAATATTATCCTGAATGCTCTGTGTCATGGTGTTCTGCTCCTGCATATTTTCTGCAGTTATGGCAGTACTGTTACTGATATCTCCTACCGATTGCTTTACACTTTCAGAAGATAATTTTAAATTATCCACTAAATTCATAGCTGCTTCCGTACCTTTTCGTATCTCACCGGCAATTTCCATAACCTCTGTTACCATAACTTGCTGCTTTTCGGATTCTACGGTTAACTTACCAATAGAATCATCGTTAAAACGGGTTCCCACGTTAGTAAGGTATAACAATACATACATTACCACTGTAACCACAATGGTTGCTCCCAACTGTGCCAACATATCATCATTGGTATAATTATTAAGCACAAAGGCTCTGTAAAGGAATATCAAAACACTGGGAATGGCAATTCCATTAGCACACAGCATGGAATATCTCTTATTAAAATAAAACACACTTCCCAGAAATGGTACAACCGTCATAAATCTCATATAATAATCATTATAAGCAAAGGAAATAAAGAACATGATAAGGAACAATCCTACAAAAGCCACATATTTCATTTTTCTGCTTCCCGGATTTCTTGCTACCATCACCAGACAGGTAATAATGGTTGCCAGCATAACGAATCCTAACATACAGGCATATCCTAAGGTTCTGTTTCCTTGAATTACAGATATTACCACAACCAGCATTATCAGTGCGTCAAAGATAATCATGCTGGTAGACATATATTTATTAATCTTCTTTATTTGTTCACTTTTATTTGCATATGCAAATTGTTCCATTTGTATTTCCTCTCTTTTTTCATAAGTTATATCGACACTTACGTTATATTCTAACGGTTGCAAAATATCTTGTCAATTCTCCCACAAGCTAATCTCTAAAATACTTCACACCGGATTCAAAAATTTTCAAATCCTGTTCTCCGTAAATGTTAATTGCCACACTTCTGTCTCTTCTCTCAGAATGTGCCATTTTACCCAAAACTCTGCCGTCCGGAGAAGTAATTCCTTCAACTGCAAAATAAGAACCGTTAATATTCCACTCTTCATCCATGGAAATGATACCTTCCGGGTCAGCATACTGGGTTGCTACTTGCCCATTAGCAAACAGCTTTTCCAGCCATTCCTTACTTGCCACAAATCTTCCTTCTCCATGGGAGGCCGGATTTACATAGGTTTTTCCCACTTCTGCAAGCTGTAACCACGGAGATTTGTTGGATACCACTTTGGTATAAACCATCTTAGATATATGACGGTTTATGGTATTATAAGTCAAGGTAGGAGAATCGCTTGTCTGTCCCACAATTTCACCATAAGGTACCAGACCCAATTTTATCAATGCCTGAAAACCATTACAAATACCAAGACACAGGCCGTCTCTTTGGTTTAAAAGTTCCATAACTTCTTCTTTTATCTTAGAATTTTGGAAGGCTGTTGCAAAGAATTTTGCACTTCCATCAGGCTCATCCCCTGCGGAAAATCCTCCCGGGAACATAATAATCTGGGCATTTCTTATTTCTTCTGCAAATACATCTACGGATTCCCTGATATCCTGAGGAGATAAATTCTTAAAGATTTTAGTTACCACATTGGCACCGGCTCTTTCAAAGGCTTTCATACTGTCATATTCACAGTTGGTTCCCGGAAATACCGGTATAAATACATTAGGTTTTGCTATTTTGTTTTTACAGATATAAATATTGTCTGTTTGATATAAAGGTGTTTCTATCACATCAGTACCCTTTTCCCCCTTGGTCGGAAATACAGGTTCCAGGGTATTCTTCCAACTGTTCAATGCTTCTTCCAGATCAATTTTCACCTCACCGATTTCAAACATCGCATCTTTGATTATAGTTCCTACCAACGTATACTCACAGTCAATGAGATTAATTCTATCTGCATCTACTTCCGCTACAATGCCTCCGAGACCGTTTTCAAATAGATCTTTTACTTCTATTTCTTCTGCAATTTCCACACCAAGCTTATTACCGAAGGCCATTTTACTGATGGCTGCAGCAATTCCTTTAGCATCCGTTGCATAAGCAGAAACAATGATGCCTTCCTGCATTAAACGGTGAATTTCATCATACATTTCCATTACTCTGGCATAAATCGGAACATCAAAATCATCGGTTTCCAATGGGAAGTAAACTAATTTATTTCCCACTTCTTTTAATTCCGGTGTAATAATATCGCTTTCTTTTGCCACATCTACCGCAAAAGAAACTAAGGTAGGAGGTACATCTATATTATTGAAGGTACCGGACATACTGTCTTTTCCTCCAATGGAAGGAAGTCCGAAACCAACTTGGGCATCAAAAGCACCTAAAAGCGCCGCAAAAGGCTGACTCCAACGTTCTGCATCCTCTGTCATTCTTCGGAAATATTCCTGGAAAGTGAATCGAATCTTACTGTAATCCCCACCGGCAGCTACTATTTTAGCCATAGACTCAGTAATGGCATAAATAGCTCCATGGTAAGGACTCCAACCGGAAATATAGGGATCAAAGCCGTAACTCATCATGGTTACAGTATCTGTTTTTCCTTTTAACACAGGAAGCTTGGCTACCATAGTCTGGGTTTCCGTTAACTGATATTTGCCACCATAAGGCATATACACACTACCGGCTCCGATGGAAGCATCAAACATTTCCACCAAACCCTTTTGGGAACAAACATTAAGATCAGCCAATAATGCCAACCATGCCTTTTTCACATCCCCATCCACTAAAGCTTCTTCTACTTCCGAAACAGCAATTCTGCCTACTGCTTTTCCTTTTTCCGAAGGAATGGTTACCTTCACAGAGGTTTCCTGTTTGGCACCATTGGTATCTAAAAAGGCTCTGGAAATATTTACAATTTCTTTTCCTCTCCATTTCAATACCAAACGGGGTTCCTTGGTTACCACTGCCACAGGTACCGCTTCTAAATTTTCTTCCGAAGCATAATTTAAAAACACTTCCACATTGGCCGGATCTACCACCACTGCCATACGTTCCTGTGATTCACTGATGGCAATTTCCGTTCCATCCAATCCTTCATATTTTTTCGGAACTTTATCTAAATCTACCATAAGCCCCGGTGCCAGCTCTCCGATAGCTACGGATACACCGCCGGCGCCAAAGTCATTACATTTCTTAATTAATTTACTTACTTCTTCCCTACGGAACAATCGCTGCACTTTACGTTCTGTAGGAGCATTTCCTTTTTGTACTTCCGCTCCGCAGGTTTCAATACTGGTTTCCGTATGTACTTTGGAAGACCCTGTAGCACCGCCGCAACCATCACGTCCGGTACGTCCTCCCAAAAGAATAATTACATCCTCCGGATCAGAATTTTCACGAATTACATTTTTTCTGGGTGCAGCCCCCATAACGGCACCGATTTCCATTCTTTTTGCCACATAATCAGGATGATAAATTTCTTTTACATAACCGGTGGCAAGACCAATCTGATTGCCATAGGAAGAATAGCCCGCCGCTGCGCCACGAACCAGTTTTTTCTGAGACAATTTCCCTTTCAAGGTATCCGCTACAGGCACTCTGGGATCCGCTGCCCCGGTAACACGCATAGCCTGGTATACATAACCGCGACCGGAAAGAGGATCTCGGATAGCTCCTCCAAGACAGGTAGCGGCACCCCCAAAGGGTTCAATTTCCGTAGGATGGTTATGGGTTTCATTTTTGAAAAATACCAGCCATTCCTCTTTTACAGGTCCGTTTCCGTAATCCATTTCCACAGGAACAATTACAGAACAGGCATTGATTTCATCGGAAACCTCCAAGTCCTCTAATTTTCCTTCCTTGCGGAGCTTACGCATTGCCATTAAGGCTAAATCCATCAGGCAGATAAATTTATCATCTCTGCCTTCAAAAATTTCTTCTCTGGTATCCAGATAACTCTGATAGGTTGTTTCTATAGGAGTTCTGTAATATCCATCTTCAAATTCAATCTCTTTTAATTCTGTGGAAAAAGTCGTGTGACGGCAATGGTCAGACCAATAAGTATCCAACACCCTGATTTCCGTCATGGACGGGTCACGCTGTTCTTCTTCCTTAAAATATTTCTGTATATGTTCAAAATCCTTTAAGGTCATAGCCAATCCCAAAGAATGGTATAATTCCTTAAATTCTATACTTTCCAATTCACAGAAACCCTCTAAAATCTTTACATCTTCCGGTTCTTCAAAGTTGGTTACCAAAGTTTCCGGCTTCATCATATCCGTTTCTCTGGAATCCACAGGATTGATACAGTAGTTCTTGATTTTTGTAAATTCGTCCTCTGTAATCTCTCCCTGAATCATATAAACAACCGCTGTTTTGATAATAGGGTTTTCATCCTCTTTTAAAAACTGCACACACTGAAGGGCAGAATCTGCACGCTGGTCAAACTGTCCCGGTAAATATTCCACTCCAAAGACTCTTCCGTCTTCAGGAATTTCAATTACTTCACGATATAAAATATCTACCGGTGGTTCGGAAAACACTTTGGTGCAGGCAGTTTCAAAAATTTCTTCCGAAATATGTTCCACATCATATCGGATAAATTCTCTGACTGCAGTTACACTGTGAATTCCCAAATAACTTTCTATTTCTGTTTTTAACTCCTTCGCTTTTACGGCAAAGGGTGCTTTTTTCTCTACAAAAATACGCTTGACACTACTGTCCATCATCTTCCTCCATCACTAAACCGGAAACAATATATAGCAGTTCCCGATCCACTTTTCTCTCAGACACACCAAAGGTTTTGGCACAAATTTTCATACCTTCCAAAACATACATAATATTGGTGGCCTCTGCTTCTGCGTTTTCACAATAAAATTCTTCTCTTCTTACGCCTTCTTCCAAAATCTTTGTCAAAACCATAATTCCTGCTTCAAACTGATTATAAACAACATTTTGGGATTTCTTTTCCGGCTTATGTGCAAACAGATACTCATAGGTTGCTATGGTAATATCCTGTTTTTTTCTTAAAATTATTTTTTTCTGTTCTTTTAAAAACAGCATCAAAATATCTGCCATGGTGGAATCCTCGGTGAGATAACTTGTTACATCATCCTCCTCGCTTTCCAATTCTGACATTAAAATTTCTTTGAAAATTTCTTCTGTACTTCCAAAATACAGATACAGACCGCCTCTGCTGATTTCACAGGCTTCTACGATATCCTTCATAGTTACATCCCGAAAGCCTTTTTTCGCAAATACCTCTTTTGCCCGCTTCAGAATATATTCCCGTTTCTGTTCTGATTTTTCTCCCATGCTTCTTACCTTCTTTTAATTCTGTGGATGTTCCACACGTTCCCCTTCCCAAAACTCAATTAAAGCCTTCATTTTGGTTAAAACTGCAAAATAAACACCATAGGTTACCCCATCACTCCATAATCTGGCTTTCGTTCTTCCGCCTAAAATATAATGTGATAAAATTCCTGCCAATTCATCCATTTCGCGGATGGTTGCATTCTGAATCAGACGCATTTCATCCTTTACGGTTTTTAATTGCCTTCTGGAATAAACATACACATAATTTCTATCCATAAAACAGGTATTGGAAGCTTCCTTCACAAATCCCATTAGAGTCCCGTCATAAACCGGAAACGGTACGGAATTAGTAGCAATCCCCTCTGCTCCGTAAACACTGCTTACCTGTTTTCCGCTTTTACTTTCCAGCCAATTCAAATAACGAAACAATTTCACAGCATCCTGCTTGTAATATTCAACGATTTCTTCGTTACTTAACATTCCTGTACCCATAATCCCCCATCCTTTCTGAATATCATACCACTCTAAAAGTATCATAAATTACAAAAAAAGTACAGACTACATGTATAAAATCCCCCAAAAATGTGTTATTATAAGAAAGTATGGAGGGAGGTGTTCTCATTGACAAGTTATACAAAGAATCAAACCATAATTCAGGCAGGTGACCGTTTTACATCTTTCCACATTATTACGGAGGGAAGTGTTGCTGCCCTATATGATTCTTCCGAAGCAACCAAATCCTTTACTTTAAAAAAGGGCGATGTTATCGGTATTTTTGATTTTAGTTTTAAAGAGTATTCTTTTACATATAAAGCTTTGGAAAGCACCAATGTAATTACCTATTCACTGACTGACTTTTCCCATCTGGAAAAGCTACTGGAGGAACATAAGGAATTAAGTCATTTTCTGGTTCTTTCCATGGTGCACAGTGCTTCCAAGGTTATCAGCTACTATCAATCTTTACTCAGTCAGCAGGATAAAAACTATCAATACATAGTTACGGCTTTTTCCAACTATCAGAAACTGTGCAAAATATTGAATATGCCTATGAAATCTTTAGCAAACAAGGACCAGTTGACACCCTTTAGCGCAGGACAGGAAGAACCGGAATTTTGGTTGGAATCTTATTATCAATCTTTAAAAGCTCCTATTTTGGAACATAACCCTATTTTTTCCAATGTTCCGCTGGTAGTGGGCTTATTAGCCAGAAGTGTCGATGATATTCATAAAGTTTTATACTGTTGTGAAGATATCTCCGGTTATCTTCGTGACCTTAATCAATTATTGATAAACGAAACATCTTTGGACTTATTTGATTTATATACAGATTTATTATTCAGAGCAAAAACTGCAAACAAAGATGTATCCGCCTTAGAAGAACGGATACAAAAAATGATTTCTATTTTAAGCAATCACGGCTTTATCGATAAAGCTTTGGTCACCGGTCGAATTCAGGAATACGAACATGAATTAAAACGCGATCATTCTTACGATACTGCTTTAGAAGAAAGTCTGCCTCAGGTAGAACAAAAACTTTCCCATTCTTTGGAAACTATTTTGGATTATGCAGACACTATGGATGTTACCCGTAATGAATTCATCAAATATATTGATTTATTCAAAAAACTTACAGACAAAAACTCTTTGGACAAAAACGCGGATACCATCCGCCGTCAATTAACCCGTTTATTCAATATTATATATACGGAAGTTTTCCAGATTGCTTTAAAAGACCCTACTCCACCTACCATTGTAAAAATGTTCCTTCACTTTGGTTATGTGGATTTAGAATTAGCAGGTCTGAACAATGCAGCCTACCTATATTCCATTGCCAAAACCTATCAGGGAGATCCGGAAAACGGAATTTATACATTATACGAATGGATTACTGCAATTTATAATGGTAAAAAACAGCCTAGCCGAAACGAACTTTCCCAGGATTATGCGTCCTATGTTCATACTCTTCGTGCTCAAGGTAAAATTGATCCTAAAGGGGTTCAAAAAATGCTGGATGATACTACCGGCAAGGTAATGTACGAGCTGGAAAGTATGTTCCCATCCGTAAATAAGGTTACTCACGGGCATTTCACTACTTTTTGTCCGATCTTCCTTCAGGAAAATGTGGTAAAAGATTTATCTTCCATTTTAATTACCCCTTACAAGCTGAAGGAATCCCTGAACCGGTTGCTGGAAATCGACTTCTCGGCTTTCTACCGCAGTTATCTCTATGCCGATGACAAGCTGGGATTACGTGAAAATGTATTAATTGATATTCATCCGGACTTTATTTTAATGCCTAACGTGGGTTCCAACGGAATCTGCTGGCAGGAGGTTGAAGGAATGCAACGTTCCACTCCGGCACGTATGATGGTTTCAGCTTTCCATGCAGAAAATCTGGACCGTACCATGATTAATATGGTTGGAGATTTCCGTTGGGAAATGTGCCGCCGTGTTCAAGGTATGCGTTGGAATGATATTTCCGAGCATTCTCTTACCAGTGAATATTATGATTACGCGCTATTTTACGCCAAAAACCGGGATCTTTCCCAAGATGCCAAAGAAAAAATCAAGCTGGCCATGGGACGTGCAAAGGGAAATTACAAAAGCCTTTTTGTTATGGATTATGCTAACTGGATTATGTCTGAATCCAAAGGCAGCGTGAAACTGAACAAGGTTGCCCGGAAGATTCTTTCCACATACATCCCGTTCCGTGCGGAAATCTGCACTAATCTTATGACAAATAATACCTTTACAGAATGTATACAACAATATGATATGAAGAAGAAGCAACAGTTACATCGTCTCCGTAAGCTGATCCAGAAATATCTGGCTCAAGGCAAAGCGGTTCCCGAAGTAATCGAAACTCAGATTCACTTAATTGATTTATAACACTTCATAAAATATTAAGGTTTCATTAAAAATTTTCCATTGATTTTCTTGATATTATTTCAAACAAGGTTGAAAGATTTTGCTTTCAACCTTGACTTTTATATCAGGAGGTAATATATGAACTATTTTTCTTTATTTGTAAAGAAAACATTGCGTTATTTATTAAAGCCTTTATCTTTTGTTCCGGCTTTTTGTATGTTATATTTCATTTTGTATATGTCATCTCAGGAGGGCACAGCTTCTACTACTATGAGTTATGAAGTCAGCAAAACTCTTGTTCTTATGTACAATAAGCTTTTTTCCAAAGGCTTATCCAATGAGATGTTAAACAATCTGATTTATGAACTTCATCCTTTTATCAGAAAAACAGCACATTTCACCGAATTTTTTGTACTGGCAGTGACCGTAGCTTTTCCATTATATGTGTACAAAATCCGCGGAATCTTTCTTATTATTTTGGGAGAACTGCTTTGCGTAGGTGTGGCTTTTTTAGATGAATATTCCCAATCCTTTGTTTTGGGACGTAACCCATCTTACCGTGATGTAATGATTGATAGCACAGGAGCCCTTTTAGGAATCCTGATTGCATGGATCCTTTGCTATATCGGAAGAAAAACTGTATTTAAATGGCTTTCTTTGGAAGACTATAGAAGAAAGAAAAAAGAATATCACAAAAAAATCCGACAAGAAAAGCAAGAAAAGCATCGGATTCACTAACATTAAATTATCTTATTTATGGAGGAATATACTTCATGTTTGAAAACGAAATTAAAAAAGACCGGGCAATTTTGGTTGGGGTAAACTTAAATAATGACCCCACTTTTGAGCATTCCATCAAGGAATTAGGGGCATTGACCGAAGCCTGTGATATGGAAGTGGTATGTATTCATACCCAAAATCTTACTAATCCCAATACCGCCCTTTATGTGGGAACCGGTAAAGTAAAGGAAATTCAGGAAACTCTTACTCTGTATGAGGCAAACACAGTAATTTTCGATAATGCTCTGTCTCCTATTCAAGTACGTAACCTGACAGAAGAATTAAGTGCCGTAGTTTTAGACAGAACCGCTCTTATTTTACAGATATTTAACGACCGTGCCAAAACTGCAGAAGCAAAAATGCAGGTAGAATTGGCACAGCTTCAATATATGCTTCCCCGTCTGGTAGGTCTTCACAATAACCTAAGCCGTCAGGGAGGCGGCAGCGGCTCTCTAAGCAATAAAGGTTCCGGGGAAAAGAAACTGGAGCTGGACAGAAGACGCATTGAAAAACAAATTACCATGTTAAAAAAAGAATTGGCTGACATGGAACAGAATAAAGAGACCATGCGCAAAAAACGTAACCAGTCTGCACTTCCCAAAGTTGCTTTGGTAGGATATACCAATGCCGGAAAATCTACCATTTTAAATCAGCTGGTTTCCCGTTTCTGTAAGGATGATACCAAAAAAGTATTAGAAAAAGATATGCTTTTTGCTACTTTGGAAACCTCGGTACGTCAGATTGACCCACCGACACAGAAAAGCTTTTTATTATCCGATACCGTAGGTTTTATTGATAAACTTCCTCATAACCTGGTAAAAGCCTTCCGCTCTACTTTGCAGGAAGTACAGGAAGCAGATTTGTTGTTACATGTCGTGGATTTCAGCGACCCGGATTTTTCTGAACATATCCGCGTTACCAGAGATACCTTGGAAGAATTATCTGCTTCCCATATTCCGGTGCTGTATGTCTACAACAAAGCAGACAAACTGGAGCCGGGTGCTAAACCTAAATTAGTAGACAACAAATTATATATCTCTGCAAAACAGGAAGCAGGTATTGATGCACTGTTAGCTGCCATTGACGGATGTTTATCCAAAGACGACAAAGAAGTGAAGCTGCTGATTCCTTTTTCAGAAGGACAGATTGTTTCCATCCTGACAAGGGATGCCAATATTCTTTCCACAGAATATCTGGCGGAAGGTACACTGATTACTGTTAAGGGTGTGGCTTCGGTGATTGACCGGTATTTGGGGTATGAGGTATAAATAGAACGGCTGTTGCAAAATGCCAGTTTCAGATTTAATTATCCCTTGTTCGCTTGCTGTTCGTTACATTGTGTATGAGAAACGAACAAAAACTATAAATAGTTTTCCTTCGTTTCTCATTACACAATGTCTCACAGATGCGTACAAGTTGGATAACTTAAATCTTTTCACTGGTCATTTTGCAACAGCCGGTGCTTTTTTATTCTAAGATTCATAATAATCCATGACACATTTTCTTGCCTGAATTAAAGCTCGTGCCACGGTATTCTCGCGAATTTTGTTTCGGTTTCCGCTGAAATGGTACTCTTTTACCGTAGTAACACCGCAAACATGGCAGGCAATATACACAAGTCCCACCGGCTTTTCTTCACTGCCACCGTCGGGCCCTGCGATTCCTGTAACAGCAATGGCTACATCTGTCTTGTGAAGTGTTGCCAAACCTTTTGCCATTTCTTTGGCAACCTGTTTACTGACTGCTCCGTGTTTCTCCAAGGTTTCCTTCTTCACTCCTACCAATTTTCTTTTTGCTTTATTGGAATAGGTTACAAAGCAATTTTTTAACACCGCAGATACTCCCGGCACATTAGTAAGTCTGGCTGAAATCATTCCTCCGGTACAAGATTCTACGGTACCTATGGTAAGTTCTTTTTCTATCAACATGTCTACCAGTGCTTTTTCCAAGGTGACTTTTTCATCCAAAGTATATACATGTTTCCCGAAACGCTTTTGCAATTCCTCAATTACCGGCTGCATCATTTCATGGGCATCTTCTTCATTGTCCGCTTTAGCAGTTACCCGAAGATGTACTTCCCCTGTTTTTGCATAAGGTGCAATGGTAGGATTGGTCTGTTTTTCAATCAAATCCAAAATTTCAGTTTCTACTTTACTTTCTCCCACGCCGCATAATTTTACCGTAGTGGAGCAAATCACTCCCGGTTCCAGTTTATTCAGATATGGCATCATCTGTTCTTCAAACATGGGTACTAATTCGTTTGGTGGTCCCGGCAGCAACAAAACATGTTTTCCATCTGCAGGAACAATCAATCCCGGTGCAGTTCCGTTTTCATTATCTACCACAATAGCACCCTCCGGAGCATATGCCTGCTTCCAGTTATTATTGGTAATTTCATAACCGCGGGAGGTAAAATAATCTTCAATTCTCTTTCGGGAATGTTCATCCATTACAAGCTCTTTTCCCAAAACCTTTGCCACACACTCTTTCGTAAGGTCATCCTGAGTAGGACCCAAACCTCCTGACAGAATCACAATATCACTTCTATCTAACGCAGTCTGAATGGTATGACAAAGACGTTCTTCATTGTCTCCTACCACACTCTGATAATAGCAGGACAATCCCAGTGCTGCGCATTTTTCAGACAAAAATGCCGCATTGGTATTTACAATGTTTCCCAACAATATCTCTGTTCCTACAGAAATCAATTCTACAATCATATTGCACCTTCTTTTACTTATTTTCTCTCTTTCATCTGCTTGTTTAGCTTCTTTTGAGCTTCTTAGCAGATTCATTTAATTCTTTTCCTGATTTCATCTGCTTGTTTGACTTTATAAATGATATTTTTATTAACTTAAAGCAGATGAACCTTGTACTCAACTACATTTCATCTGCTTTTTTCACCATTTCAAACTTATTATATTAGTTTTAAGCAGACGCATTCTATATTTCTCATCTTTCGTATGCTTATATCATTTACTTTTGTTTTTTCAAATTTTTTATAAATATCCTTTCCCCTAAACAAAGCAGTTCACCTTCTCTTCTACTTTGTATCTTTCATAACATCCTTATTTTTAATAAGATAATCCACTAACGAAATAATTGTCAGCGCTACTGCAATCCACATAACAACCTGAGTAATCACATTAAAAATACCACCTAAGTTGGCAATCATAAGACAAATCATAATCATCTGGAATACGGTTTTAAATTTGCCCCAATAACTTGCTGCAATTACTACATTATTATCAGATGCAATCAAACGGAAACCGCTGATAATAAATTCACGGCTCATAATTATAATTACCACCCAAGCCGGAATCAATCCCATTTCAACTAAACAAATCATAGCTGCACAAACCAATAATTTGTCTGCCAAGGGATCCATAAATTTCCCAAAGTTGGTTACCAAATTATATTTTCTTGCCAAATAACCATCTACAAAATCAGTCAGACTGGCTACTATAAAAAGTGCTAAAGCAATCCATTTTCCTGCAGGAATCACGTCGCCTGCAAGCATAACTATTACAAAAGGTACAATCATAATCATTCTGAGAATCGTCAGTTTATTTGGTAAATTCATTCGTCTATCTCTCCTATTAAATCATATTCGTATGAACCGATAATGGTTACCGGAACAAAATCTCCTGTCATCAGGTTTCTATCAGTATTTACAAAAACATAGCCATCTACGTTAGGTGCATCTTTATAGCTTCTTCCTACATAAGCATTTTCATCTGCCACCTTACCTTCAATCATAACCATAAGCTTTTCGCCTACCATTGCATCTGCTTTTTCATAGGCAATGTCTTGCTGTAATTCCATAAGTTCAGCACGTCTGTCCTCTTTTACTTCCTCTTCAAGCTGATTTTCCATCATAGCTGCCGGAGTATCTTCTTCCGGGGAGTAAGTGAACACACCTAAGCGGTCAAATTCCAACTCATCAATAAAGTTCATTACTATGTCATGATCATCGTCCGTTTCTCCCGGAAAACCGCTGATCAAAGTAGTTCTTAAACAGATATCCGGAATTTCTTCACGAAGCTTGGCAACAATTTCTCTTAACTGTTTTTCGTTGGTTCTTCTGCCCATCCGTTTCAGCACCGCATCGGAACCATGCTGAATGGGAATATCCAAATAATGACAAACTTTGTCATTTCTCTTTATGGCATCAATTAATTCTTGATTCACTTCTTCAGGATAGCAATATAAAATACGAATCCAATACAAGCCCCTAATTTCATTTAATTTATCCAAAAGCTCCGGCAATGCTTTTCTTCCATACAAATCCATTCCATACAAAGTAGTTTCCTGAGCTACCAGAATTAATTCTTTTACCCCTTGTTCCACCAACTGCTTTGCTTCCTCTACTAAAGCATCCATAGGAACGCTTCGGAAATTACCGCGGATTTTTGGAATGATGCAATAAGTACAATGTTTATCACAGCCTTCTGCAATTTTCAGATAAGCATAGTGACCACCGGTAGTCATGATTCTTTTTTTCCCATATACAGGCTGACGGTTAATATCTTCAATATGTTTTAATCCTACTTCCTGGCCATTTAAAACTTCCCTTACAGCTTCCACAATCTGGTCAATAGCAGTAGTTCCCAATATACAGTCCACTTCCGGGATTTCTGTCTGAATTTCTTCCTTATATCTTTGGGCCAGACATCCGGTTACCACAAGTGCCTTTAAAGTTCCCTCTTTCTTCAACTCAGCCATTTCTAAAATGGTATTGATACTTTCTTCCTTGGCATCGTTAATAAAGCAACAGGTATTAATTACAATGACTTCCGCTTCGGTTTCATCATCCGTAAAAGTAAACCCGTCCTGTGACAACTGTCCCAGCATCATTTCTGTGTCTACCAGGTTCTTGTCACACCCTAAGGATACAAATAAAATTTTCATATATTATAGCCTTTCTATAAAAATAGAAGCCCCAAAGGGACTCCTATCTATTCATGTTCTTCTTCACTTAAGATTTTGATTTCACCTTTGTTTAATTCTTCTACGGCAATAGAAAGTGGTTTATCTACTGCTGCATATACTAATGGCTCGTCTCCGTCAATAATCTGTCTTGCTCTTTTTGCAATAGCCATTACGATGGAGTATCTGCTGTTTACAACGTTAGCTTCTCCCGGTTCTACCTCGCTGTTTGCTACCTTGATTAAATCTGAATAAGATGGATGTAACATTATTTTTCTCCTTTCACCAGGCTTTTCAGCTCTGCTCTGATATTTTCAATAAGTTCTGTATAATTTTTCGGATGATACTGTTCTTGCATAGATTCATGAGTTTTATCAAGTAATTCATGTAATTCCTTCACGCAAGCTTCCAAATCATCATTTACAATGATATAATCATATTCTTCAATTCCCTCAGCCTCTTCTTCAGCACGCTGTAATCTTTCAAGAATAATTTCTTCTTTTTCTGTTCCTCTTCCAACAAGACGTTGCTGTAAAACTTCAACACTTGGTGGCATAACAAATAATAGTACGGTATCCGGGAACTTTTCTTTTACCTTCATAGCTCCCTGAATTTCTATTTCAAGAATTACATCTTTCCCTTCCTCTAACTGTTTTTCAACATAATCCTTGGGAGTTCCGTAATAATTTCCACAATACTGGGCATATTCAATCAATCCGCCCTGTTTTATTTTATCTTCAAATTGTTCTCTTGTGGAGAAAAAATACTCTCTTCCATCTACTTCTCCTTCACGTGGCATACGTGTTGTCATAGAAATAGATAATGCATACTGATCATAGTTTTCAATCAGTTTTTTCATTAAAGTACCTTTTCCCGCTCCGGAAAATCCGGAGATTACAATCAAAAGTCCTTTATGCTTCATCCTCTTCTACCCTTTCTGACTGCACTCGGTTGCCAATGGTTTCCGGAAGCAAGGCTGATAATACAATCTGACTGTCTTCCATTACCAAAACCGCCTTGGTCTTACGTCCCTGAGTTGCGTCAATGGCTGTTCCTTTTTCTTTTGCATTCTGAATCAATCTCTTAATGGGAGCCGATTCAGGACTCACCACTGCGATAATCTTATTTGTATTTACCAAATTACCGAAACCGATATGAATAAACTGGTTCATGTGTCCTCACTGTTTTTTTATATTAAACTCGCCACATTTTTATGTGCTTATTCAATATTCTGAATCTGTTCTCTTACTTTTTCAATCTCTGTTTTTAATTCAATGGCACGGTTAGAGATTTCAAGATCGTTAGCTTTGGAAAGAATGGTATTAGCTTCACGATTCATTTCCTGAGCAATAAAATCTAATTTTCTACCCATGCTTCCGCCAGCCTGTAATGTAGTTTTTGTAGTTTCAATATGACTCTTCAAACGTACAATTTCTTCATCTACACAAACTTTATCTGCAAAAATGGTAACTTCCATCAAAAGACGGTTTTCGTCCACTTTCACATCTGTCAGTAAATCTTTTACTTTATCTTCTAATTTCTGTTTGTATTCGGCAATAATCTGCGGTGAACGTTCCTGAATGAAATCCACGTGAGATAACATTCCCTCTAATTTGGAGATTAAGTCATTACGAAGATTTTCACCTTCTTTGATTCTGGTTTCCACAAAACCTTCTGCAGCCCCTTTAATGGCTTTTTCCAGTGTCTTCCAGATACCTTCTTCATCAATGGTTACTTCTTCCATAGACAATACTTCCGGATAGCGGGAAAGTGTGGAAACACGAATATCATCATCCAAACCAAACTCTTCTGACATTTCTCTTAAATATTTTAAATATTCAGCAGCAATATCCTTATTATATTTAATACTTACATTATTTTCTGTCATATCTTCGTAAGTAATAAACATATCTACCTTACCACGCTGAATGTAGTCCTTCAATAAGGCACGAATTGCGGATTCAAAGAAATTCAATTTCTTTGGCATCTTAATATTCACATCCAGATATCTATGATTTACGGATTTCATCTCCACGGTAAATTTGCGGTCATTTTCACTAACTTCACATCTTCCGAAGCCTGTCATGCTTTTAATCATCGTATCTATCCCTCATTTTTCCTTGGTTTCAGCCCCTTATTGCGAACTTCTCCTAATTATAATTCATTTAGGGCAGTGCGTCAAGTAAAAAGAGGTTGCCCGTCCCAGCAACCTCTTTTCCGAATTATTCTTATGCTAAATCTTTCGCCACAGTGTATCCCTGAGTAATGGCATCTTTGATATTGCCAACTTTACAGCCGTCACCAATTAAGTGATAGGTTACACCAGCTTCTTTGAGCATATCTTCTACCGTGCTTTCGATATGATAACCATTAGCAAATACTAAGGTGTCAGCATCGGAAATTACATATTCTTTTCCGCCCTGTTCGTATTTAATTTCTGTTTCGGTTACTTCCGTAACTTTCGCAAGACATTCCATACGAACGCCTTTTTCCATAAGACGTTTAACTACCACACTTCTACCTGCTCCGGATTCAGTAAGCATTACTTCCTGTGCCATTTCTAAGATAGTAATGTCACGGTTACGGACAAATCTGTCGTTTACAACCGGTGCAAGATAATCTGCCAATTCACAGCCTACGCTACCTCCACCGATGATAACAATCTTTCTTCCCGGGAAGGCTTTACCTGCTAAGATATCATCTGCTGTCATCCAGTGTTTAAATCCTGTGAAAGCTCCAATCACATTGGCTTTTGCACCACAACCTGCAATTACTTCGTAGCCTTTAAATTCGTTTTCTAACATTTCTTTGGTTACTGGTGTGTTCAAGCAAACTTCCACACCGGATTTTTCCAAACGGTTAGCCATGTATTTGATAACTTTTGTC
>JAFZGJ010000121.1 GCA_017555455.1 Lachnospiraceae bacterium
AAGAGGAGAAAAAATATGAAAGAAAAAGTTATTTTAGCCTACTCCGGTGGCTTAGACACAACAGCGATTATTCCTTGGTTAAAAGAAAATTTTGATTATGAAGTAATCTGTGTATGTATTGACTGCGGACAGGGAGAAGAATTAGACGGATTGGAAGAACGTGCTCTTTCCTGTGGTGCATCCAAATTATACATTGAGGATGTTATTGATGAATTCTGTGATGAATACATCGTTCCTTGTGTACAGGGTCATGCTGTTTACGAAAACAAATACTTATTGGGAACTTCCATGGCACGCCCTGTTATCGCAAAACGTTTGGTTGAAGTAGCCCGTAAGGAAGGTGCAACCGCTATCTGTCATGGTGCAACAGGAAAAGGAAATGACCAGATCCGTTTTGAATTAGGAATCAAAGCTTTAGCTCCTGATTTAAAAATTATCGCAGCATGGAGAAATGATGCTTGGACCATGCAGTCCCGTGAAGACGAAATCGCTTACTGTCAGGCACATGGAATCAACTTACCATTCTCTGCAGCAACAAGCTACAGCCGTGACCGTAATTTATGGCATATCAGCCATGAAGGTCTGGAATTGGAAGACCCTTCCTTAGAACCTAATTTTGATCACTTATTAGTACTTGGTACTACTCCTGAAAAAGCTCCTGATGAAGGTGAATACGTAACCATGACTTTTGAAAAAGGAATTCCTACCAGTGTGAACGGAAAAGAAATGAAAGTGTCTGATATTATCCGTACCTTAAATGAACTGGGCGGAAAACATGGTATTGGTATCGTAGATATTGTAGAAAACCGTGTTGTAGGTATGAAATCCCGTGGTGTATATGAAACCCCCGGCGGAACTATCCTTTACGAAGCTCATCAGCAGTTGGAAGAATTGATTTTAGACCGTGATACATATGCTTTAAAAATGGATATGGGCAACAAATTAGCGCAGATTGTTTACGAAGGAAAATGGTTCACTCCATTACGTGAAGCTGTCGTAGCATTTATCCAGTCTACCCAGCAGTATGTAACCGGTGAAGTAAAATTCAAATTATACAAAGGAAATATTACCAAAGCCGGAACTACTTCTCCATATTCCTTATATAACGAAAGCATTGCTTCCTTTACAACCGGTGATTTATATGACCACCACGATGCAGAAGGTTTCATTAACTTATTCGGACTTTCCTGCAAAGTACGTGCTATGAAATTACAGGAAGCTGAAAAATAAGAAGTATGGATGTAATTTCTGTTTTACTTATTTATGTTGCTTTGGTAAATTTATTGGGACTCTATGCCATGTACAACGACAAACTAAGAGCAAAAAAAAGAGCCTTCCGTGTTCCGGAAGCCACTCTTTTTGCCATTGCCATCATCGGTGGAAGCATAGGCTGCATCATAGGAATGTACCTCTTCCGCCACAAAACCAGACACTGGTACTTTGTCTACGGCATGCCACTGATTCTGGTTCTACAGATTTTAGGACTTGTACTACTGAGGATTGCACCTATAGAGATTCAATTCTTATAAATTCAGTTTTTTTGCAAACTAAATGGGACTGTTACAAAATAAACAGTTTAGGATTTTAAGCTATCCAACTTGTACGCATCTGCGAGACATTGTTTGTGAGAAACAAACAAAACTGTTTACAGTTTTTGTACGTTAATCACAAATAATGTAACGAGCAGCAAGCGAACAAGGGATACTTAAAATTCTAATTGTAATTTTGCAACAGTCCCTTCAACTTTAATTAATTCTCATAGAATGCAAGCCCTATCGTCTCCACTCCCGCATTACATGCGGTAGTAAAAGAAGCCTTATGTATTTCCACCTTTGCAAATGGAATACACTGCAGAATCTCCCGTCTTATTTTTTCAAAATCCCGTACACTGCATCCCACATGGGTTACATAAATAATGTCCTTCTTTATTTTCTTCCTATGCCGTAAATTCCATCGGATTCCCTGTCTTCTTGCACTTTCCAGATTTCCGCCTAAAAGTCCTACTAATTTGGCTCTTCCCTGTCTTACCTCTCCCATAGGATGCAACTGAAACTTCTGACAGGCTTTGGCTGTAATGAAAACTGCTGGGAATCTATCACCCGTACATGGTCAAAACCTTTCGCTGCTTTTACCGCAACTGCATAACTGCCTCCGCAACGGGAAGATACGGTAAAATGAATTACCTGTTCTGCTTTCGTTAAGGTCTCTGCAAAAAATTCTTCATATTCTTCCATAGTTACGCTATCCGCTGTTGCCAAACTGTTTTCTTTGGAAACAAATTGGGTCAAATTATCGGAATCAATTTCTCTGGTATCCGCAAAACGTCCATGAGGCGTCTTTATATAAAGATACATAATATCTATTCCATATTTCTCCAACAATTCTGCAGGCAAATCACAGGCACAATCGGAAGTAATACAAATTCTCTTTCTCCTATTTCTGCTAATTTCCTGTATCCTGTTGCTTATAGGAAGAGCCTTCTCTGTTTCCGAGCGATACTCCAAAATATCTCCGGGCAAAACATTTAAAATTTCTCTTTCCAGAAGTTTTCCCTGAATAGGCTTTTCCACATATCCGTCAAAACCTTGTTTCTGATACATTCTTCTGGCACCGGAAATTGTATTCCCTGTTAAAGCAATAATATTGGTATCCCTGCACAAACCATTTTCCTGAGTCCGGATTGCTTTTAAGGTCTGTACACCATTCATATCCGGCATCATATAATCCAGTAAGATTACATGATAGAATTTGAGTTTTGTCATTTTTAAACATTCGCTTCCACTGCCTGTCCTATCTTTTTTTGCAAAAAGTTTTCTTCTGAAACATCGGCTGCAATACAAAGATATACCTCTTGCTTCCCTTGATAGCTTCCCGGATACCATACCACTCTTACCTCCACCGGAAAGCAGGTTCTATTTCCCCGATATGCCATTAATTTCCGGGTGTCTTCCTCGGTTTTATTCAAACTATCTTTCAGTTTTTCTTCTTGAGGAAAGATTTCAACAATGGATGTTTCACACAGGTTTGATGCATATTTCAATTTCTTTTCCGCTACCGGATTAGCAT
>JAFZGJ010000122.1 GCA_017555455.1 Lachnospiraceae bacterium
AGGACCGCCGACCCAGTCACCCTTTTCGTTACGTTCACGATATTTAATTGCTAAGGTTACTTCTGCGAATTTGGTACACATACCAAGAAGTGCGGATATCCACATCCAGAAAATAGCACCGGGACCACCGATAGCAATAGCACCGGATACTCCGGCAATGTTACCGGTACCGATGGAAGCTGCAAGGGCTGTACACATTGCTTTAAATGGAGAAACAGCACCTTCTTTTTTTTCTGTTTTTTCAAAGGCTTTGCCGATAGTATTTTTCATGATATGTACAAAATGACGGAACTGTGGAAAGCCACATCGTACACTTAAGTATACTCCGACACCAAGAATAAGTACCATCATAGGAATTCCCCAAACAAATCCGTTGATGGTTGAATTGATTTGTGTGATTGCATTTATCATAATTTTCTCCTCCAAATATTGATAATGTATACATTGTATACGATTATACATAAAAAATCAATACATTTCTTTAGAAATTTAAAAGATTAAAGTGTTAGAGCGAAAGTGCGTTTTGGGTAGAAATAGAACATTACTTTATGATATGATTAGGATTATTGATAAGGTATGATTAAATTAACATTTGGAAGGTATGGAAATGAATGAATTAGTACGATATTATAATAAATTTAATGAAGAAAAACGCTTGGATTCCCGTCACGGTCAGGTGGAATTCCGGGTTTCCATGAAATATATCCATGAATACATACCAAAGGATATTGCAAAAGAAGAAGTAAAGATTTTGGATATCGGAGCCGGTACAGGAAAATATTCCGTAGCATTGGCAAAAGAAGGGTACGATGTCACTGCAGTAGAATTGGTAAAATATAATCTTGGAATTTTAAAATCAAAAGGGAGCAGTGTAAAAGCTATGCAGGGGAATGCTTTGAATTTAAAAAAATTAGAAGATAATACCTTTCATGTAACACTTTTATTTGGTCCCATGTACCATCTTTTCGGGCAGGAAGATAAGAAAAAGGCTTTGGCAGAGGCAAGAAGAGTGACACAACCGGGTGGCGTGATTTTAGTTGCTTACTGCATGAATGAATACGGTGTTTTAACCTATGCGTTTAAAGAAAGACATATAGGAGAATGTATGGAAGAGAAACGATTGACGGAGGATTTTCATACCATTTCCCAAAAAGAAAATCTCTATGATTATATGAGAATTGAGGATATTGATGCTCTTTTAGAGAGTTCCGGATTAGAGAGAATTAAGATAATTTCTCCCGATGGACCGGCTAACTATATGAGACCGTTTTTAAATCAGTTAACGGAAGAGGAGTTTGAGCATTTTGTGCACTACCAGATGGCAACCTGTGAAAGACAGGATTTAATCGGTGCCGGAGCTCATACCTTGGATATTTTGAGAAAGAATTAAAGTTCAATCAAAGAATAGATTCAAGTGAAAGTTAATATAGAATAGAGTGTGCTTTAATTGGTTTTATGGTACAATATAGCTGTAGAAAACAAAACCTCTGATGTGTATAGGAAGGAGGTATTTTATGGATTGGATAACGATAGGAAAATTATTAAATCAGTTCAATGAAATATCCGTTGTTTCCCGTATTCTTTTGGCTATGCTGTTAGGTGGAATTATAGGAATAGAACGGGAGAAAAGCAAAAGACCGGCAGGATTCCGTACGCATATTTTAGTTTGTGTAGGGGCGAGTATGACTGCACTAATAGGACTTTTTGTATGGCATCAGATGGGAAATGTTACAGATCCGATGCGTATCTCAGCCCAGGTAATATCAGGAATCGGTTTTCTGGGAGTAGGAACCATTTTGGTAAAAGAACACGATCACATTACCGGTCTTACTACGGCAGCAGGGCTTTGGACCACAGCAGCCATAGGAATTGCTTGCGGTTATGGATTTTACATTGCTGCAGTGGCGGGAACTTTGGTTGTAACGGTAACCTCTGCTATTTTATTCAAATTGGAAAAAGGCACAAGGAAAAAGAACAGTGTTGTAAGTATTTATTTGGAAATTGCGGGTACAGAGACTGTGAACGAATATACCGATTGGTTTATGCAGGAGTTAGAGGCAAAGAATGTATTGATAACAGCCCCAAGAAGTGCAATAAAACATCATGTAGGAGTGGAGATTATCCTACCTTTTGGGGATAAAGAAGAAGTAAAAATGATTTTGGAAAAAATTAGGGAGAAAGAAAACGTGGCTTTTGCCATTGAAAGCATTCGAAACAATAGTCATAGAAATTAAGTATTAGGAGTGAAAGTAGTGGAAAATCAGGAAAAAACACATAAACGAAGGGTTCGATATTCCGGGACCCATCCCAAGAAATTCAGTGAAAAATATAAAGAGCACAATCCGGAAAAATATGCGGATACTATAGCAAAAGTGATAGGAAAGGGAAGTACCCCTGCAGGAATGCATATTTCCATCTGTGTTAATGAAATTTTAGAATTTTTACAGATTCAGCCGGGAATGGTAGGGGTAGATGCTACCTTAGGTTATGGCGGGCATACCAAAGAAATGTTAAAGAAGCTGGAAGGAGAAGGGCATATCTATGGATTGGATGTGGACCCTATTGAATCTGTGAAAACGGAAGAACGTTTGAGAAATCAGGGATTCGGAGAAGATATTTTTACCGTCAGACTCCAGAATTTTGCAGATATTGATAAAGTTGTGGAAGATACCGGTAGAAAATTGGATTTTGTTTTGGCGGATTTAGGTGTCAGTTCTATGCAAATTGACAATCCTGAACGAGGGTTTTCTTATAAAATTGAGGGGCCATTGGATCTACGTTTGAATCCGCAGGCAGGAGAAAGTGCGGCAGAACGATTAAAAAACGTGACGGAAGAAGAATTGGTGGGAATGTTGGTGGAAAATGCTGATGAACCTTATGCAGAAGAAATTGCCGCTACGGTAAACAAATGGCAAAAAAGAGGAAAAGCCATTGAAACCACTTCGGATATGAAGCAGGTGATAGAGGAAGCTTTAGTGTATGTTCCTAAGGCAGAAAAGTCAGAGGCAGTAAAGAAATCCTGTCAAAGAACTTTTCAGGCATTAAGAATTGATGTAAATAGTGAATTTGAAGTATTGTATACTTTTTTGGATAAGTTACCGCAGGTAATGGCTCCGGGTGGAAGAATTGCAATTTTGACATTTCATTCGGGAGAAGACAGATTGGTAAAGCGTTCCTTCAAACAGTTGAAAAAACAGGGGATTTACAGTGAATGTAATGAAGATGTAATTCGACCGTCTGCAGAAGAATGTGCCAGAAATCCAAGGGCGAAAAGTACGAAGATGCGTTGGGCAATTAAGGCATAGACCAAAAGTACATAGTTTGTGAATAAATTTAAATTAGAAAGTATGAGAAAAAATTATGCAACAGATTTTTGAATCAATTAACAAGGTGTTTTCTTTTGTAGGTCCTTTATCCGATTTTTTATGGGATTTTCCTACAAATTTTGAATGGTATCGGAATATTCCGTTATTGGGAAATTTTTCCTTTGCCATTATTCTTTTATTAGGGTCCGGAATGTATTTTAGTTTTCGTTTGGGATTTATACAAGTAACCGGATTCAAAAAAGGAATTCAGATTATGACAAAAAAGAGGAGTGTAGAAACCGGAATTTCGCCTTTGGCGGCATTTTTATTAAGCTCCGCCATGCGTGTGGGACCGGGAAACATACTGGGGGTAACGGGAGCTATTGCAGTAGGAGGCCCGGGAGCTATTTTCTGGATGTGGATTTCTGCTTTTTTTGGAATGTCGGTCGCTTATATGGAAGCGGTGTTGGCACAAATTTTTAAAGAGAAAAAACAAGATGAGTTTGTAGGTGGACTTCCCTTTTATGGAAGAAAATTGCTGGGAAATAAAGTATGGATAGGGGTATTTCTATCAGTGCTTTATATACTTTATGCTTTATGTTGTTTGCCGGCGCAGGGATTTAACGTAGTTTCTTCCATTGGAAGAATGGCAGAAATTATAACGGGAAGTACCATTGCCACCGATTCTGCATTTTATTATGCAGTAGGAACCTTAACTGTGGGTGTTACTGCAGTAATTGCCTTTGGTGGAATTAAAAAAGTTTCCAAATGGACGGACAAAATGGTTCCGGTTATGGCGTCTTTGTATGTAGTAACCGTGCTGGTGTTAATTGCACTGAATTTAGGTTCTGTACCTTATTTCTTTAAGGCGGTATTTACCGGGGCATTTCAACCGGATGCTATTTTTGGAGGATTGTTTGGTACCGTTTTGGCACAAGGCGTAAAAAGAGGTTTAATGTCCAATGAGGCAGGTCAGGGTACAATAACCATGTCTGCGGCAGCGGCAGATGCAGCACATCCTTGTGAGCAAGGCTTGTTGGCGTCTATTGGCGTATTTTTAGACACTATTATTATTTGTACCTTATCCGGTTTTGTTGTGACCATGGCTCATTGCTGGACAGGAGCTAATGCGGAAAGTTGGATGGCAATGGATAAACTGCCTAAGTTTACGGAGTCCATTGCAGTGTTGACGCCGGGAACGGGAGCAAATGCTGTAGTTACGTTTTTAGTCACCTTGTGTTTCTGTTTGTTTGCATATACCTGTTTAATTGGTATGATAAGCTTTTCGGAAATTGCGGCGAATCGCATCCGTCAGGAAAAAGGTTTTATTAATGGAATCCGTATTGTTGCTTTGATAGTTGCAGCATTTGGAATTCTTTGCAATATTGCCGGATTAGAATTGGGAAATCTTTGGGCATTCTCCGATTTGGGAAATATATTAATTGTATTTTTTAACGTTCCTATTGTGTTTGTTGGTGCCAAGTATGTATTTAGGGCAACAAAGCATTATAAGGAAAAAGGGGGAAATAATTTCGATGGTAAAGTCATCGGAAGAGATGATTTGGAATATTGGAAGTAATAAAGAAAGGGCTGCTGTAGCAGCCCTTTTTGAATTATAAACGACAACTGTCAAAAATAAACAAATCGAAATTCTTTTTATTGCGTTGGTATTCTTCTTTGCTTTTTATAGTATATGTTACCGATAAAGCTCCCAGAAGTTTGCAGATACATCTGGAGATGTTACTTGCATGAAGATGGTTGTAGGCAATAAAATCCGGTCTTCCGGCAAAATTAAGAAGCAGGAAAGAGGCTAGTGTCAGGAGATGCTTTCCTTTGTTCTTTTCTTCCCGGAAGAATTCTTCGCTTAACTGTCCTCTTAAAACATCGGGACGATTTTTGCGATACCATAAAACTGCCAGAGGATGAAAGCTTTCTACACAATAAACACCTTTATAGTCTTTTAATACTTCATCAGCCAATTCACATACTTTTGTCTGGGGACGGTCTAATTTATATTCCAGAATAAAAGGGACTTTGCCGTCGACTATTTTTAAAAACTCCTGAAAAGTAGGAATGGTTTGATCTGAATCAGCCAGTTTCATTTGCTGTAATTCTTCCAGAGTATATTCCCATACATTTCCATCTATACCACACATTCTTTTTAAAGATGCGTCATGGAAAATAACCAGTTGATTGTCTTTGCTTAACTGAACATCCAGCTCCATTCCATAACCTGCATCGACTGCTTTTTGAAATGCCAATAAAGAATTTTCGGGAGCATCGGAAGTATTATCAAACAACCCTCTGTGGGCGTAATGGTAACCCATAAAAGGAGTACGGTCAGCACGTTTCAACATTCTTGGTGCAATTAAAAATAAGTATAGTAGGAAAATACAAAGTAAAATTAATAATAAGATTTTCATTGAGATAAGCTCCTTAATCCTCAATATCAAAATTTTCTAATACACTCTTTTTCTGTACCGGTTTAGCATCTCCGTGTTTTACCTGAGTCATGGTAAGGAAAGCCATAGTAGTAAAGATAACTGCGTATGGGAACAAAACGCGGTAAGAAATATTTTCCATTAAAAATCCGGAAAGGATTGGAGTAATTACCTGTGCAGACATGGAAAAAGTATAATAATAACCGGTATATTTTCCTACATCAGAGGCAGAACACATTTCAACTACCATAGGCAGTGAGTTAACCGTAATGGAAGCCCATGCGAAACCAATTAAACCAAAGAAGAATGTCATGGTGAAATGGTAGGAAGAGTATAAAGAAGCACTTCCATAACAAATCAAAAGCAAAATAATACCAATTAAAATAGTTTTCTTACGTCCCAATTTAGCAGAAATTTTTGCAATAGGAATATAACCGATAACAGCAGTTACAGTAGCTACCATAAGGCAATCTGCATATCCGCCGTTTTGAAGTCCCCAAACCTCGGTCGCGTAACGGGAAAAAGCTGTAGTAACAGCATTGTAACCGATAAACCAAAGTGCAATGGATGCTAACATAAAAATTAAGCTTCTTTGAACGTCTTTGGGGAGTTTTGCTTTGGAGGCAGTTACTTCCTGCACATCTTCTTTTCGGGTTTCATCTTCGTAAATCATATTTTCACGAAGTTTCTTTTCCTTAATGGTAAAGAATAAAATAACAACGCAGACTACCATGAAAGTAGCAACAGACATAAATAAAGGCATATAGTTTGGAGTATCTCCGGAACCTACCAGGGTTTTAATCATAACTAAAGAGTAAATTCCACCTAAAGTACCCATTAAGTTAATTACCGCATTACCACGGCTTCTAAGTGGCTTTGGTGTTAAGTCAGGCATCAAAGCTACTGCAGGGGAACGGTAAAGGCCCATGGAAATAAGAACAAAAAATAGGGAAATAACAAACAAGGGAAGATTTCTGCTGTTATCTGCGGTTGGCAGTAAGAAAAGTAAAACGCAGGCAAGAGCAGTTCCTGTTAAGATAAAAGGCATTCTTTTTCCGATAGGGGTATCTACTTTGTCAGAGAGAGTACCGAAAATAGGTAATAGGAATAAAGCAAGTACATTGTCAGCAGCCATGATAGCGCCGGTTAATGTTTCGCCGATTCCGAAACTATTTTTTAGAATCAATGGAATAATACTGTCGTACATCTGCCAGAAAGAACTGATAGACATAAATGCGAGCCCGATCAGTATGGTTCTTTTGTAATTAAGTTTCATGTGTAACCTCCTAATAATGCAAAAATATGTAATTTGCCATACTGCATTTATTATACATGATGAACCCATAAATTGGAAAGAAAAAGAAAGAAAAAATGGGATGTTTGACACAAAAATAAAAGCGGTGCATAATGAGAATATCAAACGACAGCGAGGAAAAGACTATGAAAATACTTGTTTTAAACGGTAGTCCAAAGGGACAGTACAGCATTACTTTACAGACCATCCATTATTTGCAAAAATTGTGTCCAAAACATGAGTTTGAAGTTCTTCATGTGGGACAGCGGACTAAGGCGTTGGAAAAGGATTTTACGCCTGCATTGGAAGCTGTTACAAAGGCAAAGCTGATTATTTTTTCTTATCCGGTATACACATTTATTGCACCTTATCAGTTGCATAGATTTATGGAACTGTTAAAAGCGTCCGGAGTAAATCTGAAAGGAAAATTTGTAACACAGCTTACTACTTCCAAGCATTTTTATGATGTTACGGCACATAGATATATTCAGGATAATTGTCAGGATATGGAAATGAAATTTATTCGCGGTTTAAGTGCGGATATGGATGATCTTTTAACAAAAAAAGGACAGAAGGAAGCTAAAGAGTTCTTAAAATTTGTATTCTGGAGCATGAAAAATAATGTGTATGAGGAGTTACCGGTTAAGAGTGAGCAAGTGGTACAGACAAAACCTGTAGAGGTGCCGGAAAATGTCAAGGGAACAGAAGAAAAGCCGGGAGATGTTGTTATTGTTACAGATTGTGAAAAAGAAAATACACAGCTACAAAATATGATTGCCAGATTTAGAAACGTATTCCCCAGAAAAACCAGAGTGGTAAATATCAGAGAATATCCTTTTATCGGGGGATGTCTTGGATGCTTTAGCTGTGCGGTTAGCGGGAAATGTATTTATATTGATAAATTTGATGAGTTTTTACGGAATGAAATTCAGACGGCGGAGTCTATTGTATATGCTTTTTCCATTAAAGATCATTCCATGGGCGCCCAATTTAAACTCTATGATGACCGACAGTTCTGCAACGGACACCGAACTGTAACTATGGGGATGCCCTTCGGTTATCTGGTAAGCGGGAACTATAGTGAAGAGAGGAATCTTCAGATGATTTTGGAAGCGCGGGCCCAGGTGGGAGGAAACTTTTTGGCAGGAGTAGCTACAGATGAAGTAAATCCGGATGATTCCATAGATAAAATGGCAGCGGCTTTAAACTATGCTTTGGAACATAAATATATTCCGCCACAGAACTTTTATGGTATCGGTGGTATGAAGATTTTCCGTGATTTAATTTGGATTATGCAAGGAATGATGAAAGCTGATCATAAATTTTATAAAGCTCACGGACAGTATGATTTCCCGCAAAAACAATGGGCAACCATGTTGAAAATGTATTTGGTGGGAGGTCTGATTTCAAATCCTAAGATTAAGGCTAAGATGGGAAATGCCATGAATGAAGGAATGTTAATGCCTTATAAGAAACTATTAGAAGAAAAATAAAAAGGTTGTTGCAAGATATAGAAGTTATAAGATGTAACGAAATATCTGCAACAACCTTTTGAGTTTCTTTAGTTAGAAAGTGCAATCAACTCTTCCAGCATCCTAGGAAGATCGGTATCCATGTTTTCATTGTTAAACTGGCAGGTACCTACTTTTTTGTGACCGCCACCACCGTATTTTAACATAAGACTTCCTACATCCATAGTAGCAGTTTTGTTTAAAATACTGTAACCTACGGCAGCACTGCAGCCTTCTCCGCCTTTGCCGCTGACAATCCATGCAGAAATGTTTTGGTTAGGATATAAGCTGTAAATCATGAAACGGTTGCCGGAGTAAATAGGGTCAACACCGCGTAAATCGGAAATAATCACATTTCCCTCTACTTTGGTATGAGCCTGAACCATTTCTTTGAATTTTTCGGTTTGTTCAAAATAAATATCAATACGTTCTTTTACGTCGGGAAGTGCTAAAATTTCTTCTGTAGTCATAGTGCGACAGGCATCGATTAAGTTTTCCATTAACTGATAGTTGGAAATGGTGAACTGTCTCCATCTTCCGAGACCGGTTCTTGGGTCCATTAAAAATCCAAGAAGAATCCAACCGGTAGGATTTAAAACTTCATCAACGGTAAGATTACCGGAGTCAACTTTGTCAACAGCTTCCATTAAATCGTCAAATTGAGGGAAACGTTCTTTTCCGCCATAGTATTCGTAAATGATTCTTGCACAGGAAGGAGTAATACGGCTTTCCCCTTTGTATTTTCCTTCTAATTCCAAACGTTCATGTTCACTGGAATGGTGGTCAAACCAAAGACCGCAGCCTTCTACGAAAGGAACGTTAGCAAGACAATCATTTTCCGTAACTTCCACTAAACCATCCTGAATATCTTTTGGGTGGGCGAATTTCCAACAATCAATAATGCCGGCTTCTTTTAATAAAGCGCCGCAAGCTAATCCGTCAAAATCGGAACGTGTAATAAGTCTCATAATATTTACCCTCTCTTACATGATATAGTTTATCTGTATATTTGTTTTCATTTTAGTCGAATTACTTTATTTTTTCAACTCTTAATAGTAAAAATAAATTGCATATGTAAGGGAATTAAAGTACAATTAAAAAAAATAACCATCTTTTGTTTGATAATAGGGGGAGTTATATGAAAAAAATAGTAGCAACCCGGTTGGTATTAATTATAGGAACTGTAATGGGAGTCATTTCCTTATTGAATATACTGATACAGAGGGATGATTCCACAAAACATATGAAAAATAACAGCGCTTTGGTGATTGACCAGATTGATGTGGCATTGAAAAAGAATGAGCAGGAAATTGTAAAAAAGACAGAAGTCCGTAATTTGATTTCACGAATGCCGGTATCCGATGGAATGACCTATTATGTTGTTGAGAAGAAAGAACATACCATTGTAGGAGCCACAGATAACAGTTTAGTAACAACTCCCATAGAAGAGTTGATGGGAGAGTGGAAGCTTGAAGAGGTTGTAACCTCCACTAAAACAGGTTTGAAAAAGTGCTTCTATTTTGAAGAAGTAGGAGAATACTATATTGGTGTATCCCAGCTGGAAACCATGGTATTTGAAAATATGAAAAGTAATGCAGGACAGCTTTTTCTCTATTTATTCATTGCTTCTTATATTATGATTGTAGGAAGTATGAGCATAGTGGATAGATATATTATTCAGGATATTGATAAAATAACTGCCGGCATGAAAGATATCACCAATGGCAAATTAGATACGGTAATTGAAGCAGATAAAACGCCGGAACTGGAAGGTTTAAGTGTAAATATTAATCAGATGACTTCCAGTCTTATGGAGCAAAACCGTAAGATTTCAAAAGTATTGAATGCTGTAGATATGTTGATTGCTGTCTACGAATATGGTGGAGAAAGTGATAGGGTGTTGGCAAGTGGCAAACTGGGAGCCATATTAATGATGTCGGAAGAGGAGATGGAGAAGCTTCTTGCGGATAAGAACTTATTTGAACAGAAGATTCAAAGTATAAAACAACAGCCTGTGGAAGGATTCCGTAAAGTATATCAGCTTCCGGCAGAAACGGAATGTTACGTAAAAATAGAGTCTCTGTATAATCAGCAATCAGAGTTTGGCGTAATTATGGATGTTACGGAAGAAATTATAGAGAAACAGCGTTTGCAGAGGGAAAGAGATTATGATTTGTTGACGGGATTGCTTACCAGAAGAGCTTTTTATCAGAAAATGAAAATGCTGTATCAGAATCCGGAAAACTTAAAACACGCAGTTTTAATGATGTGCGATTTGGATGGATTAAAGCAGTTTAATGATACCTATGGTCACGCCAACGGAGATAAGGCAATTAAGAAGGCGGCAGAGATTTTGTCTGTTGTAAAAGATAAGAACAGTTATGTGACCAGACTTAGTGGAGATGAATATTCTATTATAATTTATGGTGCTGACAATGATGATATTCTAAAAGAAAAAATAAAGAGAATATATGACCATATGATACAGGCAAAAATCGAAGTGTTTGGTAAGGAAGTAGATGTGCGCCTGTCAGGCGGATATGTGTTTTATTCTAAATATCCGGAAGAATTAGATCAGCTTTTGAAAAAAGCGGATCAGGCATTATATGAATCCAAGGAAAATGGAAGGGCCAGATTTACGGAATATAAATAGTAATAAATGTAAAAAAATATTACATAAAGAAGAATCAGAAATGAGGATACAAATTTGAATATAGAAAAGAAAAGAGAATTTATTATTAATACCGTATTTTATGCCTTTATTATCTGTATGGCGTTGATTGTTTGCAAATATCTGGTGCCTATTTTACTGCCCTTTATTATCTCCTTCATAATGGCCAGTGTACTGGTAATTCCTGCAAAAAAACTGGCAGGAAAAGATAATAAGGCGAGAAGGTTTTGCGCCATTATGGTAGGTATTGCTTTTTTTGCATTGTTGTTTTGGGGAATTGCCTTTTTGGGGGTTGCCCTGATGGATTGGTTTTTAGGCTTCCTGGAATTTATTCCGCGTCTTTATCAGGAAGAAATACTGCCACTATTAAATTTCCTTTATTTAGAAGCAACAGAACGCCTGACCTTTGCGGATCCGGAATTAACAGAAAAAATCAATGGAGTATTTCAGAATTTTGTAGGTAATATAGGAAATTTTATTTCCAGTTTTTCCATGAATGCTATTAAGGCTGTTACCAGCGGAATTGCGGGAATACCGGGATTGATTATTAAGTTGATTCTTATGATTATTTCCTGTTTTTTCTTCTTGCTGGATTATGATAAAGTTATGGCCTTTTTTTTCAGCCTTATTCCAAAAGGAAAAGAGAAAGCATTTGAAACCGTAAAATGGTACGTGACAAATACTTTGTTGGTATATATCCGTTCTTATAGTTTATTGTTTTTAATGACTTATGTGGAATTAACTTTGGGATTTCAAATATTGGGAATACCTTATGCGCCGATTATCGGCCTTATGGTAGCTGTTTTTGATATTCTTCCGGTTTTGGGAACCGGTGGGATATTGTTACCATGGACAGTGGTTTTACTGGTTATGAAAAACATTCCCATGGGAATCGGAATGTTCGTATTATATCTGATAATTACCATTATCCGTAATACCATGGAACCTAAGCTGGTAGGAAAACAGATTGGACTCCATCCTTTGGCAACCATGATTTCATTATACGTTGGATTGAAGGTAATAGGATTCTGGGGAATGTTAATTTTCCCAACTACCTTAGCAGTGCTTAGCAGTATGAAAAAAGAGATTCAGGAGAGAGAGCTTTAGGGCTCTCTTTTTGTGAAAAATTACTAAATTTTGGAGAAGGAGTTTTACGCATCCTACATTGACAAAAGAAATTATTTTAGTATAATTAAATACATGTGTGCGCATGGTACAGACAGAGAAGTGAGGGGAATACAATGAATATATAATTCATTGTACTTTTTTTGTTTTTGGGGAAAAGTTTAACGCAGTAACGTGGCGTTGCAGTAATTTAATGTCGTGAAAAAGTTACAAATCCTGTCGGATAAAGGAGCAGAGTTTGAAAAAGAAATATGTCAAGGATTATGTCCCTACGGAAAAAGGAGAACTCAAGTATCTTGGTAAATACTACCTTTCAAAAATTCAGAAAGAAGAGCAAAAAAAAGAAAGCCTGATACAAATAATATATGGTATCAGTTGTTTTATTCTCGTTTTTATCAGTCTTTGCATTCCCTGTAACGGAAATCAAACTATTTATATTGTAATTCCTTTGGAATTAACATTGATATGTTTATGGGGCTATCTTTCCGGAAGCTTTGCCTTAAGGAATATGGAAAGCAGAATGGAACAAAGAGAATATGATAAAGCATATCAGGGACCGATACAGTCTTTGACGGTTGCGATTTTACTTTATATATTCAGTTTGGGTGGACAAGTTATAGGGATTTTGATGGAGGCATCCAAAAGAAACAGTGGTGATATTTATTTTGCCATGATTTTGGGTTTTATTTTAGTTATGTCCTGTGTGGTATGGAACCGACAGAGAAAAATTATGCATTATGTGACTGAAGAAAAAAATCCTTCCCATGAGTAGGAAATATAGATAAGTTTACAGATATAAGAAACCGTAATAGTGATATGAGAATGCTTTAAACAGCGGTTTGAAGGATTTTTATATAAATTAAGAAAGCAGAGTTAGTTTATTCATAACTCAAAAAATTTAAATAGGAGGAAAAATTATGAAAAAAAGATTGCTTTCCATTCTTTTAGCATGCGCTATGGTTGTTGGTTTAACAGCTTGTGGTGGCGGTGCTACAACAGAAACAGCTCCGGAAGCAGCAACAGAAGAAACAGCTCCGGAAACAGCAACTACAGAATCTGGTGATGAAACACCTTTAGTAGTTGGATACGCTCCTTTCAGCAGCAAGTTCTCTCCATTCTTTGCAGAGTCTGCTTATGACCAGGATGCACAGACTATGACTCAGGTAGCTTTATTAGCTAGTGACCGTCAGGGTGCTATTATCTACAAAGGTATCGAAGGAGAAACCATTAATTACAATGGTACAGACTATACTTATTATGGTATCGCTGATCTTACAGTAACAGAAAACGAAGACGGTACAGTTTACTATGACTTCAAATTAAGAGATGATGTTAAATTCTCTGACGGTGAAGCATTAACAGCTGATGACGTTATTTTCTCTATGTATGTTCTTAGTGACCCAACATACGATGGCAGCAGCACATTGTTTGCTCTTCCAATCGAAGGTATGGAAGAATACCGTGCAGGTATTGATATCCGTTGGAAATTAATTGCAGCTGCAGGTAATGCAGGATATGAAGCAACAGATTTCTATACAGAAGAACAGTACAACAACTTCTGGAATGCTTTCAATGAAACAGGGGAAGCTTTTGCACAGGAAATCGTAGATTATTGTTTAGCAAATTATGCTTCTTATGGTGCTACAGATGTGGCAACTTCAGCAGCACTTTGGGGATTTGATGGTTTAGCAGCAGACGCAACAGCAGCAGATTTCTTTGCAGCAATTGCAGAAAAGTATGCGTATGATATCAAAGCAATGGATGCAGAAACTGCAGGTATGGCATTCTCTGCTACAGTTTTAGAAAAAGCCGGTGAAAAGGATATGACAGAAGCAGTTCAGACTGGTGAATCTGCTCCAAGCATCACAGGTATCCAGAAAATTGATGATTACAACGTACGTGTAGTAATGACAGAAGTAGATGCTACAGCTATTTACCAGTTCACTTTATTTGTAGCTCCTTTACACTACTACGGAAGTGATGAACTTTTCGACGTTGCTAACAACTCCTTCGGTTTCCCTAAAGGAGATTTAAGCTTAGTTCGTGCAAAAACAACACAGCCAATGGGTGCCGGTCCTTACAAATTTGTAAAATTTGAAAACGGCGTTATTAACTTTGTAGCTAATGAAAATTACTTCTTAGGCGCACCAAAAACAAAATACATGAACTTCTTAGAAACACAGGAAGCTGATAAATTAAACGGTGCTATTACAGGTACAATTGATATCACAGATCCATCCTTTGATAAAGATACTGTAGCAGCTATCCAGAAAGCTAACGGTGGTGAAACAAGCGGTTCTGTAATTACTGTAAGTACAGTAGATAACAGAGGATATGGTTATATCGGTATGAATGCGGAAGTTATGAGCATTGGCGGAGTAAAAGATTCTGATGCTTCTAAAAACTTACGTAAAGCATTCGGTACAATCTTCTCTGTATACCGTGATGTAGCTATCGACTCTTACTATGGTGAATTAGCTTCCGTAATCAACTACCCAATTTCTAATACATCTTGGGCAGCTCCACAGCCTACAGACGAAGGCTACAAATTAGCATTCTCTACAGACGTAAATGGAAATGACATTTACACATCTGGTATGGATGATGAAGCTAAATACGCAGCAGCAAAAGAAGCAGCTTTAGGATTCTTAGAAGCAGCCGGATACACAGTAGCAGATGGTAAAGTAACTGCAGCTCCGGAAGGTGGCTCTTTAGAATACGAATTATTAATCCCTGCCGATGGTGCCGGTGATCATCCATCCTTCATGATTTGTACATTGGCAAAAGAAGCATTAGCTGAAATCGGTATTAACTTAATCGTTACTGACTTAAGCAACTCTTCTGACCTTTGGTCAGCATTAGAAGCAGGAACAGTTGCAATCTGGTGTGCAGCATGGCAGACAACAGTTGACCCTGATATGTTCCAGATTTACCATCCGGAAGGTGGTTCTAACTACCAGTACGATATCGATGATGAAGAATTATCACAGTTAATTCTTGATGCCCGTGCAACAACAGATCAGGCATTCCGTAAATTAATGTACAAAGAATGTCTTGATATTATCATTGACTGGGCAGTAGAAGTTCCTGTATATCAGAGACAGAACGCTATTATCTTCGCTACAGAACGTGTAAATATGGAAACAGTTACACCGGATATCACAACATTCTATCCATGGTGGTCTGAAATCCAGAACATTGAATTAAACTAAGAATAATTAAGATATATGCTAAATAAGAATGCTTATTATATGTTATAATAAAAAATTATTAGACTAGCATAAAGCAGTGAGTTGTCCCAAGATTTTTGGGACAACTTAACTGCGTATCTGGCAACGACTTCAAATTATTTCGATTTTTATGAGTTAAATGATTTATGGAAGGATGTTGCTTTGCAACGTAAAGGTGCGTTGAAATCGTTGCTTGATACGCAGTTGTTAGCATAAAATAAGAGAATGAAGAAGATTCTCGTTTACAAACGTTATTTATAAAAAGAAATGGAGGAAAAAAGGGTGCGTAAATACGTAACAAAAAGAATTTTATTATCAATTGTAATTTTATTCTTTGTTGCTTTGATTATTTATACATTAATGCGTTGTTTACCAACTTCTTATATTGAACAGGTAGCACGTGAAAAATCAATGCAGCCGGGAAGTAAGAGCTTTGAAGAATGGATGGCTCAGTTAACCGCTATGTACAATATGGATAAGGGAATTATTCCCGGATACTTTGCATGGTTGGGAACTATGTTTAGAGGTGAATTTGGTGACAGCTGGAAATGGACCATGCCGGTTGTTGATAAATTTAGAGATACTGTATGGGTTTCTTTTGTTATGGGTGGAATTGCACTCTTTTTTGAAATTATTATTGCGATTCCTTTGGGAATTATTGCAGCAACAAAACAGTATAGCAAAGCAGACTACACAATTTCCGTAGTAGCCTTGGCTGGTATTTCCTTACCAACCTTCTTCTTTGCATCACTTTTAAAATTAGTATTTTCCGTTAAACTTGGTTGGTTTGACTTATATGGTTTAGTTGGTCGTAACTATGAATATCTTGATTCATGGGGACAGATTATGGACAAAGCAAACCATTTGGTATTACCGATTACTACATTAGTTGTAGTAAGTATGGGTGCGCTTATGCGTTATACACGTACTAACATGTTAGAAGTTTTAAATGCAGACTATATCAGAACTGCCAGAGCAAAAGGTCTTAGTGAAAAGAAAGTTATCTACCATCATGCTTTCCGTAATACATTAATTCCTACAGTTACTATTTTAGGTGGTTCTTTACCGGCATTATTCTCAGGTGCATTAATTACAGAAACTTTATTTGGTATCCCCGGAATTGGTTATGCATCTTATTATTCTATGACAGCAGGAGATATTCCATTCTCCATGTTCTATTTAGTATTTATGGCAATGATGACATTACTTGGTAACTTAATTACTGACGTATTATATGCAGTAGTAGACCCACGAGTAAGAGTATCCTAAGAAAGGCGGTAGTAAGATGAGTGAAAATGTAAATCAGACATCTGTAGAAGAAACAACTACAGAACAGTTTTCCTTAAATGACGACCGTCGTGTTAAGGTACTTTCTCCTGGAGCCATGGTAGCAAAACGTTTCTTTAGAAACCGTCTTGC
>JAFZGJ010000123.1 GCA_017555455.1 Lachnospiraceae bacterium
AAATTCATAACTGCTCTCCCTCAAATCAAGTTATATTGGAATCATTATAGCATATAAATGCAAAAAAGGCAGGAGCAATCTGCCCCTGTCAAATTTTTATCCTGCTGCATCCAGCATATTTTCTATAAAAATTCCGTAACCCATTGTTGGATCATTCACTAGCACATGGGTTACCGCACCAACCAGTTTTCCATCCTGAATAATAGGACTCCCACTCATGCCTTGCACAATCCCACCGGTAACATTCAATAACCTTTCATCTATTACTGTAATCTCTAATCCACGGTTTATATTATCATTTTCCAAATGAATATCTGTAATTTCTACATCAAACAATTCCGGCTCATTAGAAATGGTGCATAATATCTTGGCTTCCCCTTTTTCTATTTCCTGTTTTAATGCAATAGGAATAGAAGTTTCTCTATTCTCTATATTTTCTGTATTCAAAACACCATAAACCCCCTCTTTTGTATTCTGATAAATTTCTCCTAATTTATAGCGGTTAGAATAGGCTATCACCCCTGTCAATTCCCCGGGATTTCCTTTCATCCCCTTGGCAATTGAAATGATATCCGCTTTATAGAGACCTCCTACTTTCATTTCCATTAGATTGGTAGTATCCACATCATTGATTCCATGGCCCAAAGCCCCAAAGCAACCATTTTCATCCGCAAACGTTAATGTTCCTATTCCTTGGGCATTATCGCGAACCCAAATTCCCAGCTTGTACTCTCCTTTTTTATCTTTTAATGGTTCTACTTGCACTTCATAATTTGTTTCCTTTCTTCGGATTCCCATTTTTAAACTATGTCCTGCACAATTCCCGATTATTTCCATTAATTCTTCTTTACTCTCTATATTTTGTTTATTTACTTCATAAATATAGTCTCCCGGCAACAACACATTCTTTGATGGTGCAACTTTTTCCCCATTTTCGGAAAGAAAACTCCCCGTATCAATCACAAGAACTCCATCCGTCTGCACATAAATTCCTACCGGTTCCCCTATGGGAATTACCTTTTTTTCTTGAATCACTGACACCGCCGTCTGTTTAAACGGAATAAACCCAAACAAATTTACCTCCATAGTATAGGTATCTTCCGCTTCTCCATAAAAAGTCAATTCCTGATTTAAATCCACACTTACTTTCTCCTGATTTTGATTTTTATAAATAGTAGCTGTAGCAGGCACATAAAATTCCAATCCCTGCTCCTGTCCTGCCCTGACATGAATATTGGAGGGCACCTTATTCCAAATATTCCATATCCAGGTACTACATAATGTCATTGCGGACACTCCAAAGCCTATATATAAAATTTTTCTATAAATTCTGCCTCTTTTTTGATTTTTATCTATCTTCATATTTTCCCCTTTCTGTAAAAAAACATTCTAATAAGACGAGAAAAAAGGATGTACCATTGTACATCCTTCTTATTATGTGACACTTTTTACTTTTTAATTTAGATTTTGTTTTGTTTTTACTGCCAATTCTTTCAACTCTTTGGCATTGGTAATCACAGCCTCCGTAACTTCATTTCCACTTAATAGTCGTGCAAGCTCGTGAATTATTTTTTCCTCTTTTAGTTCAAAAATTTCTGTTACACTTCTTCCATTTTTTGCACTTTTTTCAATCATAAAATGACTGTCCGCCATAGCTGCTATTTGGGGCAGATGGGTAATACAGATTAACTGATGTTCTTTTCCCAAAAGTGCCATTTTTTCAGATACTTTCCATGCTGTTTTCCCACTGATACCGGCATCAATTTCGTCAAAAATCAGAGTATTTATTTTTTCCTTATCTGCCATAATGGATTTTAATGCTAACATAATTCTGGAAAGCTCTCCACCACTGGCAACTTTACTAACAGATTTCATTGGTTCTCCCGGATTTAAGGAAATGACAAAGTCAACATCATCATAACCTTCACTTGTAATTGCATTTTCATCCGAAACAACCGGAATTTCCAATTCTACCGACAGGAAATTCAATTCCTGTAATGCAATTTTTAATTTTTCCTGTAAAATTAATGCATTTTCTTTACGACACTTAGAAAGTTCACTGCAACAAGCCAATACTTCCTTATATTCTTTTTCTTTTTGCGCTTCCAATCCTGAAATATAATTTTCATAATCGGCAAGCCGCTCCAACTGTTCTTCTCTTTCCTCTTTATAAGTAAGGATTTCTTCTATAGAATTACCATATTTATCTTTTAAATGATTGTATTGATTCAATCTTCTTTCTACCCGTTCAAACTCACCGGGCTGAAATTCCAAACTTTCCTGATAGGATGCCAGACTTCTGTTGAAATCATTCAACAAATTGTCTATTTCCTCCAACTGTCCGGCCAATTCTTCTACCTCAGAATCCAGAGAAGCAACCTGTTTTAATTCACGTACAGCTCTGCCAATGCTGTCTCCTGCTGCACTTCTTCCACCATATCCGGTACACTCATAAGCTACCCTAATATTATCAGCGATACGCTTACTGTTTACCATCTTACGATATAATTCTTCCAGTTCCACGTCTTCTCCTACTTGAAGAGAAGCATTTTCTATTTCCTCAATTTCGTAACTGATTAAAGAAATCTCCCTGTTTCTTTCTTTTTCGTCCTCTACGGAAAGCTCCAATGTCATACATGTTTTTTTATAATCTGCATAAACTGCTTTTAATTTTTCTTTTATTTTTAGCAGTCCTTCTCCGCTATATTCATCTAAAATCTGAGAATATTTTTTCACATTCAATAAATCTTTTGTTTCATGCTGTCCGTGAATATTTATAAATAAAGAAGCTAATTCCTTTAACTGTCTCTGACTTACAGTAACGCCATTGACTTTACACAAGCTTCTCTCCGGCATCAATTTCCGCATTACAATGACCATTCCATCTTCTTCTAATGGAATGTCCATTTCTGTAAGCATCTGTTTTTGCTCCTCAGAATCTGTCTGAAAAACCAATTCAACCAAAGCATACTCTTCACCGCTTCTTATAAGACCTTTATCCGCTTTCCCACCTAATGCAAGATTCACAGATCCCATAATAATAGATTTACCTGCTCCGGTTTCCCCGGTTAAAATGTTTAATCCGTTTTTTAAAAAAACTTCCGTTTCATCAATTAATGCCAGATTTTTTACGTGTAAACTAATTAACATAGGTACTCCTTACTCTTCTCTCCGGTAAGTCACATTCTAATATTTAAAACTCGAAAATCCGTAAGACTTCCGAGTTTTCCCCATCCTTTTACTTCATCATTTCTAAAATTTTATCCATAACAACCTGAGTATCATCTGTGGTGCGTACCGCAGCCATAATAGTATCATCTCCGGCTATACTTCCTACAATTTCTTCCATTTGCATGGCATCTACCGCAGCCGCTACTGCCATTGCCATTCCACTGACGGTCTTAATTACCAAAATATTCTGTGCTTTGTCCATAGAAACAAATCCATCTTTTAATACTCTGATATACTTCTCACTTAAATAGGCATCATTCTGCTTCACCGCTACATATTTCTGCCTGCCATTTCCACAAGAAACCTTTGACAATTTCAATGCTCTGATATCTCTGGATACGGTTGCCTGAGTTACTTGAAATCCTTCTTCTCTTAATCTGTCTGCCAACTCTTCCTGTGTTTCTATTTCGTAATTGTCCACTAATTCTATTATTTTCTGATGACGATTACTTTTCATTAAAAACCCTCACTTGTTTTTCTTATAACTATTCAGAATCAGCCGGAAAATCTTTCGGATTTCCTCGCAATAGCTTCCCGTCAAATGAATAGTTACATTTTTTTATGTAAAATTTCAAGAAAACTTACTTTACTTAATTTTATAATTCCGGTAGTACTTTCTGCTTTTGAAATAAAAATTTTATCTCCTGTTTCCATGGAAATTCTTTCACTTCCGTCAGAATTGGCTTCTACCTGTAATATACTTCCGTTATGTCCGCTGTCAATTTCTATTTCCACACTATCTTCCGCTTTTAATATAATGCTTCTGGCATTTAAAGTATGAGCACAAATAGGTGTCAGCACAATTAAATTGGCTCCCGGTTCTACAATGGGACCTCCTGCAGACATATTATAGCCGGTGGATCCGGTTGGAGTAGAAATAATAATTCCATCCGCATTCCACTGACACAAAAACTGCCCGTTTACAGAAATTTTTAAAGAAATAATTTGTAAGGATCCGCAACGGGTAATGGAAATATCATTTAAAGCAGGTGATAATTCCCTTTCGGAATCCTTTCCCACAATCCGTCCCTGCAACATGATTCTCTCATCACATTCATATTCATCCTGAATCAGTTGTTCCAAAGCTTCTTCCAAATTATCCAGTTCTATTTCTGCCAAATAGCCTAATGTTCCCAGATTCACTCCAATCATAGGAATCTGCTTTCTTGCAGCCGGTCCGGCTGCCTGTAACATGGTTCCGTCTCCCCCCAAAACCAAAATACATTCTACTTCCTGTGTTAAATCCTGTGCATCTTTTACCGTTACACAACTTGCTCCCCGATTTTGAAGATAACTGCTTATTCTTTCCGTAACCTTCATTTTCGGATCTTTCAATTCATTTATTACAATACTAAACTTCTTCATTTTTTCCCCAATTTACAAAGATTGATGTGCCTTCTCCACAGTTTCTTTTATAAACTGCAAATTCCCTTCTTCTCTACCAAATCCTGTTTTCTCCTGTATCTGCTCCAGCAACATGGTTTCCACAAGATTTTCCGTATAATCCACGGTTCTTTCATTCTCAGCAGAATTTTTTTCAATATAAATCAAATATTCGATGTTTCCTTCCGGTCCTTTGATTGGAGAATATTCCAAACCAAGAATCTGAAAACCTAAGATTTCTGTTAATGTATATATTTTTTCTATCACTTCCTGATGAACACTTTTTTCTCTTACAACCCCTTTTTTCCCAACTTTATCCTTTCCTGCTTCAAACTGAGGCTTTATGAGACAAACCATTTGACCTCCATCTTTCAGCAGCTTTCTTGCCGGCAATAAAATTTTACTTAAAGAAATAAAAGAAACATCTACGGAAGCAAAATCCAAATCGTCTTGAATATCTTCCCTGGTCAGATATCTGAAATTAGTTTTTTCCATACAGACTACACGTTCATCATTACGGAGACTCCATGCCAACTGCCCATGTCCCACATCTACAGAATATACCTTTGCAGCACCACTTTGTAACATACAATCGGTAAAACCGCCTGTGGAAGCCCCTATATCCATACAAACCTTATTTTCCAAGGATATGGAAAACTGTTTCATTGCTTTTTCCAGCTTCAAACCACCACGGCTGACATATTTTAAGGTATGTCCTTTCACTTCAATGGTAGACTTTGCCGGATCAAAAGTGGTTCCGGCTTTATCTTCTCTCTGTCCGTTTACAAACACGCTGCCGGACATAATAATAGCTTTTGCTTTTTCTCTGGAAGCTGCAAATCCCTGCTCCACCAGCAAAACATCCAATCTTTCTTTCATTTATAACTCCGCGTATATTTTTCTTACTTTTTCTGTTATGGTTTTGGCATCAATTCCTACTTCTTTTTTCAGAATATCCACATTTCCATGTTCTACATATTCGTCAGGAATGGCAATGGTAAGCACTTCTGCACTTAATTCCCTCTCATCCACAAAGGTACGCACTTTCTCTCCATAACCGCCACTGGCTACATTTTCCTCCATGGTGACCAGTAATTTATGGTTCTTACATAACGATAAAATATTTTCTTCATCAATAGGCTTTACAAAACGTGCATTAACCAAAGTACAGGAATAGCCATTTTCTTTTAAAGCATTTCTTACTTCTTCGGCTGTTTTCACCATACTTCCCACTGCTAAAAGTGCGATATCCTGTTCTTCATAAATCATTTCGCTTTTTCCATATTCAACAGGACTTCTGAATTCTTCCAGCCCATCATAGGCTTCCCCACGGGGATAACGAACGGCAATAGGGCCGTTAAAAGCTACTGCAAACTTCATCATGTCTGAAAGTTCCCATTTATTCTTTGGCGCCATGATCTGCATATTAGGAATGGAGGACAGAAAGGATAAATCAAAGATTCCCTGATGGGTTTCCCCATCACTTCCTACCAAACCGGCTCTGTCTATGGCAAAAACTACCGGCAGATTCTGAATGCATACATCATGTAATACTTGATCGTAAGCTCTTTGTAAAAAAGAAGAATAAATCGCCACAATAGGCTTCAATCCACCTGCCGCAAGCCCTGCCGCAAAGGTTACTGCATGCTGCTCCGCAATTCCCACATCAAAGAAACGGTCAGGATATAGATTACGGAATCTTTTCAGACCGGTTCCATCAGGCATTGCTGCAGTAATAGCAACCACATCCGGGTTTCTTCTTGCCAGCTTAATCATAACGGTAGAAAATACATCTGTATAATTTGCCTTTGGCTTTAACTTTTTGGGCACTCCCGTCTCAATGTCAAAGGGCTCTGCTCCATGAAATCTGGCAGGATGTTTTTCTGCAGGTTCAAAGCCTTTTCCTTTTTGGGTTACAACATGAATTAACACCGCTGATTTACAACGTTTAGCTTCATTAATAACCGTCACCAAACCTCCGATATCATGTCCATCCACAGGTCCCAAATAAGTAATTCCCATATGTTCAAATAACATTCCCGGGACAAAGAGCTGCTTTACACTGCTTTTTGCCTTACGAATGATATCTACAATTTCTTTTCCATGCTTTCTTTTTAAAAGAGAAGAATAGATTCCATCTTTGGTATTACGATAATTATCTGCAGTGCGTATGTTATTTAAATATTTAGACATACCACCCACATTTTCGGAAATAGACATATTATTATCATTTAAAATAATAATAAAATTGGAATCTATACGGCCTGCATTATTTAATGCTTCATATGCCATACCACCGGTTAAGGAACCATCTCCGATTACGGAAACAACGCAATTATCCTCTCCCTTAATATCCCTTGCTTTTACAAATCCCAAGCCTGCGGAAATAGAAGTGGAACTGTGTCCGGTATCAAAACTGTCACATTCACTTTCACATCTTTTGGGGAAACCGCTCATTCCGCCATATTTACGCAAATTATGGAACCCATCTTTTCTTCCTGTCAAGAGTTTATGAGTATATGACTGATGTCCCACATCCCATACAATTTTATCTTTTGGTAAATCCAATGCAAGATGCAGTGCCATGGTAAGTTCCACTACCCCTAAATTGGAACCCAGATGCCCTCCGGTCTCGCTAATAGAGTGAATTAAAAACTCCCGGATTTCTTTTGCAAGCTTATCATAATTTTGTGGTTCTATTTTTTTAATGTCATTTGGTTTCTTAATGAAATCAAGAAGCATAATTTTGCCTCCTTTTTATTTTTCCCTGGTAATTAACTGCTCAATTAACTGACTTAAAAATTCATTTTTTTGTTCAAAAGAATCCAGCAAACTGATAGCCTCTTTTGAAAGCTTCTCTACATCTTCCCTGGATTTTTCCATACCGTTCAAAGTTACATAGGTTACCTTGTTATTTTTCTCATCACTACCGGTCATTTTACCTAAAACTTCTAACGAACTGGTTATATCTAAAATATCATCTTGTATCTGAAAAGCAATACCTACATTGTATGCAATTTTTTCCACAGCCTCAATTTCTTCCTGCTTTGCACCTGCCAAAATGGCTCCAATCATCATGGAGCTTTGAATCAGTGCTGCAGTTTTATTTTCATGAATAAATAAAAGCAATTCATTGGTTACTTTGTCCTGTTCCATTTCTTCGCCTTCAATATCCGCTGTTTGCCCTCCAATCATTCCATAAACACCGGCTTTTTGGGCCATCACCTGCAGTGCCTTTGGAATATTGGAATTTTCCGGTTCTATATCAAAAGCTTTTAAGGCAGTTTCAAAAGCATAATTTAAAAGACCATCTCCGGCAAGAATTGCCATACCTTCTCCGTATACCACATGAGTTGTTTTTCTTCCCCGTCTGTATTCATCATTATCCATAGCCGGCAAATCATCATGCACCAACGAATAGGTATGTATCATTTCCATGGCCGCCATAAAAGGTTCCACCACGCTGCCGTTTCCACCAAACAAACGATAGGTTTCTTCCATTAACATAGGGCGAAGTCTTTTCCCTCCCGCAAGAATGCTATAATTCATGGCTTCTAATACAGTCTTCTGATACCCTTCTTCCTGTGGTAAAAATTTACCGATAACTGCCTCTACTTCAGCTACTCTTTCCTGTAACTTATTCTCCCAATTCATTTAAGTTCCCCTCCTGATTCAGCATAAGTACCTTCTTTTCCACCATGTCTATGGTTTCACTGCAGATTTTTACATAATCCATGCCGGTTTTATACAGTTCAAAGGATTCCTCTAAAGAAACCTCATCTGACTGTAATCTGGAAATAGTTTCATCCAATTTACCCAAAGCTTCTTCCAATGATAACTTTTCTTCTTTTCTTTTTGCCATATTTGTCAAAATCCCCTATTTAAAATCATTTTTCCCCATCTCTACGTTGGTTACATCTTGCACCTTGGTAACAATCTTTCCATCGGTGACATAAATCTCTAAATTTTCTTCTTTTTTCACCTGAGAAATACTTCGAATATTCTTTCCTTCATCATCTACAACATAAGAATATCCCTGCTGCAATTTTTGCAATGGCGATAATCCGGAAAGTCTCTCTATCTGAAGCTGTAATGCATACTTTTTATCATTTAGTTTTCGTAAAAATGCTTCTTTTAAAACCTCTTCACTACGAATGCATTGATATTTCTTTTCCCTGATTTTTGCCATGGGACTTAAAGTATTTAAAAGTTGCTTTTTCTGTTCTGTCTGTAACCTAAAAATTTTAAGTTTTCTTTCCATACTGGCGTTTAATTGTTCTCTGGCAGTTTCTAATTGCCCCAGCAATTCTCTCACATCATAGACTGCCAGTTCTGCTGCCGCAGAAGGAGTTGGTGCCCTTAAATCGGATACAAAATCAATAATGGTAGTATCTGTTTCATGGCCTACCGCTGAAATAATAGGAACACTACAGTCAAATACTGCCTGTGCCACAAGCTCCGTATTAAATGCCCACAAATCTTCCATGGAACCACCACCACGGCCTACAATCATAACATCCACTCCAAACTGTTCCAAGGCACGAATTCCCTGTACAATACTTGGTGCCGCTCCATCTCCCTGCACAATAGCAGGATAAAGAATAATTTGAATATAAGGATTTCTTCGTTTTGCAATATTGATAATATCTCTGATGGCTGCGCCGGTAGATGCAGTAACTACTCCCAAGGTACGGATATATCTTGGAATAGGTTGTTTATATTCTTTGGCAAAAAGCCCTCTTTCCAACAATTCCTGCTTTAAGCGCTCAAATTGTTCAAACAGGGCTCCTGCTCCATCTTTCTTTATTTTGCGGGCATACAACTGATATTTTCCATCTCTCTCATAAATATCAATACTGCCCTCTACAATTACCTGCTGTCCCTCTGTTAATGTAAAATCCAAATTCTTGCGGTTTCCTGCAAACATAACACAACTGAGGGTTCCTTTTTTATCTTTTAACGTAAAATAAATATGTCCAGAAGGATGGTATTTGCAGTTGCTGATTTCCCCCTGGACTCTGACTTCCTGCAACAAATAATCCTGCATGAACATATTTTTTATATACGTATTAATTTGTGCAACGGTATAAACATTCTGCATAATCATCCCTGCATAAGCTTATTTACTTGACTTCACTTACAAATTTTGCCAATACACCATTTACAAATCCCGCAGATTCATCCTGGCCGTATTTTTTGGCTAATTCCACGGCTTCGTTAATTGCCACTCCTTCCGGAACAGTTTCATCGTATCTCATTTCATATACAGCAAGACGGATAATGGTTAACTCTACCGTTCCCATTCTATCGGTAGACCAACCTTTTGCTTTTTCGTTAATCATAGCATCCACTTCATCTAATTTATCGTGAATAGCTGTATATTTACCTACAATATAATCTGCATCTTCTTCTGTAATTTCAAGTTCTTCATGCTCCAAAAAAAGACGGCACTGTTCTTCCATTTCTTCCTTGGAATTAAATTCTACACGAAATAATAATTTAAAAACCTGTTCTCTTAAAGTTCTTCTGTTCATTCTATACGGCTCCACTTATTTTTTCTGCATTTCAACACTTGCAATACGAATATCTACATCAGTAACCGTAAGACCTGTCATGTTTTCCACTGCAGATTTTACCCTGTCCTGAACTTTACTGCAAGTTCCCGGAATATTATATCCATACTCCATCATAATTGCTAAACTGATTTTTACTCTTTTTCCATTTACGGAAATTTTAACCCCTTTGGAGAGATTCTTTCTCCCTACTTTACTCATAATTTCATTGGTTATATTTCCTGCCATGGCTGCAACACCTTTTACTTCTGTAGCTGCAAGTCCTGCAATCACCGCTACTACATCATCTGCAATCTGCACCATGCCTTTATGTTCATCATCCTGCAATACATACGTATTTCTGCTATATTCTTTTTCCATATAATAACCTCCTTTGTTCTCCGGTTACAATTCCCTATTATTATACCATTGTATATTTTTTTTGCCTAGTATTTTATTTTTGCTATTCCCCCTCTGTTCTACAACCAAAAAGTAATGCATCGCTGCTTAGGTGAATCCGTGTACAAAATACTATTACTATTGTTATCCAGATAACGGAAAATCCTTTGTTTATTCAACAGTTCTTCTACCATCTTCTGATATACCGCATCATCACTGCATCGTAGTGTTACCGTTTCCCGCCCTTCTTCTTTATATCTTTTTATCAACTGCTCCAGTTGTGCAAAGTCGGCTTCTGCGAAATATGCCCCTTCCTGCACATAATAATTATCCTCTAAGGAATCACACAGAGGTAACAAAACCAAATCCCCCAAACTATGGGTTCTTAAAATTTCTTCTGTAGTTACACACAAATAATCATAATTAATTGCCGGCATATGTTCCTTTTCTTGCCCATCCTGCAAATGGACCATATAGGAAGCATCCCCCCATGTAGCATCCAAATAATAGTACCGGTTATTTACTTTTACTAAATTCCACGCATGACCTTCCCCGTTTTCCACGGTTCCGACTACCAGTGTGGCAGGAATATCCAATTTCATTAACAAATATTGTACTGCCTTGGCATATCCCTGACAAACAGATGCTCCGTTTAAAAATACAGAGCAAATATTCTGGTTATCCTCTGCCTCCATATCATATTCTGTATTTTTAATCACTGTTTCATATACATATTTTACTTTTTCATAGTCAGTGGCATCTTCCGGAATCCCGTTTAACAACTCTAACGCTGCATTTTCCACAAGCTTTTCCCGTTTTTCCTTTTCCTCCTTTGTATATACATAGGTTCCTTTAAAGGTTATTTTTTTCACCTCTTCACCTAAAGTATATTTCACAAAAGAATATCCGTCTGTATAAAATATTTCCGGATGATCCATCAACACACATTGAAATACTTTATCAATCTCTGCCGTATCCTTTGTGGAAATTTCCATCTCCTCTACATAATTTTCTAACCCGTAAAGTATCTCCACATATAAATTTTGCCGGGTAATTTCCAAGTTAGAAAAATAATATAGGTTCTGCTGTTCACGCATCATTTCCGCTTTTATGTCATCAGTAAAAGTATCTGTACCCTGCACCTCATCTTTGCTTTGAGTAGTAACTTCTTCCTTCGACGTTTTTTCTGTTTCCCCCTGTTCCATGGGCAAAGAACTTTCTGTTACCAGTTTTGCCTCGCCTAAAACGGTATCTTTATCTATTTCTCCCGGCAACAGACAGCCACACAGAAAAACACAACAGAATAACAAACATCCTATTTTTTTCATAATGCCACCTCTTCTTCCGATTTTCTCGGTTTCAGATGAACTTTTAATTATTTTTACCAAATTCAGACAATTCTAATCCCGGATTTCTATCCAGTGTCATACCCACACTCCAAGGATTTACAAACAATAAAAGCGGATTTTCCTTCATATCTTTTACTTTTTTCATATCCGAGGTTCCGGTTAGCTTGTCCACATTTATCTCTTCTTTATTTTCAATCCAACGAATATGTTCATATGGAAGACGTTCCAATCTGATTTCTACATTATATTCATTTTCCAAACGATATTTCAAAACATCAAACTGCAGAACACCAACAACTCCTACAATAATTTCTTCCAAACCGGTGTTATATTCCTGGAAAATCTGAATGGCACCTTCCTGGGCAATCTGAGTAATTCCTTTTACAAACTGCTTTCTTTTCATGGTATCCATCTGTCTTACTCTGGCAAAATGCTCCGGTGCAAAGGTAGGAATTCCTTCATATTTGAAACTTGCTTTAGGCATACTGATGGTATCTCCAATAGAGAAAATTCCCGGATCAAATACTCCGATAATATCTCCCGCATAAGCTTCATCCAAAATCTTTCTTTCACTTGCCATAATCTGTTGTGGCTGGGAAAGACGCATTACCTTATTTCCCTGAACATGCTTTACTTCCATATTGGCATCAAATTTACCGGAACAGATTCGCATAAAGGCAATTCTGTCACGATGTGCTTTATTCATATTTGCCTGAATCTTAAATACAAAAGCAGAAAATTCTTCTTCTACAGGGTCAATAAGACCTTTATCAGATTTTCTCGGCAATGGTGTTGTAGTCATTTTTAAGAAATGCTGCAGGAAAATCTCTACCCCAAAGTTGGTTAAAGCAGAACCGAAAAATACCGGTGTCAAATCACCACTTTGTACTGCTTCCAAATCAAACTCCGCACTGGCTCCATCCAAAAGTTCAATTTCTTCCATTAAGTGCTCTTTATTTTCTGCTCCGATATGAGCAAGAATGGAATCTTCTTCTGTTATTGGAATAATGGATGTTTCCCCTTCTTTCGTACCTTTCTCAGTATCAGAATAAGTTACTACTGTCTGAGTTTCTCTGTCATAAACTCCTTTAAAGTTTTTACCGCAGCCAATAGGCCAGTTAATCGGACAGGTTGCAATCCCCAATTCTTTTTCAATTTCATCCAACAATTCAAAGGTATCGTTGGCTTCACGGTCCAATTTATTAATAAATGTGAAAATCGGAATCTTTCTCATAACACAAACTTTAAACAATTTTCTTGTCTGTGCTTCTACACCCTTGGACGCATCAATTACCATAACTGCAGAATCCGCTGCCATTAAAGTACGATAGGTATCTTCCGAGAAATCCTGATGTCCCGGAGTATCCAGAATGTTAATACAATAATTATCGTAATTAAACTGTAATACGGAAGATGTAACAGAAATACCTCTTTCCTTTTCAATTTCCATCCAGTCGGAAACCGCATGACGGGCTGTTGCTTTTCCCTTTACACTTCCCGCTAAGTTAATTGCTCCTCCGTATAACAGAAATTTTTCCGTTAAAGTGGTTTTTCCCGCGTCAGGGTGGGAAATAATTGCAAAAGTACGTCTTTTATTTATTTCGTTTGCATAGTTAGCCATTTTCTAATTCCTCCAGAGTATGCTCTTTGTTTCGCACAGTCCTCATAAGTATATCATACTTTTATAAAAAAACAAAACTATTTCTGGGTTACCGGACTAATAATTACATTTTCAGCAGGTATCTGGGTTTTCCGGGTTACTATATCCATAATCTGTGCCAGTTGCGCATCTGTTAAAGTCTCCATACAAACTACCACATCCACACTATTCTCCCCAATACTTACAACTGTTTCCGTAAAACCTTTTGCGGACAATAAAATCTCTGCTTCCATTTCCTTTTCACTACGGTCGGTCAGAGCCACCATATTAGCTACCGCTTCTTCCTTCTGTGCAGAATCCAGAATTTCATTGTTCACAATTTCTTCCAGGGCCTCCTTATTTTTAGCCCTTGTCTGTTCCTTTAACAGCTTTGCCGCAGATAATGTAGAAACAGCTCTTGTACTGGTAAACACGGCTTCTCCCGGAGTTCCCTCTATAATATCTTCCTGTGCTTCCTCCTCATTGGCAGACAAATCCACATCTATCTCGGAATAGGCAAGTTCTTCTGTATTTTCACCTTCATCCGTAACCACAACAAACTCTTCGTCTGTATAATTCTCTGTTAACACTGCCTCTTCATCCAGACTCTCAATATCTGAAACAATATCTTCCTGGGATAAATCCAGCAATGCCGTCATTTCCTCCTCTGTCATAACCTCATCAGACACGACCAATGATTCTTCACTGATTTTGTTACCTGCAAAATTCAGATATCCGGCAATAGCAATCATGACTGCCAAGGCTGTAATCATAATTTGATTTCTTTTCAAATTCTTGTCTCCTATTCTTCCTGTTTCATCTTTACTACTTTAATTTTATGTTCTTCAATTCCAAATAATGCCTGAATTACTTCACTTATATTTTTTTGTATTAATGTATTGTCGCCACCTTCCGCCACTACACTTACTCCTTCTACTTTTGCGCAATTCTCTTTAATCACATAAGGAATTTTTTCTCCCTGGGAAGTAGTGCTGTATACGGTTTCTTCCTGACTATACATTTCACTGGTACTGCGGTTTCCGCCGGTAGAATCATTTTCAATAATGTTATTACGTTCCAAAGGAATATCCTTTGCAATAATTTTTTCCCTTCCGGAAGCTAAAGTAACCATAACCTTAACTTTGCCTACTCCGGACATCGAAGACAAAATATCTTCTAATCGTTGCTCCAGGCGGCTCACCATATAAGCTTCATCATCCTCTCCCAAAGCTTCTTCCGATCCGTTCTCCGGTTCACTTATATTTTGATTAATATTACTCTCTGTTCTGTCCCATAACCCGGACATTTGATTTTCTTTTGTGGTACTTCCGGGAACAGGCCATGCTATCACTAAACATAAAATCCCTGTAAGTATTAGGATAATCAAATTATCCCTTTTTAATATAAATTGTTTTATTCTTTCTATATTTATTTGCTGCATAACCATTCCTTTATTATTGAATCACTATTTTTTCTATTTTTACTTCATTTCCGGAATTCTCATCTTTTTCGGGAACCATTTCTTCCTGTTCTGCAAATCGTTGTTGCAAATTCATGGTTACTCCCATCTGTTTCTCATGAAATTCCTCTTCCAATGCTTTCATGCTCTGATTCCAATTCTCATAATAATATTCCTCTCCCCATTTCCCCGCCACAAACCGGTCTTTTTCGAAATAAGCTCCAAACGCAAAAACAATTTGAGCTGCTACCATAAAGGAAATTACCAGCTTTATATATTTTTCATACGCTTTCCCGATTCCGAAATGTAAGATGGTCTGGCCAATAATCACGAAAATTCCAACTCTTTTTACCAGTTCCAAAAAAACAGCCACCATATTTTAAACACCTCCGTTAGTGATATAGATGGTAATAGCCACTAAAACAAGGAAAAAAAGTATTCCATAGCAAACCGTCTGAAAAATTATAAAGATTCCATCCCCCACATGATTTGTACATTTAATCATCTTCTTATCCCCTACGATTCCTAAAATAGCAGCTGTCATTTTAAGAAGACATCCGGTAATCAATATTTTCATCAGTGGAATGGCACACAAGATAAGCAACAACAGGCATCCCACAATTCCCACACTATTTTTAATCAGAACAGCACTTCCCAACCAGATTCTCAAGGCTCCCTCCGTTATATTTCCTATGCCCGGAATAGATTCTACTGCCTGATAAACCGCTTCTCCCTTCACTCTGTCTATCATGGGAACTATCATGGATTGAATCATACTTGCCCCGGTCAGACATCCTAACATAACCTTTAATAAAAATTTAATTGCTTTTTGAAAAAGCTCCAACAGAAGCGATAGCCTGTCTTCTTCCCAAATACCATTCATTAAAACAAAAAGCATGTACGCACTTAAGGAAGGCAGCAACAAAGAAACCAGACACCATTCCACTAAATAAATAACTCCCCCTGCAATTTGATAATATGCTAATCCGGTTCCTTTTCCCACGGTATTACCTACAATTAAAAAGTAGGTAGGAAAAAATATTCTCATAAACTCTTCCATGGTTCTGAGAGCATTTTCTCCAATATCCAACATCGTCGAAAAAAGATTGGTAAGAATAATAATAAGCATTAAATAATTTATATAAAAAGAGATTTCTGCAATCTGATAATTTTGAAAAAAATCTTTAAATACATGAAAGACAGAAGCAATTAATATAACAATAACAATTGTTATAAATACATCCTTAATCCCTTGCAATTCCAATACCAAAGCCTCTTTCACTCTTTCAAAAAACAATTCCAGAAGTCCTTTTTGCTCCCCCTCATAGACCTCTTTTACAAGCTGAAAAAAAGAAAACTTCCACTGAGGAAATAAATCCTGTACTTTTTCTTCTATTTCTTTCAAATTAAAATCACTATAAATATCTTGAAATTCCACGTTTCACCTTTATTAAATCTTGATATAACTTAAATTTTATAATTTCTTATAGTTTCTATCACTGATACAAGGATAGGTACTCCGGATAAAAAGACAAGCATTTTTCCCACAAGCTCAATTTGTGAAGCAATAGAGGAATAACCTGCATCCTTACAAATACCGGAAGAAAATTCACAAATATAAGTAATCCCCATTATTTTAAATAATATTTTATAAAAAGTTTTGTTCTGCTCCAACTCGGATACAATTATGCCAAACTGTTCCTGAATCCCTTTAAAAATATTCAGTATCACCGTTAAAAAAAACATTGATAATGAAAAAATAACCAATATACTGTATTCCTGCTTATATCCCCTTAAAAGAACAGTTGTTATTATTCCAACCAATGCAACCAGACAAAGATTTATAATGTTCATTCTGTCAATCCCCTCTTGTCCATATATTTTTCACAACTGAAACAAGGTTTGTATTGCCTGAAATAGGTTATATATATACGGAAGTATCCATGATAAAACTACAATCAAACCTGCCAGCGAAATAAGAAAAGCATGTTCTTCCCTGCCACTATGTTTTAAAACCTGCCCCAAAATTGTCACCAAAATTCCTACTGCAGCAATTTTAAATATTAAACCTATCTCCATTTCTGTTCCTTTACCACAAAACTAATATCAACATAATTCCCATGCAGGAACTTAATATCCATATTAGTCTTTTCCTTTCCCGATGCTCCTTCTGTTTTCTGATTCGCAAACTTTTCCACTTTTCTCCTTGTACTTCAATCATTCTTTTTTGTATCTCTTCATCTTCAAAGCCTGTAAGAACTCCAAATTCCCTTAAATTTACTTTCATTTCCTCCGTAAGTTTTTCTCTTTTACTGTACCTTCTACATTCTTCCTCCCAAACAATCCAAAAACTTTCTCTATTTTTACTCTGCATTCTATCTGCCACTGTTTTTAGACATCTTCCCTCTTCTTTTCCAACTTTCTCCCCAATTTCATAGCAAGCAAAAGCTAATGGCTGCTTTTTATATGTAATCTCACTGATAAACATCTGCATAATATGTTCCCAGTTTTCAATAACACTTATTATTTTTTCTTCCTTTTGTATATAACTATAGCCAATTCCCATAGTTCCCAACAAAATCATTAAGGAACCTAACATCTGCAGCATAACTTTACTTCTCCCTCACAATATAATTCCATACAAAAATAGCTTTGATTCCTAAACAAAAAAATAATATTGCTAAAAATCTGATGTTCCCAAATTTCTTTTAGCATCTTCTTTTGCTTTACTTCTTCAATGCTGTTTCCATGAATAGTAGCTATAACAGCACAACCATTCCCACTCATTTGTTGCATCAACTCTATTTCTTCTGCACTTCCCAACTCGTCCACAGCAATCACTGCCGGAGTCATGGTTCGTAACAACCTGCTCATTCCTTCTGCTTTTTTACAGTTGTCCAAAATATCCGTCCTAATTCCTACATCCAACTGTGGGATTCCTTGAAAACAGGCTCCAATTTCACCTCTTTCATCCACCAAACCCACATTAACTCCCCTATTTCCTCCATATCCATTAGACAATTGCCGTATAATATCTCTTAAAAGCGTAGTTTTTCCGGCTCCCGGTGCAGAAATAAGCAAAGTATTTCTTATTTGCTTATTTATAAAAATATATTCCATTATTTTATCTGCTACCCCTTTTATCTCATGGGCAATCCTAATATTTACAGTTGATATGTATTTTATTGATTGCACATTTCCACTTTCATCGGCTACAACTTCACCACATATACCAATCCTATGTCCACCCTCTATGGTCAAAAAACCTCTTTTTATTTCATTTTGAAAGGCATATCTGGAATCTTGACACCAAAAATCAAGTAGTTGCTGCAATTCCGGATAAGAAAATATTTTTCCTTTTTCCGGTACATAGATAAGATTCCCTTCTTTATCTATACTCAATTCTTTCTGATTCGTATAAATCAGAATAGGTTTGTTCGCTCTAATTCTGATTTCCGTAATCTGTTTTATATTAGCTAATATTTCTTTCCATAATTGGTTGTTTCTTGGAAATATTGATTGATACATATTTCTTGTCCCCCTTTTAACTAAATATATGTTTTTCTCAAAAACTTATTACTCCTATTTTGTACGAAAAGAAAAACATAAAAATAAATCCTATTGTATTTACAAAATCAGTAATGAATGCTATTATTAATTTACCAATAATAGTAATAATTATTATTTTTAAAGGAGGAATTTATATGAGCAAAGCAAACACACAACAGATTGATAACTTAGTATCTTTATTGGACGGATATGCAACTAACGGCGGGCATCACCTCAACGTTAATGTTTTAGACAGAGATACTCTTCTGGATGCACAAAAACACCCGGAAAAATATCCGCAGCTCACAATTCGTGTATCAGGATATGCTGTTAATTTCATTAAATTAACACCGGAACAGCAGACAGACGTAATTAACCGTACTTTCCACAACCAAGTATAAAAACAGTTGCAAATAAATAAAAGGGATTCTGTTTCCCTTGTACGCTTGCTGTTCGTTACATTGTATTTGAATATCGGACCAAAGTCCGCTCTTCAATATACAATGTCTCACAGATGCGTACAAGTTGGAAATCAGAATCCCTTTTATTCTTATTTTACAACTGTTTTTTAGTTGTTAGGTACATCTTTAATTGAGAAGCTCATTCTTCCCATCTTGTCTTTACCTAAACAGATTACAGTAACTTTGTCTCCTAAAGTAAGAACATCTTCTACATGATTGATTCTTTCTTTACAAATTTTAGAAATATGAACCATTCCTTCTTTTCCGGGAGCAAATTCTACGAAAGCACCAAATTCTTTAATACTTACTACCTTACCCTTGAAAATCTGACCTTCTTCAAAGTCTGTTGTAATGGTTTTAATCATTTCTACAGCCTGATCCATCATTGCTGCGTCTGTACCGCATACAGATACATTGCCATCATCTGTAATATCAATCTTAACATTGGTACGTGCAATGATTTCGTTAATTGTTTTACCTCTCTGTCCTACAACTTCACCAATTTTTTCAGGATCAATCTGGAGAGATACAATCTTAGGCGCATATTCGCCAACTTCCGGTCTTGGTTCGGAAATACAAGGAATCATAACTTCATCTAAAATGAAGAATCTTGCTTCTCTTGTTTTTGCGATTGCTTCTTCTACGATAGGTCTTGTAAGACCATGAATCTTAATATCCATCTGGATAGCTGTAATACCATCTTTTGTTCCGGCTACTTTAAAGTCCATATCTCCGAAGAAGTCTTCTAATCCCTGAATATCAGTTAATACGATGTAATCATCATCTGTATCACCTGTTACAAGACCACAGGAAATACCTGCTACAGGTTTGGTAATCGGTACTCCGGCTGCCATTAAGGACATGGTAGATGCACATACAGATGCCTGAGATGTAGAACCGTTAGATTCAAATGTTTCAGATACTGTACGGATTGCGTATGGGAAATCTTCTTCAGATGGAAGTACAGGTACTAAAGCTTTTTCAGCTAACGCACCGTGTCCGATTTCTCTACGTCCCGGTCCTCTGGATGGTTTTGTTTCCCCTACAGAATAAGAAGGGAAATTGTAGTGATGCATATATCTCTTACTTGTTTCGTTTGCATCTAAGCCGTCCACTTTCTGCATTTCAGATAATGGAGCTAATGTTGTAACTGTACAAATCTGTGTTTGTCCACGGGTAAACATTGCAGAACCATGTACCCTAGGAATTAAATCAACTTCTGCTGCTAAAGGACGGATCTGTGTAATTGCACGACCATCCGGACGTTTGTGATCTTTTAAGATCATTTTACGTACAGTCTTTTTCTGATACTGGTATAAAGCTTCACCAAGAATAGGTAACCATTCTTCTTTTTCAGCAAAAGCTTCTTCTAATTTTTCACGAATCACACGGATATTTTCTTCTCTAACCTGTTTTTCATCTGTGAATACTGCAACTTCCATTTCAGCCGGAGTTACAATTTCTTTCATTGCTGCAAACATTTCTTCCGGAATTGCGCAACTTGTATATTCGTGTTTTTCTTTACCAACTTTTTCTACCATATCGTTGATAAATGCGATAATTGTCTGGTTGATTTCATGAGCTTTGTAAATAGCATCAATCATAACAGCTTCCGGAATTTCATTAGCACCTGCTTCAATCATGATAACCTTTTCGCTTGTAGAAGCTACTGTTAAGTTAAGATCACCATTTTTCCACTGTTCCTGAGATGGATTGATGATTAATTCTCCATCTACCATACCTACCTGTGTTGTTGCACATGGTCCACAGAATGGAATATCAGAAATACTTGTAGCGATTGCACTACCAAGCATAGCAACTAATTCAGGACGACATTCCGGATCAACACTCATTACCATGTTGTTTAATGTAACATCGTTTCTGTAATCCTTTGGAAAAAGTGGACGCATTGGTCTGTCGATAACACGGCTTGTTAAAATTGCGTTTTCACTTGCTTTTCCTTCTCTTTTATTAAATCCACCCGGGATTTTTCCTACTGCGTATAATTTTTCTTCATATTCTACGCTTAAAGGGAAGAAATCGATTCCTTCTCTTGGTTTTTCACTTGCTGTTGCAGTACAAAGTACTGTTGTTTCACCATACTGCATAAATGCACAACCGTTAGCCTGTTTACCAACTCTGTTTACATCTACTCTAAGAGTACGACCGGCTAAATCCATTGTAAATGTCTGATACATAATTTTTTCTCCTTCTTATCTTCATATCTTACTTGTTTCCTAACGAAACCGCCGAAACTACTGATAAAAACAGATTTTTATCTATTCTTATCAGTGGTCTCGGTTGCGTTCTCTGTCAGGAAACTGTTTACCTTCTGCGAAAATAAGGGACTGTCAAATAATCAACAGTCCCCTTTGTTTTTTCCAGATTATTTTCTGATTCCTAATTTTTCAATTAAAGCACGGTATCCTTCGATATCTGTTTTCTTTAAATAATCTAATAAACCACGTCTTTTACCAACCATTTTTAAAAGACCTCTTCTGGAATGATGGTCTTTCTGGTTAGATTTTAAATGTTCTGTAAGTTCAGCAATTCTAGCTGTTAAAACAGCAATCTGAACTTCCGGTGAACCTGTATCACCTTCAAATCTAGCGTATTCGTTGATAATTGCAGTTTTCTTTTCTTTAGAGATCATTTTGTTTTCCTCCTATTTCTTAAATATCGCTTTATACTAAGTAACGGACGGAGTATCCTGAAACCGAGCATAAGCTAAAATCTCACACTTGACTAATATAACACAAGAATAAGTTAACGTCAATGTATTTTTCTAAATTACATCACTTATTTTTCTACTGAATTCTATGTTCTTTCTTAAACAATTTAATGTCTTAATCTACTTTTAATCCATGTATTTAACGACATCTTTTTCATGAATAGAAAAAGCAATGTTAGTAGCATGATCCGCTACTCTTTCAAGTCCGGAAACTACGTCTGAGAAAATCATTCCGGCTTCCGGAGTACATTTATTTTTTGTCAAACGGGAAACATGGGCTTTTTGTAAGTCTCTTTCTTTTTCATCAATATCATTTTCCAAACGGATAATATCCTGCAAATGATCTTCTTTTCCCTGGGCAAACATTTCTACAGAATACCCAAAAATGCTGTTTACCATTTCTAACATTTCAGTTAATTCTTTCTGTGCCTTTTTACTAAGAGAAACACCCTCATCTTTTCTCTTCAAAGCAGCATCTGCAATGTTAGCTGCATGATCACCAATTCTTTCGATGTCATTAGCTACATGAAACAGGGCAGCAATACTCTTTAAGTCTTCTAATGGAAGGGTTGTCTGGTTAATTTTCACCAGATAATCCGTTATAGAATGATTTAAGAAATCTATGTTCTTTTCTTCTTGGAATACTTTGTCAATTTCATCCTTTTCCAAAGTCAGTAATGCATTCATAGCACGATTTAAATTTTCTCTTGCCAATTCTGCCATTCTTTCTAACTCATGAATAACATCCACAACTGCAGTTGTTGGATTAAATACCACATTGTCTCCTATGTATTTTAATGTAAAAGTATCTCCAACCTTCTTATCATCTCCCGGAATCATCTTATATGTCAGATTTACTAACTGGTTGGAAAATGGGAATAAAATAAGTACCTGGAATACCTTCATTAAAGTATGTGCATTGGCAACAAATCTTCCGGGATTCTGTCCACTGGCGTTAAAAACAAAAGTTACAATTGGTTCTAATGCAAACATGAAAATCATACAAAGAATCGCCGAACCAATAACATTAAACATGAAATGAATCATAGCAGCTCTCTTAGCTTCTTTTTTACCTGCTAAGGATGCTAAAAGTGCAGATACACAAGAACCTATATTACAACCCAAAATGATATATGGACAAATATAAATTTCTAAAAGTCCCTGGGTTGCTAACAATAATACAATACTAACGGTTACGGATGAACTCTGAATAATAGCTGTCAAACCAAAACCAACAAATAAAGCTAGCAATGGCTTACTCATAGAAGCCAACAATCCAACAACCTGTGGATCATCTCTTAAACCTTTCATTGCGCCGGACATGGTATTTAATCCGGTAAACAAAATACCAAATCCAAGGAAAATTGCTCCTATCTTTTTGGTCTTTTCATTTTTTGAAAACATGACTGCCAAAGCTCCGCCAAATACAAAAATTGGAGCAATTTCAGATAAATTAATAGATACTAATTGGGAAGTTATGGTGGTACCAATATTAGCACCTAAAATAACACCCACTGCCTGATATAAGTTCATTAATCCCGAGTTAACAAAACTTACTACCATTACAGTACATGCGGAAGACGATTGTACAATTCCGGTAAAAATAGTACCTACAATCAATCCCATAAATTTGTTTTTTGTAAACATTTCAACAATGCTTCTTAGCCTAGCTCCGGCAGCTTTTTCAATTCCTTCACTCATCATTTCCATTCCGTAAAGGAACAGACCAAGGCCGCCTGCTAATGCAAGTATTGTTCCTGCATTCATGATACGTTCTCCTCTTTTGTTTTAAAACTCTCTGCCTTCATTTACGTCTTTCATCATTTGTGCTTTTAATTCTTCTACATCTGAAAATTTTCTTTCCGGACGTTTAAATTCCAAAAGTTTTACAATCGCATTTTTCCCATATACATCTTGGTCAAACTCATATAAATACGTTTCTACCCCTATTTGCTTTGCATTACTTACTGTAGGTTTCTCTCCTATGTTTGTAATGCTTTTATATTCTTTTTCTCCAATTTTAGTTCTGGAATAATAGACTCCATTCGGCGGAAGCATTTTTTCTTTTTCAGGCAAAAGATTTATGGTAGGCATACCAATTCTTCTTCCAAGTTTTGCTCCATGTACCACCTGTCCAATGACCATGTAGGGTTCCCCAAGCAACTTTGTCACATGGCTCATGTTTCCTTTTTCCACTTCTTCCCGAATAAAAGTAGAGCTGATTTCTCTTCCTTCCTCACATACCTTTTCTATAATTTTTAATTCAAAAGCAAGTTCCGGTGCCAATTTCCTTAAAAGTCCTGCATTCCCCGCACCTTTATGCCCAAAAGATAAATCATAGCCTGCTGCCAGATAAGACATATTCATCTTTTCCTTTAAAACCATTTTTACAAAATCTTCCGGCTCTATGGCAGCACTGATTTCATTTAATGGATATTCAATTAAAATATCCACACCCATCTTTTCAAAAATAATACGTTTTTCTTCTTTTGTAGTAATTTCTTTTGCTTGTCTTTTCCCAAATAAAACTTCCGGCGGTGGATCAAAGGTAAATATAGTACTTAAGAGTCCTTCACTTTTCATCTTTAATATCTGTTTTAACAGTTCCTTGTGTCCAAGATGAAGTCCATCAAATTTACCTATTGCTACCGCTGTCGGCTGTAATATCTTAAAATCTGTTGTACCTGTAATAATACGCATTCTTTTCTCCAATTCACTATTTCAATAGTAAATCTCTATGGATTCCTATTCGTATAGTAATTATTACTTCCTGCTTTTTATGATAGAAACATCTTTACAGGATAAAACTTTTTTTCATTTTTCCGGTACTCATACACACCCATGAATGTATTTTCATTAATATACACTCTATATTGACTTTTATCTACTCTCTCTTTTTCTATAAATTCTGTTCTAAGATTTTTTTCTTCAAAAGAATTTCCGTTCTGAACCAATCTTTCCCATTGTGGAAGCAGCTTTAACTCCCCACATTCCTTAAACATCTTATCTACAGGAATGATGAGAGTTTGTAGTACCTTTTCCCGGTCTTCCTCAGAATTTTTCAACTTTTCTTCCAAATCTGCCAAAGTAATTGCCGTATCCAGGGAAAACTGTCCTGATTTGGTTCTTTCCAAAGAAGCCATGGCTGCACCACAACCTAATTTTTCTCCCAAATCATGACAAAGAGTACGTATATAGGTTCCTTTAGAACATCCTACCTTTATAGTAATCTGCGGAAGTTCCATATCTAAAATCTCTATATAATGTATCGTCACAGGACGGGCTTTCCGTTCAACTTCCTTCCCTTCTCTGGCAAGCTCATAAAGCTTTTTACCGTTTACTTTCAAAGCTGAATACATAGGTGGAACCTGTTCATAAGGACCTACAAAAGACTGTACCATCTCTCTAACCCGGCTTTCCGTAACCTCGACTTCCTTTTCACTCAAAACAGTTCCCGTCATATCCTGTGTGTCTGTAGTAATCCCCAACTGTACCTTTGCAATATACTCTTTTTCTTTCTCTGTCAGCATATCACAAAGCTTGGTGGCACTACCTAAGCATACCGGTAACACTCCCGTAGCATCCGGGTCCAATGTTCCGGTATGCCCGATTTTTTTTTGTCTCATAATTCCCCGCAACTTTGCCACTACATCATGAGACGTAAAACCTTTGATTTTATATATATTAATTACTCCATTTATCATGTTATTATTCGCTTCGCGTTCTTGATACTATGAACTCTTTCTCTTTATACTTTTATAATCCCTACATCTGTAACGCAATTTGTGCAGACAAATTATTAATGACATCATGTACCGTTCCCTTCATGGTACAACCTGCAGCCCTGACATGACCTCCACCCCCAAAAAAGGAAGCTATTTCGGATACATTCACAAGACCATTGGAACGCATACTTACCTTATATTCCATAGTTCCTGTCTGATACATGAAAATAGCACATTCCACACCTTTCACAATCCTTAATTGGTTAATGACTCCATCCAAATCCTTAGGACCCACACCATAGAATTCCATCATATCCTTGTCTACTACACTAAAAATGCACTTTTCTTCCATAAAGCGTACACTTTCAGATACTGCTTTCGCACAAACTAAAGTCTGAATATAGGTTTTTTCATAAAATGTTTCATCAATAATTTTAGGAAAATCAAACCCATAACTAATCAGCTTCGCTGCTATATTTAAGGTTTTGGGCGAAGTATTGGAATATTTAAATACACCTGTATCATGTATCATACCGATATAAAGTGTTTTGGCTATTTCTATATCTAATTTTTCGGAATCCAGCAATTCATATACTACTTCACAGGTACTGCTGGCATCAGGCACTACAATGTTAATATCCCCACAACCACTGTTGCTGACATGATGGTCTATATTAATCTTCTTTTTTGCTCTTTGATAAATGGCCTCTGCCTTTCCTAATCTATCATTGGTACAATCTAAGGCAATAAAAACATCATATTCCTGTAATGTTTCCATATGGGAATCAATCTCTTCCACTCCCGAAATACAATCAAACACAGAAGAAGGTGTTTCTAAAAACACCTTAACTTCTACATTTGGCATATTTTTTCTAATATACTGATAGATTGACATTACAGAACCTACGCAATCACCATCGGGACGGATATGACCACTGAGGGCAACATCTTTTGCACCTTCTAACAGTTCTTCCAATCTGCTCATGATTATTCCTCATCCTCTTCAAAAACATCTTCTGCTTCTAAATCTTCTTCGGAAACCATATTTTTTACCACTTCATCAATTTTTCTGGACATATCCACACCATAGGCGATAGACTGATCCATTACAAAATGTAATTCCGGTGTATTTCTTAAATTGATGATTTTTGCAAGACGATTTTTAATAAATCCCTCTGCACTTCTAAGACCTGCCAAGGTATCCTTCTGTGCCTGTTCGTTACCCAATACACTAATATATGCTTTACAATGTTTCAAATCAGGAGCAACTTCTACAGCCACAACACTGGTCAATGGTGATATTCTTGGATCTTTAATATCGCCACGGATAATTTCTGCAAGAACCCTCTGGACTTCTCCATTGATTCTTGTATTTTTAATACTATTTTTACGCATATACTCTTCCTTTTTATACTTACTATCTTGGAACCTCAACCATAGTATAAGCTTCTACGATATCGTATTCCTGCATCTTATCAAAGCCGTCAAATACAAGACCGCATTCAAATCCGGCTTTTACTTCCTTAACATCATCTTTAAATCTCTTTAAGGAAGCTAATTCACCTTCAAAAATCTGTTCACCTTCACGGGTAATACGTACCTTACATCCTCTCTGGAAAATACCATCTAAGACATAAGAACCTGCAATATTACCAATCTGGGAAGCTTTGAAAATCTGACGTACTTCTGCATGACCAAGTACTTTTTCTTCAAATATAGGGTCTAACATACCCTTCATTGCTGCTTCAATATCTTCGATTGCCTGATAAATTACTCTGTAAAGTCTGATATCTACGCCTTCTCTTTCAGCGATTGCTTTTGCAGTTGCATCCGGACGAACGTTGAAACCAATGATAATTGCAGAAGATGTAGCTGCCAGTGTAACGTCGGATTCGCTGATGGCACCAACACCGCCATGAATACATTTTACAACAACCTCTTCATTGGTTAATTTGAGCAGTGATTGTTTTACAGCTTCTACACTACCCTGAACATCAGCTTTTACAATTAAATTAAGTTCTTTCAAATTGCCTTCCTGAATCTGGCTGAATAAATCATCCAGAGACATTTTGGATTTGGTTTCTTCCAATTTCTTTTCTTTGTTCTGAGCCACAAAGGTTTCTGCATACTGTTTTGCTGTTTTATCATTATCGTGTGCCAAGAATACTTCTCCGGCATTAGGTACATCGTTAAGACCTAAGATTTCTACCGGTGTGGAAGGACCTGCTTCTTTCAGTTTTCTTCCCTTATCATCAATCATGGCTCTTACTTTACCATGGCTTGCACCTGCGGAAATAAAGTCTCCGATTTTCAAAGTACCTTTCTGTACTAAAACAGTGGCTACCGGACCACGGCCTTTATCAAGCTGCGCTTCGATTACAAGACCTCTGGCTTTTCTCTTAGGATTTGCTTTTAACTCTAAAATATCCGCTGTTAAAAGAATCATTTCCAAAAGTTCCTGAATACCTTCTCCTGTTTTTGCGGATACCGGTGCAAAAATAGTGCTTCCGCCCCAGTCTTCTGCAATAAGCCCATACTCAGTTAATTCCTGTTTTACACGTTCGATATTTGCTGCCGGTTTATCAATTTTATTTACAGCTACAATTACCTCAATTCCTGCCGCTTTCGCATGGTTAATTGCTTCGATGGTCTGTGGTTTTACACCATCATCCGCAGCTACTACTAAAATAGCAATATCCGTAGAATTAGCACCACGCATACGCATTGCAGTAAATGCTTCGTGTCCCGGTGTATCTAAAAATGTGATTTTCTGACCGTTAATACTTACAGAATATGCACCGATATGCTGTGTAATACCACCGGCTTCTTTATTTGTAACATTAGTTTTACGAATAGCATCCAAAAGAGAA
>JAFZGJ010000124.1 GCA_017555455.1 Lachnospiraceae bacterium
AAGAAGGAATACTACCTCCTGATGAACTGATAGCTTCTTGATCTGATTTTCAAATCTATATCACTTCAAAAGTTGTCTACTTTAGACAGCTTAGATAAGTGCGCCATTTATTGGCTTATCTCTACTTTCTTTCACACTACTATATCCTTGTATCAAAATTTAATTTATGCAATAATCCTGAATAGCAGTTTCATATAAATCATTTCCATTTAAATCCATAACTACAATTACAGGAAAATCTTTTACTTCCAATTTTAAAATAGCTTCTGCACCTAAATCTTCAAAAGCAATTATTTCAGATTTTAAAATAGCTTTGGAAAGAAGTGCACCGGCTCCTCCGATAGCAGCAAAATAAATTGCTTTATTTCTCACAACAGCTTCTTTTACTTCTTTAGAGCGTTTTCCTTTTCCAATCATTCCTTTTAAACCTAAATCTAAAAGCCTAGGAGCATATTTATCCATTCGGCTGGATGTAGTAGGTCCGGCAGAGCCGATAGGGCGTCCTTCCCTGGCAGGAGAGGGACCCATATAATAAATAAGATTATTTTCCAAATCAAAAGGTAACTTCTGTTTATTATCCAACATTTCCTGCATACGTTTATGAGCTGCATCTCTTGCCACATATATGGTACCGGAAATCAAAACAGAATCACCTATTTTCAAATTCTCAATATCATTTTCTTTTATTGGTGTTTGAATATATTTATTCATCCTGTTTCTCCATTTATTATATTCTTTTATCACTTATATAAAAATACTTATTTATAATTCATCTTCTTTATTTATGAATTTAAACTATTATCTTATAAAATCACATTTACAATTTTGTGTTTCTTCTATATATAATATATTTTTAATATACAACCACATTATCTTGTACTTTAAATACATTATAATAAGAAGAAACTCTTTTTTATGAAATTATTTATACTTAATAATACTTATATTTTCTAAACTAAATTATTCTGGAACAATGTCTGTTTACATGACAGCATATATTTATTGCCACAGGCAATCCTGCAATATGGGTAGCATAGGTTTCTATATTAACAGCTAAAGCTGTATTTCTTCCACCTAACCCCCCGGGACCAATACCACTTTTATTAATTTCATTTAATAATTCCATTTCCATATCTTTAATATATGGAATAGGAGAGTATTCATTCACATTCCTTATTAAAGCTTTTTTTGCCATAAAAGCACATTTTTCAAAGGTTCCGCCAATTCCTACGCCAACTACCATAGGAGGACAGGCATTAGGACCGGCATCTTTCACTGCTGTTAAAATAGCATTTTTTACACCCTCCATGCCATCTGCAGGTTTTAACATGAAAACACGGCTCATATTTTCACTACCAAAACCTTTTGGTGCCACAGTAATTTTTACCTGTTCTCCGGAAACAATAGAGTAGTGAATTACAGCAGGGGTATTATCTTTCGTATTTTCACGAATCAAAGGATCCGAAACTACAGATTTTCTTAAAAACCCTTCTGTATATCCAAGTCTTACACCTTCATTAATTGCTTCTTCTAAATTACCATCTGTAAAATGTACTTCCTGTCCAATTTCCATAAATATGACAGCCATTCCTGTATCCTGACAAATAGGAATCATATCATCAGCTGCAATTTCCAGATTTTTATGTAATTGTCCCAATACATTTTTTCCAACTTCCGATTCTTCTTTTTCAAAAGCATTTTGTAAAGCATCTTTCATATCCTTACTTAAAAAATGATTGGCTTCTATGCACATTTCCTTGATATTATTTGTTATTTCATTTACTGAAATATTTCTCATATTTATATCCTCTTTTTACATTTAAAGCATAATTTTTATATACAATATAAAATACTATTTTTAATATACTTATAATTTATTAATATTTAATAGAACATCAGATTCACATCTGTTTTTCCTTCAATACCATCAATTCTTTCGTAAGCAGTATACTGCCACATTTTTATTTTATATGGAAAATGAAATGGATATCTGTAATAGGCAAACCATTTATCATAGCTTTCCAATTCTTCAATATTCATCATAATCATAAAGCTTTTTAAATTTCCATAAATCATAACATCATATCCGGCTTCTTTGATTCTTTCGCAAAAAGCAATAACATTTTTTGTTCTTTGGTCTGCAGTTAAATCTTTGGTTCTTGTTTTTTCCGTATTAGCAGATTCTTCCACATCAATTACCACCGGCATATTAATTTTATATTCTTTTAAATTTTCAATGACAAATTCTGCTTCTTCAATAGCTTCCTGTTCATTTAAAGCTTCTGTAAAAAAATAAACTCCTGTATCCAGCCCGGCATTCAAACTTCCTATCATGTTGTTTTTATACTGATTGTCTAAAACAATTTTTCCACTTTCATATCCACGGAAACCAAGACGGATAATGGCAAATTCTATACCTGTATTTTTTACTTTATTCCAATCTATATTTCCCTGAAAGGTAGAAACATCAATCCCTTTTTTAGCTTCTTTTTCTGTTCCTGCCATATAGGTAGCTGTTCCTTCCCATTCTTTGGTTTCTTCATTATAAACAGGATAGGTAAACTTATCTAAATCAAAATTATTTTTTTCCATAGTTTCTGAAATAGGAAAAAAATAATAGTTACCATCGGAGGATGCAATAACATAATCAGGATAAAAATTCTGTAAGATTGTTAACATCCCTTCTCCATTTTCTACCATAGATTTTAATTTATCTAAAAACTCTTTTTTTGTTTTTTCTACAAAATTATCTACCTGAGCTTGGGTAAAAATACCTTCTTTTGTTTCTGCTTGTATATTTTCTATTTCCAGTATTACTTCTTCAGTTTTATTTTTCTGATTTATATAAGAAAATAAGAAAAAAATACATAAAGTAATAGCAAATAGAGTAGTAGTAAATAGCAAAAATATTATTGCAGAATTTCTTTTTTTCTTATGTTTTCTCGGTTTTTCTCTTTCAAAATCCATATGATATCCTCTTTTGTTTTTATAAATTGGAGATATATTTCTTTGCATATACATTAATATATTTATCTGCAAGTATCTTCATATTTTCTAATAAAGCATCTTTATTTTCAAAAGTAACTCTATATTCATTTGTTGAAATTAAATCAACCAATTTTCTATTTACATCTTCATTATAATGAATGGTATCCATATACAGACTTAGATCAGAAACAATTTCTTCCATATTTTGAAAATAATGAATTTCTACATTCTCAAGAGGAAGTAATCTTTCAAAAGCTTGTTCTATAGCATAAAAATCCTGCTCTAAAGTTCCACACATATAAGATTCATACCACCAAAGACAAGAATAGGGGGGCACCATAAAAATATAGTTTGTTTCCGGATGTGATTTTACTAAATTTTCTAATTTACTTAAATTAAAATCAACATAATATTCGTATTCATTTTTTGTTTTGTCCGATTGTTTTTCTTCAGTAGGAGAATAATGCAGTTTTCCAAATTCTTTATATTTTGCCCAGTTAAAAGATTCTCCTTCATCATAATCTCCTATGAAAGAATTAGCAATCATATAAGGAATATCTTCAAAAAGAACATGCTTATTAAATAAATATTTAACATCATCCAAAGGATTTTTATTATATAAATATAAAGGCATTCCTTCATTTACATAATGCTCCTGTACGGTAGTAGTAAGTGCTGCTACATCTAATGTATAAAATATATTTTTTATATTTTTTTCTTCATAAGCAGCTTCCAAAAGATAAACTAAATCCGAAGTATTGGCTCCCGGTTTTACAGCTTTAATTGTTGTACAGTCAAAAACTTCATCAAACCATTTATTATTATAATTTTCTGCCATGGAAGATCCGGCAATTAAAGAATCATAATCAAAAGTTCTTAAAGTCCCAATAACCTGATACTCCGCCTGTGTTAAAACTGCTTTTAAAGGTTTGATTGGTTTATGATAGTGAAAGAATGGATCAAATAAGAAAACTATTCCCGCAACAGATAAAGCAATTATTAATATACTAACTATTAATTTTTTAAGAAAAATTATTTTATTTGTATTTATCATAGAAACCTCGTTTTATATAAATTAATTTGAAACGTCAGCTTCAGCACTAAAAATTAAAATAAAGAAACGTACTTACTCCGGAAAGTGAAATTACAGACCAAATTAATATAATAGCAAGTCCGATTGCCTTTCCTGTAGTATATTTTCTTTCCTTTACTATATCTTCTGCATTTTTTCCACAAAGTAGGAGAGTACAAATAACCATAACCAATATAAACGCAACCATATACAGGCTTCTGATCATTCCCGGAGCTATTATTTCTAATGCCCTTTTAAAAATATATAATTCCGGTATATCCATGTACTGCGCCATATCAACTACAAATTTTACTCCTACAGGATTAAATAATCCTTTTAACACAATACCTACATCATTGATAGTTTCACATCTGAAAAACATAAATGTAAAAAGTACGTAAGAAAAAGTACATAACCAGCTGATAAATTTATTCTTTATTGGTTTTGGATTTATATTATTAAATGCAACTGCCAGTCCATTTAATAATCCCCAAATAACAAAGTTCCAACTGGCACCATGCCATAAACCGCTAAGTAAGAATACTATCATAATATTTCTTAGCTTTTTCCCTGTTCCTTTTTTATTACCACCTAACGGAATATAAACATAAGCCGTAAAAAATCTGTTTAAAGTAATATGCCAACGATTCCAAAAATCTTTCATAGAAGTAGATTTATAGGGATAATTAAAATTCCTTGGTATATCATAATTAAACATTTTACCGATACCCATAGCGATATCGCAATATCCGCTAAAATCAAAATATAATTCAAAAATATAAGTTAAAATAAAAAGAATAGCAGACCAGGTAGTAAAATAGTATCTGTTGTAATAAGCCTGATTTACTACCAATGCCAAAGTATCAGCTATTAATACTTTTTTTCCAAGACCAAGGATTGCCTGTACACATCCGTCTGTAAAATTATCTATATTAAATTTTCTTTTTTCCATATCTTTAAATTGTGGTATCAGTTCTGAATGAAGAACAATAGGTCCGGCAATTAACTGAGGAAAAAAAGTCACAAAGGACATATATTCAATCAAACCGTAATGAGGAGCTGTTCTTTTCATTCTGTCAATTACATAAGATAATTGCTGAAAAGTAAAGAAACTGATTCCTAAAGGTAAAAGAATATTTTTTAAATTATAATCTTTCTGAAAAATATAATTTATATTTTCAATAAAGAAATCAAAATATTTGTAGTAAAAGAGAATTCCTAAATTTACAATAATTCCCAGTATTCCTAAAATTTTTATTTCAAGCTTACCATAACTATCTGATTCTAATTTAGAAATAGTAGAATCTACAAATATCTTTTTTTCTATTCTATTTATAAAATAACTAATGAGAAAATTAAAAAGACAGCTTCCTACAATGATAAATAAATAAGAAAAATTAAAATAAGCATAAAACCACAGAGACATTCCAATTAAGAATATCTCTGCGATTTTATATAATTTCATTTTGTTTAAAGAAAACCAAAGGATTAATACCAATGGTAAAAATATGAATATAAATAAATAAGAATTAAATAACATATTATCTTTCTTTTATTTCCTTAAAATATAAATAGTCAAATATTAATAATTTCATTTTAATTAACATTTACAATTTATACTTTAACAGTTTTTTTTAAATAAAGAAAGAGCAACCTTATTTCTTTTTTTTTCGGATTCTTCTGTATCCTTTGCATATAAAATCTTCAAAATAATCGGAGTAACCACGGAAGAAATTACAATTAAAAAGATAACAGATGTAAAATAAACAGGAGAGAGTAATCCTACAGAAAGTCCTTTCTGGGATACAATTAAAGCAACTTCTCCTCGAGTCATCATACCAATTCCTATTTTTAGGGAATCATTATTACTAAATCCACAACATTTTGAAATTAATCCACATCCTATTATTTTAGTTAATAAAGCAACTAATACAAATCCTACTGTAAATAAAATAATTTCGCCATTTACATTTTCAATAGATGTTTTTAAACCAATACTGGCAAAAAATACAGGACCAAATAACATATAAGAGTTAATATCCATTTTTTCTGCAATATAATCAGAATCTCTGATAGAACAAAGAATAATACCTGCTACATATGCACCTGTAATATCTGCTATTCCAAAATAGTGTTCTGCAATAAAAGAAAGTGCAAAACAATAAGCTAATCCTGCAATCGGAATACGTCTTGTATGAGGGTATCTTTCGTCTACTTTTTTGAATACTTTGTAAGAAATAAATCCTACAACAAATGAAAAAATAAAGAATAAAATTGTGTTAATTACAACTTTTCCCGGATTGGAATCCGGAGATTTGAATCCAATAACAAAAGTAAGAACCACAATACCTATAATATCATCAATGATTGCAGCACTTAAAATAGTTGTTCCTACTTTTCCTTTTAATTTTCCCAACTCTTTTAAGGTCTGTACTGTAATACTTACGGATGTAGCAGTCATAATAACTCCTATAAATACTGCAGTATAAAATCCATCAGATCCCCAGGGAGCAGTTCCATAAAATGCCATATACAAAAGGCTTCCGCCTAACAATGGAACAAAAACACCTGCACAGGCAATCAAACACGCGATAGGTCCTGTTTTAATTAAATCTTTTAAATTTGTTTCCAAACCTGCAGAGAACATCAAAAGAACAACACCGATTTCTGCCATTTGAATTAAAAAATCTGATTGATTTACCAATCCAAGAACAGAAGGTCCTATTAATAACCCTGCAATAATTTCACCTACTACCTGAGGTGCTTTACATTTTCTTGCAATAATTCCAAATAATTTTGCAAAAATCAGAATAATCGCTAAATCTTTGAATATGCCATATGATACCATGACTATCTCCTCCCATAATTGCTTTCTATTTAGGGTCAATTCATTTATAAAAATTGGCTCTGAATTTACATTTCGCAATTTCTGATTTTAGCACTCTTATTTTAATTTACAATGGCAATTTAAACAATTCCATTTAATTCTTGATACAAATCTTTAGCAAAACTGTCTGTCATACCACAAATATAATCTGTTACAAGCATAAGTCTCAAATATAATTTTTCTTTTTCCGATTTTCCCTCAGACTCTTTTTTATAAATTCTCATATAATCTTTTGATATAAGGGCAATCATTCTTTCCTGCACAGAAGATATTTTTTCATCAGTATCATAATAAATAATAGATTCTATAAATTTACTTAATAAAAATTCCAAAATAGTTTGTGCAGCAATCTCTAATTTAAATATAGGCTTACTGATAAAAGAATATTTATACGCAATGTCTCCTAAATCATCCATTAAGTCTTTTACATTTGTGTCATGGAATAGATCGTATTTATAAGTTCCTTCCATAATTTCATCATAATTTTTTATAAAATTATCACTGGCTGCAAAAATAAGACTTCCTTGAATACTTACCACCCAATTCTGAACCGCATATATTTCCGGTTTTTGATATCCGTTTTTTAAAGCTTTTTCATATTTATGTTTCAAAACAGAAATTAATCTTCCATATTGAGATTCCATAATTTTTGATTCTAAATCCTTTTCTTCTAAAAATGGATTTTCTGACAAAATGGATTTAATACATCTTTCTTCCAATTCTTTCATTAACTGGTGGTAAGATATATTTCCTTTTTCCACAGAATCTTCAATATCCGCTGTTTTATATGCAATATCATCCGCTGCTTCCAAAAGATAAGTAAGTGGATGTCTATTTCCATTAAGTTCCATAGATTCCTGTATCTTTTTAAAATTTTCTCTATCTGCATAAAAATATCCCATTTTTTTATGTTTAATATTTCCACTTTTTTTATTAATTTCAAGAGAGGAAACAGGATATTTAATGATAGTCCCAAGCAAAGCTTTCGTTAAATTCATTCCATTTTCATCTACCAGAAAATGAAGCTTTGTTACCAAACGGAGCGCCTGAGCATTACCTTCAAAATTATAAAAATCTTGAATCATTTGAGATTCTAAATATTTATCCAAACTTTGACCTTTATATTCTAACTTACAGAGATTATTTTTAAACCAATCCCGGATCGTAGTTTCTCCGAAATGACCAAATGGAGGATTTCCAATATCATGAAGTAAACCGGAACACTGTAAAATATTAGAAATATCCTCTTTATTTTTCCATGTAAAATCAGAATCTTTCTTTTCCTGAATAATTTTTTCACCAACATTTTGTGCCAAAGATTTAGCAAAAGAAGATACTTCTAAAGAATGTGTTAATCTGGTTCTTACATAATCGCTTTTATCAAGAGGAAAAACCTGTGTTTTATCTTGTAATCTCCTGAAAGAAGCACTACCTATAATCCGATGGTAATCCTTTTCAAATTCTGTTCTTAAATCTCTTGAAATTGTACTTTTTTGATAACTCCGTATTCTTTCTGTACATAATAATTTTGTCCAATTCATGTTATTCCTCATTTTATTTTATAATCACATTAGTTTATTAAAATAATATTTTTACATAAATTAAATAGGCTGTTTAAAAATTATTATAAACAGTTTTTATGTATCCAGATTGTACGCATCTGTGAGACATTGTTTGTGAATAGCGAACAAAACTGTTTACAGTTTTTGTACGATAATCGCAAACAATGTAACGAACAGCAAGCGAACAAGAGATACATAAAACTGTGATAATAATTTTTAACAGCCTTTCAATTAACTACATATCATTTAAATCATCCATATTTTCTACAGCTTCATCAATATCTTCATATTCTGTAGTTCCATCTGAAACCTTTTCTCTTACTTTTGCAATTTTTGCAACCTTTACATCTTTTTCTACGTTCATCATTTTTACACCGGATGTAATTCTTCCAAGAGTAGAAATATCTTCCATACGAAGCTGAATAATGATTCCTTCTGTAGTAATCATCATAATTTCATGATCATCATTTACTGCCTTGACACCAATAACTTCACCTGTCTTTTCGGTAATCTTATAACATTTAACACCTTTACCACCACGTTTCTGAATAGTAAATTCATCAATATAAGTTCTCTTACCTAAACCATGCTCAGAAACAATCAATAAAGAATCACCTTGAGTATTAAGCTGCATACCAATGATTTCATCACCATCATTAAGATTCATACCAATAACACCCATAGACATTCTTCCGGTATTTCTTGCATCAGTTTCCTTGAAACGGATACACATACCTTGTTTTGTTACTAAGAAAATTTCTGATTCTTTATTGGTAATTTTAACTTCAATTAACTCATCATCTTCTTTCAAGTTAATTGCAATCAATCCATTTTTACGGATATTTCCATATTCCATAACTGAAGTTTTCTTAATAATACCTTTTTTAGTTACCATGAAAAGATTATTATGTTCATCATAATCTTTAAATGGAATCATAGCAGATATTTTTTCACCAGGATTCAATTGTAAAAGATTAATAATAGCAGTACCTCTTGCAGTTCTTCCAGCTTCCGGAATTTCATAAGCTTTTAATCTGTAAACTCTTCCGAAATTAGTAAAGAACATAATATTATCATGATTACTTGTCATTAATAAATCTTCAATGTAATCATCTTCAATGGTCTGCATTCCTTTAATTCCTTTACCTCCGCGGTTCTGGGATTTAAAGTTATCTACCGTCATTCTTTTGATATAACCTAAACTTGTCATGGCAATGACACAATTTTCCTTAGGAATCATATCTTCCATGGTAATATCAAATTCATCAAAACCAATTTTACTTCTTCTGTCATCACCATATTTCTCTGCTATTAAAGAAATTTCATCTCTGATAACACCAAGTAATAATTTATTATCAGCTAAAATTGCTTTTAATTCTGCAATTTTAATCTGCAATTCTTTGTGTTCATTTTCTAATTTTTCACGTTCCAAACCTGTTAAAGCACGAAGTCTCATATCTACAATAGCCTGAGACTGAACTTCGGTAAGTCCAAAACGTTCCATTAATCTTTCTTTAGCAATAGCAGTAGTTTTACTGCTTCTGATAATTTGAATTACTTCATCAATATTATCCAGTGCAATTAATAATCCTTGCAAAATATGATCTCTTTCTTCTGCTTTATTTAAATCATATTTTGTTCTTCTGGTAACTACATCTTCCTGATGTTTAATGTAATATTTCAACATATCCAAAAGATTTAATACTTTAGGTTCATTATTAACCAATGCTAACATAATTACCCCAAAAGTATCCTGTAACTGGGTATGTTTATATAACTGATTTAAAATAATATTTGCATTAACATCACGACGAAGTTCGATAACCACACGCATTCCTTCACGGCTGGATTCATCACGAAGGGCAGTAATACCATCTACTTTTTTATCTCTATGTAATTCTGCAATTTTTTCAATTAATTTTGCTTTATTTACCATATAAGGCAATTCTGTAACAATAATTTGGCTTTTTCCGTTTGCCAAAGTTTCAATATTAGTTACAGCACGCATTTTTACCTTTCCACGGCCGGTTCTGTAAGCTTCTTCACTTCCTCTGGTTCCGAGAATAATACCTCCGGTTGGAAAATCGGGAGCTTTTACTAATGGTAAAATTTCTTCAATATCTGTCTCTCTGTCTTCATCTACTCTGTTATTAATAATTTTAACTACGGCAGAAACTACTTCACGTAAGTTATGAGGCGGAATATTGGTAGCCATACCTACTGCAATACCGGTAGTACCATTTACCAAAAGATTAGGATAGCGGGATGGTAAAACTACAGGTTCTTTTTCTGTTTCATCAAAGTTAGGAGTAAAATCTACAGTATCTTTATTGATATCAGCAAGCATTTCCATGGAAATTTTAGAAAGTCTGGCTTCTGTGTAACGCATAGCAGCGGCACCGTCACCATCCACGGAACCAAAGTTACCATGACCGTCTACCAATGGATATCTGGTAGACCATTCCTGAGCCATATTTACTAATGCACCATAAATAGAAGAGTCACCATGAGGGTGATATTTACCCATGGTATCCCCAACGATACGGGCACATTTTCTATGTGGTTTATCAGGACCATTATTTAATTCAATCATAGAATATAAAACTCTACGTTGAACCGGTTTTAAACCATCTCTTACATCAGGTAATGCTCTGGAAGCAATAACACTCATGGCATAATCAATGTAAGAATTTTCCATGGTTTCTTTTAGGTCAACCTGTTTGATACTATCAAAAATTTTGTCATCCATTCTTTTTTCTCCATACAATTCATAAATAATTCAGTCCCACATCTCAAAAATTAAAATTTTTTCGATGGGTTATATTAACCCAATAGAAAAAGATAAAAATATCTTAATAAATAAATTTATACGATATTTTTATACTTTTTCTGCTGGACTGAATTATATATCCAGGTTTTTAACAAATTTTGCGTGTTCTTCAATAAATTCTCTTCTTGGTTCTACTTTATCACCCATAAGAGTAGAGAATGTTAAATCTACTTCTGATTCAGATTCCTCATTCATACAAACTTTCAATAAAACTCTCTTTTCCGGATCCATGGTTGTTTCCCAAAGTTGATCTGCATCCATTTCACCAAGACCTTTATAACGTTGAATTTTATTATTCTGATCACGGCCTACTTCTCTTAAAATAGAGTCTAATTCATCATCACTATATGCGTACCACACTTTTTTATTTTTTTCCAATTTATATAAAGGTGGCTGTGCTAAATATACATATCCCTGTTTAATAAGCTCCGGCATAAAACGATACAGGAAAGTAAGTAGAAGAGTAGCAATATGAGCACCATCTACGTCCGCATCTGTCATAATAATAATTTTATGATATCTTAATTTACTAATATCAAAATCATCATGAATACCGGTGCCAAAAGCAGTAATCATAGCTCTTATTTCTGCATTGGAATATATTTTATCAAGTCTTGCTTTTTCTACGTTAAGAATCTTTCCACGAAGAGGTAAAATAGCTTGAGTTGCACGGCTTCTGGCTGTTTTTGCACTTCCTCCCGCGGAGTCCCCTTCTACAATGTAGATTTCGCAATTTTCCGGATTTCTGTCAGAACAATCCGCTAATTTTCCGGGAAGTGCCATACTATCTAAAGCTGTTTTTCTTCTGGTTAAATCTCTTGCTTTTCTTGCTGCATCTCTGGCACGTTGTGCTAAAATTGATTTTTCTAAAATAATCTTAGCAACTGCCGGATTCTGTTCTAAGAAATAAGTAAGCTGTTCACTTACAATACCATCTACAGCACCTCTGGCTTCCGAATTACCAAGTTTCTGTTTTGTCTGACCTTCAAACTGAGGTTCTCCAATTTTTACACTGATAATAGCAGTTAAACCTTCACGGATATCTTCTCCTGTAAGGTTAGCTTCACTTTCTTTTAATAATTTATTACTTCTTGCATAATCATTAAAAGTTTTTGTTAAAGCATTACGGAATCCCATTAAATGGGTTCCACCTTCCGGTGTAGTAATATTATTTACAAAACTATATACATTTTCTGTATAAGAATCATTATGCTGGAAAGCTACTTCTACATAAACATCATTTCTGGTTCCTTCAAAATAAAGGATATTTTCATAAAGACCTGTTTTACTTTTATTTAAGTAAGTAACAAATTCTTTAATTCCACCTTCATAGTGGAATTCTCTCATTTTTTGCTTCTTATTACCTTCTTCATCAACAACTCTGTCGTCTCTTAAAATAATACGAAGACCTTTCGTAAGAAATGCCATTTCACGAAGTCTTTGTTTTAAAACTTCGAAATCATAAATAACATCTTCGAAAATAGTAGCATCCGGTTTAAAATCAACTCTGGTTCCTGTTTTTTCTGCTTCACATTCACCTACAACTTTCAGAGGATAACAAACTTTTCCTCTTTCATAACGTTGTTTATATACTTTACCATCTTTACAAATCTGAACTTCCAACCAATCAGAGAGAGCATTAACTACAGATGCACCTACACCATGAAGACCACCTGATACCTTATATCCTCCACCACCAAATTTTCCGCCTGCATGAAGAATGGTAAAAACAACTTCAACTGCAGGAATACCTGCTTTTTGATTAATTCCTACAGGAATGCCACGACCATTATCTATAACAGTGATAGAATTATCTTCATTAATTGTAACGTCAATAGTATCACAAAAACCGGCTAAAGCTTCGTCTACGGCATTATCTACAATTTCATATACCAAATGATGAAGACCTCTTGAGGATGTACTTCCAATGTACATACCCGGTCTTTTTCTAACTGCTTCAAGACCTTCTAATATCTGAATTTGATCTGCTCCGTATTCAGCACTCATCTACTAAACCAAACCTTTCTTAATCTAAAAAACTATGACTTAAGTTCTACACTTCCATTGGTAACTTTATAAACACGATTTATTTTAAATCTGTTATTTATAAATTCATCCAAACCTGTACAGGTTATAATTGTTTGAATATCACCTATACTATTTAATAAATAATTTTGTCTGTTACTGTCTAATTCTGATAAAACATCATCTAACAAAAGAACAGGAGTATCTTTTGTTATTTTTTTTACTAACTCTATTTCAGATAATTTTAAAGAAAGAGCAGCAGTTCTTTGTTGTCCCTGGGAACCAAATTTACGAATATCGATAGGTTCTTCCAATGAATTTCCTTCTTCATCCAACTTTGTTACCATAAAAGAAAAATCATCTCTATGAGGACCAACTGTAGTCATTTTTAATTTAATATCTCTTTCTTGATTGCAAAATAACTTACTTTCATATTCTGCAATAGTTACTTCCGGTTCATAAACAATTTTTAAATGTTCTTTTCCACCGGAAAGATTTTTATGTATATCACATATAATCTCATTTAATTGATCTATAAATTTAATTCTTCTTTCAATAATTTTACTACCAAAAGAAACCAACTGCATATCCCATATATTTAAGGTTTCCCTTAAAGATGGATTCATATATAAATCTTTTAACAATTTATTTCTTTGATTTACAATCTTATTATAATGATTTAAATTATAAAGATAAAAATTATCTAGTTGACATAATTCCATATCTATGAATCTTCTTCTTTCAGAAGGACCACTTTTTATAATACTTAAATCCTCCGGAGAAAAGAAAATTACATTTAAAATTCCAAGAAGTTCAGCTGCCTTTTTTAATTTTACACCATCGATAGCAATACCTTTAGATTTATTTTTACGAAGGTGCATATCCACACGGGTTTCAATTCCTTCTTTTTCTAAATAAGTTCTGATATGTGCTTCTTCTTCTTTAAAATTAACAATATCTTTATCTTTACTGCTTTTATGTGACTTGGTAGTGGCAGATACAAAGATAGCTTCCAGGATATTAGTTTTTCCCTGGGCATTATCCCCATATAAAATATTAGTTCCACTATCAAATTCCATATTCAAAGAATTGTAATTACGAAAATTAGAAAGTTCCAATGATTTAATTATCATACTTAACCTCTATCATTACTCTTAAAAGTAATATACTTCGCATTTATTATTTTTCAATTTTGATAGTATATCCTTCAAATTCTACGATATCGCCATCTACTAATTTTTTACCTCTTTGCATTTCTACCTGGCCGTTTACTTTCACAAGTCCATCCTGAATTACAAATTTTGCTTCTACTCCGGATCCTACTAAATTAGCAGCTTTAATAGCCTGTCCTAATTTTATGTAGTCATCCCTTAATTTAATTATTTCCATGTTTTTCCACCTTATTCTAACTAACTGTTGTAAAGTTAACCGGTAAAATCAAATAAATATACTTACCTTCTTCATCTCTTATAAAACAAGGAGCCTTTGGATTTACTAAATACATATCAATTTCTTCATCTTCAATAACACGAAGAGCATCAATTAAGAATTTAGGATTAAATCCAATCATTAAATCTTTTCCCTGTTTTGCAATATCAATTTCTTCATTCATACTACCAACAGCAGAATTTATTTTTAATTCCATACTACCGTCTATAATATTTATAATAATAGGTTTTTTATCTCCTTCTTTTACAAGAAGAGTAGCTCTGTCAATACAGCTCAATAATTCTTTTTTATTAATTCTTACTTTTGTTTCGTAATCATTGGAAAGCATCTGATCAATCTTGAAATATTCACCTTCTATTAATCTTGAAACAACGGTAGTATTATCAAATTCAAAAATAATATGTTTTTCACTAAAATAGATATAAACATCTTTTTCCATATCACCGGATAAAATCTTACTTATTTCATTTAAAGTTTTTCCCGGAACAACAACTTTTTTAAATGGATAAGAATTTTTAAGTTTAATCTTTCTAATGGAAATTCTATGACCATCCAAAGAAACTACTTTTAATTCATCTTTATTTATTTCAAATAACTCACCTGTCATTAATTTATTATTGTCATTATCAGAAATGGAAAAAATAGTCTGTCTTACAGATTCTTTTAAAGTATACTGACTAATTACCAAAGGTTCTTTCTTTTCAACTGTTGGAAGACAAGAAAAATCATCTCCTGATTTTCCTATAATATTAAATTTAGCTTTTTCACAAGTAATGGTAGTTTTATTATTATCATCTGTTTCAATTGTAATGTCATTATCAGGAAGTTTTCTTACAATTTCTAAGAAAATTTTTGCATCTAAAGCAATTTTACCGCTTACTAAAACATCACCTTCTATTACAGTTTCTATACCAAGTTCCATATCATTTGCAGTTAATACAATATTACCACTGTCTGCTTCTACCAAGATACATTCTAAAATAGACATAGTAGTTTTACTTGGAACTGCTTTAGCTACAGTCTGAACACCTGTTAAAAGATTAGATTTTGAACATATAAATTTCATTTGTTGATAACTCCTTCCTATTCCACTACAAAAATCAAAAGCGGTTTCTTTGTAATATATTTATATAATTTTAAGTAATATTATTATTAATAGATGTTAATATGTGGATAACCTTATTAATTATACTATTTTCAAGGGAAAATTGGAATGGATAAGTCCTTAAAAACCTTTGGGATAAAAAATTATAACTTGTCTTTTATTCACATTTATAAATTTTTAAAATGTTAGTTTATAAAATGATTTTTTATTATTAACATTCCTTCCACATAGATTTCACATCTATATCCACATATTAAAGTGGATATTTTTAATTAGGCATTAATTTTTTTCTTTATAATTTCTATTTTATTTTTTAAATCTTCATTACTTAATAATTCTTTTTCTATTTTTTCTATTCCGTGAATTACTGTGGTATGGTCTTTTTTACCAAGTACCTTTCCTACATTAGCTAAAGAAATATCTAAAATATGTCTGCATAAATACATAGTTACCTGTCTTGGAAGTACAAATTCGGAATTTCTTTTTTTGGAAGTAATATCATCTGAAGAAACTCCAAAATGTTCTGCAACCATATCAATAATAAGAGTAGGAGTAATTTCTTTCGGTTGGTCAGGATGAATAATATCCTTTAAAGCATCTTCCGCTAATTCTAAGGTTATTTCTGTTGTATTCATAATTTTAGATTTAGCAATAATTCTATTAAAAGCTCCTTCTAATTCACGAATATTAGATTTAATATTGGTAGCAATATATTGAAAAATGTGATCATCAATTTTTTTATCATAGCTTTCAGCATTTTTTCTTAAAATTGCCATTCTGGTTTCATAGTCAGGTGCTTGGATATCTGCAATTAATCCCCATTCAAAACGGGAACGGAAACGTTCATCTAAAGTTTCCATTTCTTTTGGAGGTTTATCAGAGGAAAGGATAATCTGCTTTCCTGCAGAATGAAGTACATTAAAGGTATGGAAAAATTCTTCCTGAGTACTTTCTTTTCCTATAATAAACTGAACGTCATCGACCATTAAAACATCTACGGTTCTGTATTTTTCACGAAGTTTTGTCATAGCTGCAGCATTACCGCTACGGATAGATTCAATTACTTCATTGGTAAATGCTTCACTGGTTACATATAAAACTTTGGTATTAGGATTCTGTTCTAAAACAAAATGGCCTATAGAATGCATTAAGTGAGTTTTACCAAGTCCGGCTCCTCCATATAAATAGAGAGGATTATATGCTTCTCCCGGAGATTCCGCAACAGCAAGAGAAGCAGAGTGGGCAAACTTGTTGTTGCTTCCTACTACAAATGTATCAAATTTATATTTTGGATTTAAATTTGCATTTTCATAATTAATGTTATATACAGGATTACATTTTAAAGAAGATGTTTGATTAGTTTCTTCTTTATTAATAGTATCTTTTTCTAAAATGAAAGAAATGTCATAAGTATAATCCATCATTTCAGAAATAGTTACCTGAAAATAACTTTTATATTTATTACTAATATAGTTTAAAGCATGAGCCTGATCTGACGGAATCAGAATTACAACAACATCATCTTTTACTTCATAGCATTTCAAAGGTGCTACCCAGGTACTATAAGAAATTTCAGATAAAGAATATTCCTTTTTTAAAGTTTCTTTAATTAGTTCCCAGCTTTCTTTAATAAAATCCATTTTAGTCTCCATTTCTTACTTATAATAATAAAGAATAGATGATATATATTTATCCTTTATAAAAAAATCCGATAATCTGGCAATCCTATACTACTTTATAATACCTTATAAAAATATAAATATCAAATCATTTTTATAATAATTTATGTTAACTATCCACATAGTAAAATAATATATTATGTGAATTTAAATATAATTTGTGGATAAAGTGGATAAAAGTATTCAACATTAATAAATATTGAAAATAAAGCATTTTTAAATATAAAAAAAATATTTTACACCGGTTAATTCGTAGTTATCCACAAGTTTTAAACAATTTGTGGATAATGTTATGTAAATATATTATTTATAAAAATATTTTTTATAATTTTATAAATTACTAGATATAGATATTAATTTGAGCATAAATTACTAGATGTAGTTTTTAAATTTTTTATTAAAAAAAACCTCTATTTTCCTTGAAAAATAAAGAAATTTTTTAAATTTATTTACTTGACGTAATAGAATTATTCTTATATAATTGCAATGGTATTTTCTAACATGATATTTGAACTTATGTGTTCAGATGTAACAGAAAAAATAGTTTACCTTATATAATAGATATTAGGTAGTGAAGAGGAGGTGTATCTTTCATGAAAATGACATTCCAACCAAAAAAGAGACAGAGATCTAAAGTTCACGGATTCAGAGCTAGAATGAGTACTCCAGGCGGAAGAAAAGTTTTAGCAGCTAGACGTGCAAAAGGAAGAAAAGTATTATCAGCGTAAGCTTAGGCCGCATTTATGTGGCCTTTTTTTCTCTGCATTAAGAGGAAATGAGGTTTTTTAATGAATTTTTCGGAAAGCTTAAAGAAAAACAGTGATTTTAAGAATGTTTATACACATGGCAAATCATATGCCAATAAATATTTAGTAATGTACGTGTTAGAAAATGACCTGGGTAAAAACAGACTTGGAATTTCTGTTAGTAAAAAAGTAGGAAATAGTGTGGTAAGACATAGAGTTACCAGACTAATCCGAGAAAGTTATCGACTACATGAAAATATATTTAATAGTAGTTTAGATATAGTAGTCGTTGCAAGAAAAAGCACTTTAGGAGTAGGTTACTCTGAAATTGAAAGTGCCTTATTACATCTTGGGAAGCTTCATCAAATTTTAAAAATATTTTTCTTTTAAATGGGAATTAAATTTACCTATTATAATAAGTAGAAACTGTTTTTAAAAAAAGGAAGCTGGTTAGAATTAATATGAAGAAAATATTGATTGCTTTAATTAAATTCTATAGAAAATTTATATCTCCTATGAAAGGAACGAAATGTCCTTATTATCCAACTTGTTCTGAGTATGGTTTAGAAGCTATTGAAAAGCATGGTGCTTTGAAAGGTTCTATTCTTGCTATATATAGAATATTAAGATGTAATCCTTTTTCAAAGGGAGGATACGATCCTGTTCCTTAAATAGGAAAGCAAGGAGGAAACATAAGTGTTAGGTGTTTTATTAACACAGGATTCCGGAATGATTTTAGGCCCTATTGCAAAAATATTGGGTTATTTAATGGAAGGAATCTTTTTTGTACTTGATAAAGTAGGAATTCCAAATATTGGTCTTGCTATTATCTTATTTACTATTATTATCAATCTTTTAATGAGCCCTTTAACTGTAAAACAGCAGAAGTTCTCTAAATTAAATGCAAAAATGCAGCCGGAACTTCAGGCAATTCAAAAAAAATATAAAGATAAAAAAGATAATAATTCTGTTATGGCAATGAATGAAGAAACACAGGCTGTATATGCAAAATATGGTGTATCTCCTACAGGTAGTTGTGTTCAGTTATTAATTCAAATGCCTATTTTATTTGCATTATATCGTGTTATTTATGCAATGCCTGCATATGTAACAAAAATTAAAGATGCTTTCTTCCCATTAGTTAATAAATTAATGGCTCAGGAAGGAAGTGCTGAATTTATTCAGTCTTTTAAAAACTCTAATATGTATTCTAAACAATTTAAAAATGAATTGTTTGCCAGTGGTAATGTAGAATATGTTCAGAATACTTTTATTGATTGTTTAAATAAAGCTTCAACCAGTGAGTGGTTAAGTATTTCTGAAAAATATCCTGAGTTAGCTTCTGATGTTACAGCTACTTTGGAACATTTGGATGTTTATAACTCTTTCTTAGGTTTAAACATTGCAAACTCTCCTTCTTATATTATAGGAGAAGCATTTAAAACAGGTACTTATGCATTAATTATTGGTGCTATTGCAATTCCTGTTCTTTCTGCTTTAACACAGTGGATTAATACAAAATTAATGCCTCAACCATCTTCTAATTCCGGCGGAAATGAAGCTACAGATTCTATGGCTCAGTCTATGAAGATGATGAATACAACTATGCCTTTAATGTCAGCTTTCTTCTGTTTAACATTACCGGCAGGTATGGGTATTTACTGGATTGCTGGTTCTGTTGTAAGAAGTATCCAGCAGGTTGTTATTAATAAACATATTGATAAAATGGATTTAGATTCCATGATTGCTAAGAACCTTGAAAAAAATAAAGGTAAATTAGAAAAGAAAAAAGAACAATATGCTAAATTAGCAGAATATGCTAATCAAAATACAAAAAATGTAGATCGTTATAAAAATCAGGCCGAAAAAGATGCTGCATATAAAGCTGCTATGGAGAGAAATAGTAAAGCAAAACCGGGTAGTATTGCTGCAAAAGCTAATATGGTAAAAGATTATAACGAAAGAAATAATAAATAAGGGGGAAATAATCATGGAATTTATGGAATTTTCCGCAAAAACCGTAAATGATTGTATTACAGAAGCTTGTCAGAAATTTGTAGTTACAAGTGATAAATTAGAATATGAAGTAGTAACTGAAGGTTCTACCGGATTTTTAGGTTTTAATGCTAAACCTGCTGTTATTAAAGCAAGAGTTAAATCTTCTGTGGATGAAACTGTAAAAGAATTTTTAAATAAAGTTTTTGAAGCAATGAATTTAACTGTTGTAATTAATATTAAATATGATGAAGAAAATGCTACTATGGATATTGATTTAAGTGGAGATGAAATGGGAGTACTCATTGGTAAAAGAGGAGCTACATTAGATTCTCTTCAATATCTTGTATCTTTAGTTGCTAACAAAGAAACTGATAACTATATCAGAGTAAAAGTTGATACAGAAAATTACAGACAGAGAAGAAAAGATACTCTTGAAAATCTTGCAAAAAATATTTCTTATAAAGTTAAGAGAACAAAAAGAAGTGTAGCTTTAGAACCTATGAATCCATATGAAAGAAGAATTATTCATAGTGCATTACAGAATGACAAGTTTGTTACTACTCATTCTGAAGGTGATGAACCATTCCGTCGTGTAGTTGTTACATTGAAGAAATAATTAGTTAGTTATTTATTTATTAAAGAGAGTCCCTAATGTTAGGGACTCTCTT
>JAFZGJ010000125.1 GCA_017555455.1 Lachnospiraceae bacterium
TATCGGATATTATAAATATTTTGGATTTTTGGTTTCTATTATTAACTCCATTTTAGGAAGTGAAGCGATAGCAGATCCGGAAATCCGATTGCCTATAGGGATTTCTTTTTTCACCTTCCAGGCAATTTCTTATATGATTGATTTATACAGAGGAGATGTGGAAGAATCTCCAAAGTTAATGAATATGGCCTTGTATATTTCCTTTTTCCCACAGTTAATTGCTGGGCCTATTGTGAAATATAAGGAAATTAATCAACAGTTGGAAAATCGTCAGATTACCTTTGACAGTGTATCTTTGGGATTTAAAAGGTTTGTCTATGGTCTTGGTAAAAAGGTACTTATATCTAATGTTTTGGGACTTTGTGTAGATACTATCTATTCTTATGATATCTCAAGGATTGATGGCAGGGCAGCTTGGATTGCGGCTTTGGCTTATACTTTTCAAATTTATTATGATTTCTCCGGTTATTCCGATATGGCTATTGGAATGGGAAAGATGTTTGGTTTTACCATTTTGGAAAATTTTAATTATCCCTATTTGTCCAAATCCATAGCGGAATTTTGGAGAAGATGGCATATTTCCCTTGGTTCCTGGTTTAGAGAATATGTGTATATACCGTTAGGAGGAAACCGTAAGGGAGAAGTTAGAACTTATGTAAACTTAGGAATTGTATTTTTATTAACCGGAATTTGGCATGGAGCGGCTTATTCCTATATTCTATGGGGAGTTTATCACGGATTTTTCTCTATTGTAGAGAAATTAGGTTTCAGTAAACTACTGAAGAAAAATAATCTTCTGGCAGGATTGTATTGTTTTATTGTGGTGAATTTCGGTTGGGTACTTTTTAGGTCAGAAGACATTTTTTTAGCAGTTGAGTTGTTAAAGAGAATGATTATGCCTTGGAAATATACTGTTGGTATCACTCCATGGTATTATATGGATAATAAGACAATATTTATTGGCATTTGTGCTATTCTTGGAATGGGATTGTTGAAAATGTTGCCGAAAAAAATAGGGAGCAAATGGAAAAATTCCGTGCCGGAAGCAATTTATTGTACCTTTATTTTATTTTTGAGTATTGCTGCGATTGTAAGTAATACCTACAATCCATTTATTTATTTCCAATTTTAAGAGGTATTATAATGTTGAAAAATAAAAAATGGGGACAAATGATTATGATTGCCGTCTTTGTGGCGGCAATTTGCATGCAGTTTGTCTGGTGGTTTTTGTTCGGATTATATGTAGATATACAAAATGTAGATGATCAGGAAGCGGTTCTTAATATTGAAAACCGCGTTATGGCTTCTAAACCGGTATTTTCTCTTTTTACTTATCCGAAATATTTTGCAAATTATGAAAAATATTTTAATGATAATTATAAGTTTAGAACACCATTAATTTCTATTAACAGTAAAATGGATTATTTTATTTTTAACAGATCTACCAATGAGGATGTAATTCTGGGAGAAGACGGATGGCTGTTTTTTAGAGATACGCTGGCAGATTACGAAAAAGAAAGGTTATATACTCAGGAAGAACTTGATGAAATATTAATAAACCTTTTGGAAACTCAAAAATACATGGACGAAAAAGGTATCGAATTTATCGTTTATGTAGCACCTAATAAAAACACCATTTATGGGGAGTATATGCCTCAGGGGGTAAAGGTGGCTAATGAAATTTCCAGGACGGAACAGGCTATAGAGTATGTAAGGGAAAATTCGGATATTACGATTATATACCCCAAAGAAGAATTGATGCTGGCAAAGGAACAGTATCCCAATCTGCAGTTCTATTTTAAATTAGACAGTCATTGGAATTATATGGGAGGTTATTTTGGCGTAAAACCTGTAATGGAAACGTTAGGGATTCCAATGCCGTCCATAGAAGAAATGACCTATGAAGCGGTAAACGAGCCTATATTTCATTGGAATGGATATGATTTAGCTAATATGCTTGGGCTTACCGGATATTTGAATCAAGATACTAATTACCGGTTAGAAGGTTATTCGGGAGAAGGGGTAACCTATGAAGGGGATGCTTCCGTAAGTTTAGAGGCATTTGAAGGTTCCATGAGAACTTACTGTGAAGCAGGAGAGCCGAGAAAATTATATTTTGCCAGAGATTCCTTTGGAGAATCTATGACTCCGTATTTGGCAAAAACTTTTGGAGAGATGTACAGCATCAGCAGATATACCGTAACCAAAAGTTCCATTGAAGAAGAAGCACCGGATGTGTTTTTATATGAAATGTCAGAACGTTATGAGCTTGCGTGGATTAATGTGCATAGTTGGCCTGAATAAAGAGAGCTTTATAAAGCCTGTTGCAAAAATTTTTGCAACAGGCTTTGTTTTATGATATGATATAAAAGATTATAACTATTATGATTTAATGGAATTGTCATACGTATATAAATAACGACGTGCAAATAAAAGAAGGACTTTAGTGAAAGAAAAGAGGATAACAGTATGGGATACAAAGATTTAGTTTTTCCAAAAGACAGTGTATTTTTAGTAACCGGTGGAGCAGGATTTATCGGTTCTAACCTTTGTGAAGCTATTACCGATATGGGATATCAGGTGAGATGTTTGGACAACTTATCTACCGGTAAGCAAAAAAATGTAGACAGATTAAGTGATAGGGAAAATTATACCTTTATTCATGGTGATATCAGAGATTTAGATACTTGTATGAAGGCTTGTGAAGGAGTGGATTTTGTATTAAATCAGGCAGCTTGGGGAAGTGTTCCGAGAAGTATTGAAATGCCGTTGTTTTATGAAGAGGTTAATATCCGCGGAACTTTAAATATGATGGAAGCTGCAAGACAGCAGGGAGTGAAAAAGTTCGTTTATGCTTCCAGCTCTTCCGTATATGGGGATCATCCGGTGCTTCCTAAGGTAGAAGGCCAGGAAGGAAATCTCCTTTCTCCATATGCCCTTACGAAACGTGTGGATGAAGAATATGGCAAGCTTTATACCAAATTATATGGCTTAGATACTTATGGTATGCGTTATTTTAACGTGTTCGGAAGACATCAGGATCCGGATGGAGTGTATGCAGCGGTTATTCCTAAATTCATCAAAATGTTGATTAACGATGAAGTGCCAACTATCAATGGTGATGGCAAACAGTCCAGAGACTTTACTTATATCGATAATGTAATAGAAGCAAACTTAAAAGCATGTCTGGCACCATCAGAGGCAGCTGGACAGGCGTTTAACATTGCTTACGGCGGAAGAGAATATCTAATTGATATTTATTATACACTTTGTGAAGCGTTAGGTAAGAAAATTGAACCTAACTTCGGACCGGACAGAAAAGGAGATATTAAGCATTCCAATGCAGATATCAGCAAAGCAAGAAATCTGTTAGGTTATGATCCGGATTATGATTTTGCAAAAGGAATTGCTTTAGCCATTGACTGGTATAGAGAGGATTTAAGTAAATGAAAATAGATGAACCAATTCGTGTGTTACAGGTTTTGGGTTCCTTAAATTTAGGCGGTGCAGAAAGTCGCATTATGGATTTGTACCGAAAAATAAACCGGCAGGAAATTCAATTTGATTTTTTGATTCATGCGAAAGAGCCACAGTATTTTGAAGAAGAAGTAAAGTCCTTAGGTGGAAAAGTCTACAGACTGCCCAGATTTAAAGGATATAATTACATGTCTTATAAAAAAGCAGTGAAAAATTTTTTTAGGGAGCATAGAGAATTTGCCTGTGTTCATGGACACATGACCAGTACTGCAGGAATTTATCTTCCGATAGCTAAAAAATATGGAGTACCTATGACCATTGCTCATGCAAGAAGTGCAGGAACGGATAAAGGAATCAAAGGTCAAGTGACAAAATATTTACGAAGAAATCTCAAGGAAAAAACAGATTATTGCTTTACCTGCTCTGCATTAGCCGGTCAGGCGGTGTTTGGAGAAAAAGCACAAAAAGAAGGAAGAGTACAGATTCTACCCAATGCCATTGATGCGTCAAAATGCACTTTTGATGCTGATGTAAGAAACAGAATGAGACAGGAACTTGGAGTAGAGAATAAATTCGTTATTGGTCATGTGGGACGTTTTGATTTTATGAAAAATCATACTTTCCTGTTGGATATTTTTGAAGAAATTGTGGCTATGGGCGAGGATGCAGTTCTTCTGTTGTTAGGAGATGGCAAAGGCAGAGAGCAGATAGAAAAATTGGCCTTAGAAAAAGGGCTGCAGGATAGGGTTTTATTTCAGGGAAACCGGAAAAATGTTCATGAATATCTGCAGGCAATGGACTATTTTGTCTTTCCCTCACTTTTTGAGGGTTTGCCGGGAACCGTGGTAGAGGCACAGGCAGCAGGGTTAAAGTGTCTGATATCGGATACCATTACAAACGAAGTTGGTTTTAGTGATTTGGTACGATTTTTTTCGCTGGAAAAAATTGCAAAAGCATGGGGAGAGTATGTTTTACAAACGAAGGAATATGTTAGGGAAAATACCTTTGATATGATAAAAAAAGCCGGATTTGATGTTAACTCTCAGGCGGAAAATATGGCTGCCTTTTATAAAACTTCTAAAAAGAAAAAGCTGATGCTTATGGTGCCTTCCCTTCGTCAGGGAGGACTGGAACGGGTTTGCGCTTTAACGGCGAGAATGTTGTTGCCTTATTATCAGATATTTCTTTGCGTTTTTAATTTGGAAGATGCAGTGTATGATGTGAAAGGAATTTCAGTGCTTCATTTAAATATGGGAGCAAGAAAAGGAAAACTTGGAAAGGTTTTGCAGGTTTTGAACAGATGCAGAAAGGTTTCTTTTTGGAAAAAGCAATTAGGAGTAGATGTCACTTATAGTTTTGGACCTACGGCAAATTTGGTAAATGTTTTATCAAAAATTCAGGGAGAAAGCTGGTGCGGAATCCGTAGCTATATGGATATGCATCCTTCCAATAACAGAAATTTACAATTATTTGTAAAAAGATCTGATAAAATTATTAGTTGTTCTAAGGTAATAGAAGAAGAATTAAGGCAAAAATTTCATTGTGAATCGGTGGAAACTCTGTACAATCCTTATGACCGGGAATGGATTATGACACAGGCAAAGGAAAAAGTGACTGATATTCCGTGGAAAAAGGAAGAAGTATTTACTTTGGTTTCTATGGGACGGGAAGATGATATAAAAGGATTTTGGCATCTGATGAAAAGTTTTTCCCTTGTAGAAGAGAAATATAAGCAGGTAAGACTTATGATTATTGGAGATGGGGAGTTTAAGGAATATAGAGAACTTGCAAAAAAACTGTCTATAGAAGATAAGATATATTTTGCAGGTCTAAAGAAGAATCCGTTTCCTTATCTTGCCTTTGGGCAGGTTTATGTTTTAACTTCTTACAATGAGGGATTTCCCAATGCGTTGGTAGAGGCTATGACCTTGTCTCTTCCTGTGATAGCGACCGATTGTCTTACGGGGCCGGCAGAAATTTTGCAAAAAGCGGAGGAAACCCAAAACGGCATAAATTATGGCGAATACGGAATGTTAATTCCTAATATGTCTCCGGATAAAAATTTAGAGCCCGGAGTTAGGGAACCGGAAGAAGAAATTTTGGCAGAAGCGATTTGCCGGTTACTGGAAAATCAAGAATTGTATCATAAATATGTGGAAAAAGCACAAGAAAGAAGTGCGTTTTTTGGTTATGAAGGCTATACTAAGCAATTTCAGACTATGATGGAAAGTTAAAAGGAAGATAAAATGTGTGGAATCTGTGGTTTTATAACAAAGAGGGACTATAAACTAGAGCAGTTAAGAAAAATGAATGACAGAATGTATCACAGGGGACCGGATGATTCCGGCGAAGAAATTTATCCTGTAGGTGCTGACAGAATTTTAGGAATGGCACAGAGGCGTCTTTCTATTCAGGATTTGTCCCCTTTAGGACATCAACCCATGAGTTCTTCGGATAACCGGGTGACTTTGGTGTTTAATGGTGAAATCTATAATTTCCTGGAATTAAGAGAAGAATTGAAGGAGTATCCTTTCCGTTCTCACTGTGATACCGAGGTTATTATTGCTGCCTATTTAAAGTGGGGAATTTCCTGTATTGACCGGTTTAATGGTATGTTTGCCATTGCCCTTTATGACAGAGAAATAAACACGCTGTATCTGGTACGAGACAGAATGGGAAAAAAACCGCTGTATTATTGGCAGGATGAGGATAATCTGGTATTTGCCTCTGAATTGAAACCGATTATGGAAACACCGGGATTTGTGGGAAAAATCCGGAGTGAGATTTTGCCACGTTTCTTGTTTCAACAGTGTATTAACGGGCCGGATACAGTTTATGAAAATGTGTATAAATTAAATCCCGGTTCTGTTTTGTCTTATAAAAATGGAAATATTGAGATTTGGAAATATTGGGATGTAGCCCAAACCTATGAAAAGATGAGTGCCAAGCCGGTGACGGATTATGGCCAGGCAAAGGAAGAATTAAAGAATCTATTAAGAAAAGCGGTGGCAGACCGTATGATTTCTGACGTACCTTTAGGGGCATTTTTAAGCGGAGGATACGATTCTTCTTTAATTACAGCCATAGCACAGGAGCAATCTAAAGAACCGGTAAAAACCTTTTGTATAGGATTTAATGAAGAAAAATATAATGAAGCAAAATATGCCAAAGAAGTGGCGAAATATTTAGGAACGAATCATACAGAAACTTATATTTCCGAAAAAGAAATGTTTGAATTGGTGGAAAGTATTCCTGAATTTTACGATGAACCTTTTGCAGACAGTTCCCAGATTCCGTCTATGCTGGTTGCAAAATTGGCGAAAGAAAAAGTAACCGTTGCTTTGTCCGGAGATGGCGGAGATGAGTTTTATTGCGGATATAATATATACGATAATGTAAAGCAGGCACAGTTATTGGATGGACTTGGAGGAATGGTGTACGGGCTTTGTCAGCTACCGGGATTCAAACAGGCGCAGATGTTTGAAAAGCTTCCCTTTAAGGTAAGAGTGATAGCCGGCAACAGAAATAAAGAGAGTAAAACCCAGTTTGGTGCAAGCAGTTATATTGAAACTGCAAATAAGATGGTGTTAGGTCAGGGAATCAGCTGCCATTATGAACAGGAAAGTAATTATGCAGTAAAAGACTGGCAGATAAAAAGAATGTTGTTGGATATGGATACTTATCTTCCGGCAGACATTTTGTGTAAAGTGGACAGAGCTACCATGAAATATTCTTTGGAGGCAAGATGCCCCATTTTAGATAAAGATGTTATGGAGTATTCTTACCGCCTTCCTCATTCCTTTAAGTACGAAAAGGGAATTAAGAAAAGAATTTTAAAAGACATTGCCTATGATTATATACCAAAAGAACTGTTAGACAGGAAAAAAGTCGGTTTCGGAGTTCCTTTGGATAAATGGATGCGAGGACCTTTAAAGGAACAGCTCCTTGCATACAGTGATAAGGATTTCTTGCTACGACAGGGGATTTTTGATGCTGAATATGTTTCGGATATGGTTCGCTGGTATTTAAAAAATGGAGATGGAGGTCCTGCTACAGGGGCCAACTATTCGAAAATATGCTGGTCATTTTATGTGTTCCAGCAGTGGTATAGTTATTATCATAAATAAAGGGGAAGAAAGCATGAATAAACAACTGCAAAAAATCATGATTCATATTAACAGTTTGGGAAAAGGGGGAGCCGAACGTGTTGCAAGCCTTTTGGCATCCCGTTTTGTACAGGAGAATGTGGATGTGGTTGTGGCTACGGAATGGACCGAAGAAATGGAATATGAAGTAGACAAGCGGGTGCGAAGAGTTCATGCAGGTTTAACCCCTGAACAGGAAAAAAAAGGAAGATTGTCAAAGGTGAAATGTCGTAAAGACAATCTGCGTCAAGTAATTTTGGCAGAAAAACCGGATGTCATCCTTTCTTTTTGTGTAAAAGCAAATTATCGTGCGGTACAGGCTGCAATGGGAACAAAAATTCCGGTGATTGTTTCTGTGCGAAATGACCCTAAGATTTTTTATACCGGCAAAGCCAAAGCTTTTATGAATAAGTTTGTATTAAACAGGGCAGACGGTTGTGTATTTCAAACCGATGAAGCCAAGGAATTTTTCGATCAGGTGCTGCAAAAAAAATCTACGATTATCTGTAATCCGGTGGATGAAAAATATCTGAAGGCGGAAAGGAAAGCTACAACTAAAAAAATCGTATTTGTAGGACGGCTGGTGGAACAAAAAAACCCAATGCTTTTGGTACAAGCATTTGAAAAGGTTTTGGAAAAATATCCGGAATATCAATTGTGCCTATATGGGGATAACTTTGAAGATAACCGTAAAGAAGAATTATTAGAATATTTAAAACGGGAAGATAAAAAGAAGATCAAAGCTGGTGTTCATTTTATGGGAAGAAGTAATAATCTGGAACAGGAAATGGCGGATGCAGCTATGTTTGTTCTTCCTTCTAACTACGAAGGAATGCCCAATGCCTTAATGGAGGCTATGGCTATGGGGTTGCCGGTTATCAGTACAGATTGTCCTTGTGGAGGTAGTCGCTATTGGATTACACCGAAAGTTAACGGTCAGTTGGTACCGGTAAAAGATGCAGATGCTTTGGCTAGGGCAATGGAATTTTATATTCAAAATCCTGACAAGGCAGAAGAGATGGGAAGAAATGCCAAAGAAAGATTAAAAGAGGCAACAATGGAAAAAGTATTTTTGCAGTGGCAGCAATATATTTTGAAAGTTATGAAAGAGCAAAACAATTGTTGAAAAGAGCTTTACAAAGAAGAACAAAAGGCGAAAAAGATATGAAATCAAAAAAGTTTGTATTTTATGTGAGTAGTTTAAGTAAAGGCGGAGCTCAAAGAGTGATTTTGAATTTGACAGAATCACTTCTGAAAAAAGGACATCACGTGGTGATTGTTACCACTATGGTTTGCCAGCCGGAATATGATTTGCCGGAAGGCGCAAGAAGAATTTTTTCGGATATTACAGAAGAAGAAACTACTACTAACAGAGTAATCAATTTTATACGACGTTTTCGGAAATTGAGAAATATATGGAAAAATGAAAGACCGGATGTGCTTGTTTCTTTTATAGGCAAAAATAATTTTATGGCCATTCTTACGGCTTGGGGACTTAAGATTCCGGTAGTAACTTCTGTCCGTGGAGAACCCAATGCAGAATATTATGATAAGATGCAGCAAATCCTTGCCAAAACTTTGATGGGAAAAGCAGATGGACTTATTTTACAAACTCCCGATGCGAAGGCTTATTTCCCGAAATGGATTCAAAAAAAAGCGGTTATTTTAGAAAATCCTATCAACCCACTTTTCATAGATGATTACTATGAAGGTCCCAGAAAAAATGAGATTGTTACGGTAGGAAGACTGGATAGTAATAAAAATCAGAAATTAATTATAGATGCCTTTTGTCAAATTGCAGGAGATTTCCCGGAAGTGAATTTGATTCTGTATGGAAGTGGTGAAGATCACGATAAATTAATTGAGTACGCACAAAAGACTCCATATAAAAACCAAATATTTTTGCCGGGTCCTATCCGTAATGTGAAAACCAGAATTGAGAAATCTAAGATTTTTGTTCTCTCTTCCAATACAGAAGGAATGCCGAATTCCTTAATGGAAGCATTGGCACTGGGAATTCCAAGTATCAGTACCGACTGTCCTTGTGGAGGACCACGAATGTTGATGGAAGGAAAAGAAAATGGGATTCTGGTGCCGGTAGGGGAAGCAGAGCCTATGGCAAAGGCTATGAGGAAGTTACTTACCGACGAAGCATTATGGGAAAAATATAGCAGAAATGCTTATAAAATTACGGAAGAACTTCACCCTGACAAAGTAAATCAAAAGTGGGAAAATTATCTGTTGTCAAAAATGAAACATTAAAGAAAAGAGGGCAGTATGAAAAAGAAAGGAACATGGGAGCAGAAAAATATAATAAATATTGTCCTAATGGTATTGATTCTTTTTATAGGAATAGTCTTTGTGTATGTAAATTTAGTGCAGTATAAAGCAGGGTTAAATGCAGATATAGCATCCGAGGGATTGCTGGCTAAGGTGATATGGGAAAGCAAAGAATGGATTCCGAGTGAATGGTATTTTTCTACGGAAGCCAGATTGATTAGCGTGGCTAATTGTGCAGCGTTGTTTTATGGAATGACAAAGAATATATGTCTTTCTATGGGTCTTGCAGTTATTGTTGCAGGGATGTTTGTGTTGGCAGGTTTGTGGTATTTGGGCAAAGAGCTTTCTTTTACATTGACACAAAAGTTACTTATGATTTTGAGTGTTATGATATTACCAAATAATGGGGTTATGCTTGAATTGATATTTGTACGTGCAGGACACTATGCTTTTCATATAGGATTATACTTTTTTACTTTGGCTATATATTTGAAAATGTTGAAAAAAGTAAAAGTTAGAAAATTAGAAATTGTTATTAATTTGTTATTACATTTGGTGATTGGCATACAAGGGTCGAGAGGAATTTTGATGATTACAGGTCCTCTTTTGGCAGTGGAATTTGTGAGACATATCTATTTATGGTGGTCAAAGCAGAAAGTAAAACGAGAAGATATTTTTGTCGGATGTTTTGTAATTGTCACCAATGTGGTAGGGTATTTAGGTGGTAAAATTCCGCTAAGCGTTAAATTGCCTATATCCAAACATATTAGGAATGCTCCTCGAAAAGTTATAGAAGATGTTATACCTAATTTTTTGAGTGCTTTTTCTTGGGAAGGAATTTCCCGGGTGGAAAAAATAGTTTATATTGCATGTTTAGCAGTAGTAGTATATCTGGTGATTGATATTGTTGTGAAGGGAATGAAAAGAAAAGAAATTGGTGTAGAAAAATGGATTTTTCTTAATTTCTTTGCATCAGTGACATTAACCGCAATGGCAGTGGCATTTTCAACCATGGGTTCTTCCAATAGATATTATGTAGCAATTTATTTTGCTATAGCAATGGGGATATCTATTTTGATAGGGAGTGATAATAAGTTTATAAAAAGCGGCTTAATGTTGATAACATGTATTCTTTTTGTAATTAATTGTTATAAGTTTTATTATCCAATGCTGATGAAGCAGGATTATAAACAGGATATATATGCACAGGTGGGAGAATATCTGATTCAAGAAGAATATGAATATGCATACGGAGAGTTTAAAAGTGCAAATACGATTACGGTTTATAGCGATGGGAAGATTCAAGTTTCAGCAGTGGATTCTTTCACTGACATGAGTATTTGTAAATGGTTAACCAGTAAAAAATGGTATGTGCCTAATGTACCTAAGGAAAGCAAAACAGCATATGTTGTACCTGAGTGCAGACTGGCAGAAATGGAAGAGTTTTTAAATTCACATTCAGGGTCAGTGCAATTTGAAACCAAGATAGGTGATCAATATATATATAGTTCAGATTATAATTATTCGAAACTAACGGATTAAAGGGAGAAAAGTCATGTGTGGAATCGCAGGGTTATGTAACTGGAAAGGTGACATACAAAAGAATATTGATAAGATGAATGAAAGGATGCTCCATAGAGGACCGGATGCAGGTGGCAGCTTTATCGAAAATGACGGAAGTGTGGCTCTTGGGCATCGTCGTTTGTCTATTGTGGATTTGTCACCCAATGGAGCACAGCCTATGACATCCCATAGTGGAAGATTTGTCATTGCTTTTAATGGAGAAATCTATAACCATAGAAAATTAAGAGAAAAATTAATTAAAGAAGGTAAGGTAGACGGCTTCAAGGGTACTTCGGATACAGAAGTATTGCTGGAACTTTTTGAAAACTATGGAGTAAAAGAAGGAATCAGCCTTTGCAAAGGCATGTTTGCCATCGCACTTTATGATAGAGAAAACAAGGAATTGTTTCTGCTTCGTGACCGTGTGGGAGAAAAACCACTTTATTATGGCTGGGTAAAAGACAGTTTTGTATTTGCTTCTGACATTGGCTGTATCGCAGAATTAGATGGATTTAACAATGATATTAACAAAGGGGCTTTGCCTATTTATTTTATTCATGGATATATACCGGCACCCTATAGTGTATATGAGAATATTTTTAAACTGGAGCCGGGATGTATTCTGACCTTAAAAGCACCTTATAAAGAGTTCAGTATTGAAAACTATTGGTCTATGAAAGAAGTGTCAAAATATGGGGAGCAGCATCCGTTTAAAGGCAGTGAAGAAGAAGCCACGGAAGAATTGGAATGTTTGTTAAAAGCATCCATAGCAGATCAGATGGTAGCAGATGTTCCGGTAGGAGCTTTCCTTTCTTCCGGTATCGACAGTACTACTGTAGTGGCATTGATGCAGTCTTTGAGTAGTCAGCCGGTAAGAAGTTTTACCATTGGTGTAGATGATCCTAAGATGAATGAGGCAGCAGTAGCAAAACAGATTGCCGAACATCTGGGAACAAAACACACAGAATTGTATATCTCAGAAAAAGATGCAAGGGAAGTGATTCCAAATCTTTCTTATATTTTTGGAGAACCTTTTGCGGATAGTTCTCAGATTCCTACGTATTTGGTAAGTAAGATGACGAAAGAACATGTAACCGTTTCTTTAAGTGGAGATGCAGGAGATGAATTGTTCTGTGGATATCATTCTTATAATTCCATAGACCGTATTTGGGGAAAAATGAAAAGCATTCCATATCCAATCAGAAAATTGGCAAGCAGTCTGATTTTGAATGCACCTATTAAGAAGAGTAAAGTGCTGAATGTAAAAGCAGGGCTTTTGGGAGCTAAGGGACCGGGTCAGCTTTATGAAATTTCCAATGAAGAAGAACCGTTGGCAAAGCAAATCTGCTTGGATAAAAATATGCTTCCATTCAAATATACCCAGTATCAGGAAGGTTATTTAAAAGAAACCAGACACAATATTATGTTGATGGATTTGTTGATGTATCATCCGGATGATATCCTGGTAAAAGTAGACAGGGCCGGAATGGCTGTGTCTTTGGAATCCAGAATTCCAATGTTAGATAAGGATGTAGTTGAGTTTGCATGGACTCTCCCCATTGAATACAAATATCAGGATAGAGTAACCAAAAAGGTACTTAGAAATATTTTATATAAATATGTTCCAAAGGAACTTATGGATTTGCCGAAACGAGGTTTTGCTATTCCCATTACCAAGTGGTTAAAAGAACCGGAGCTTCGTGGTTGGGCAGAAAGTCTGATTGACCGCAAAACTTTGGAACAGCAGGGAATTCTGGATCCGGATGTAGTTTGGGATATCTGGAATGATTATATTAACAACGGACAATGGAGAATACAGATATGGTACATTTTGATGTTCCAGGAATGGATGTGCCAGAGAAAGATTAGATAAAGAAAGAAGATAAAAATGGAATTTACGTCAATTATTTTTGCGATTTTCTACAGTTTCATATTTGTTTTATATTGGCGGGTATCAGAGAAAAGCAGAAATGTTATTTTGCTCCTTGCCAATATTGTATTTTACCTTTCTTTTGGAACAAAGTATGCATTTATTTTAGTGTATATTATAGTTTTTACCTTTTTTGCAGCAAAAGTGTTAGAACAAAAAAGGAAAATAGAAATACTTATGTTAGCTGTTTTGGGGACAGTAGCATTTCTTATAATATTCAAATATTTGGGATTTGGCATACAAATTTTAAATGGAGTATTCTCAGTTTTGGGCCTTGGAATGCAGGTAAACAGTATCCATTTCATTGCACCGTTAGGAATTTCGTATTATACATTTTTGGCAATCAGTTATTTGGCTGATGTATATCGTGGGAAAATAAAAGCAGAAAAGGAATTCTTAGTGTATGCAGTTTATCTTTCCTTTTTTCCAATTGTTCTTTCGGGACCGATAGAAAGAGCAGGGAACTTAATAAACCGATTGCATAAAACAGAAAAATTTGATTATTCCAATGCTGTTTTAGGATTGGAACGGATTTTATGGGGATGTTTTAAAAAGTTGGTTATTGCAGACAATCTGGCAATGTATGTGAATGCTGTAGGAGATAATGTTTATGAGTATACGGGGTTTGCCATTGTGTTGGCAAACTTGGGATTTACCATTCAATTATATTGTGATTTTTCCGGGTATTCGGATATGGCAATTGGGTTTGCTAAGATGTTGAATATACATTTGGAGGAAAATTTTAAGGCTCCGTATTTTTCAACATCTATAAAAGAATTTTGGTCCAGATGGCATATTTCGTTGTCAGGATGGTTAAGAGATTATATTTATATACCATTAGGAGGAAGTCGTTGCTCGAAGATAAGAGGAATGTTTAATTTGATGTTGACATTTCTTGTGAGTGGAATTTGGCACGGAGCTGGAATTAAGTATTTGATATGGGGTGGCATGCATGGTATTTTACAATGCGCAGAAAAAGTATTTATGGATATTTTTAATGTACCCAAAACAAAGCGAAAAGTATCCAAATTATTGAGTCTTATTCTTACATTTTTGATTATTAATTTTACATGGTTACCATTCTGGCTGCCTACAACAAGAAGTTTTTTATATGCACTTACTCATATGTTTGATGGTGTGCAAAATATAGGAAGTTATATCAGAAATGGCATAAATGAATTTAATATAAATTCATTTATGGTGGTAACATTATTGATTTCCCTAAGTGTTTTGATTATTCATGATTACAAAGCAAAAAAGAGTGAAGTGTATGATAGATTTGTGGTGAACAGTAAGTTGGAGAGGAGAATAGTAAGAATTTCTCTGTTGCTACTCGTATTATGTTTTAATTGTGTTTCTGGCAGTGGCTTCATTTACTTTCAATTTTAATGGGGGAATCATGTATAAATTTGTAAGAAAAGCATTGATTTATGTATTAGTTATAAGTTTGTTATCTGTTACTGTGTCAGTAATAGTTGATCCGTATAATATATTTCATTATGATAATGCGCGAATGAATAGTGGAGAATTAAATTCCCGTTATGTGAAAACAAAATATATTTTATCTAATCCTGATAAATTTAATTCTTTTATATTTGGATCTTCGCGAGTGGGCTACATTCATGTGGAACAATTGAATGATGAAGAGGTAAGTTGGTATAATATGACATATCAAAACGGATTGATACCTGAAATTAAAGAAACGATACGAACATTTGTTAAAAATGGAGTGATTCCTAAAAATATTATGATAGGTATAGATGCCATAGATGGAAATAATGAAAGATACCATATAAATGATTTGCTGCGGAAACCTTATCCAACAACAATCAAAGATAAAATTTCATTTTATTTTTCTTATTTAAATCCTGCGATTGCAATCAAATCTCTGTTTGAATTAAAGCCAATGGAAAATCAGGAATTGCATAAATATAGATTGTATGAGTATGGTGGAATTTATAAAGAAGGTATAAAATCGGCAGATTGGGGCGAATGGTCTGTAAGTGGTGTAGAACCTTTGAAAGAGAAAAATAATCGTATAGATGATAGCTTAGAGGTGATAAAAGAAATATGTCAAATTTGTGAAGAAAATAATATTAACTTGATTCTATTCACTACACCGTTATACATAACAAAATATTTAGATGGTATGGAACAAGGCTATCCTATCTATATTAGTGAAATTGCAAAAATACATGATATTTATAGTTTTAGTAGTATAAATACCATAAATACGAATCCTTTAAATTATTGGGAAGATATACATTTTGATAGTGAAATTGGGAACTTAATTCTTCAAAGGATTTATAGCGAGGATGAATTTAAAGAATCTTTAATAGAAGAAGGATTTGGTATATTGGTTACAGAGGAAAATGCAGAGTGGTATCGGAAATTTTTAATGGAACAGTTGGAAGAATATCGATAGAGAATAGTAAAAAGATATAAATGGGAATGGATGAATATGGTATGGCAAATGCGGGTTACATGGAACTAAACAATAGAATAAAAGAGATACAAAAAAATAAAATATCAGTGATTGTTAGTGTCTATAACGTGCAAGCTTATGTAGAAAAGTCAGTAAACTCCATTTGCAATCAGACATATAAGAATCTGGAAATCATCTTAGTGGATGATGGTGCCACAGACAATAGTGGTAAAATCTGTGATGAGTTGGCAATAAAGGATTCCAGGATTAGGGTAATCCATAAGCAAAATGGAGGTCTTTCCAGTGCCAGAAATGAAGGGATAAAAATTGCTACGGGAGAGTATATTGCTTTTGTAGATGGAGATGACTGGATTGACGAAGATATGTATGAAGGCATGATGTCTGCTATGTTAAATCATGATGCAGATATTGCCATTTGCAATTACAAAGAAATCAGTCAAAAAGGAATCTGGGATACTTCTACAGATGAGGTTGTAGTTTTTGAGGGACGAGAAACTTTAAAGGTTTTTATAGAAGAAGATGTAAGATTTCAGATTCAGAATGCTGCATGGAATAAATTGTACAAACGAAGCCTTATGGGAGATTTAAGATTTCCGGAAGGTAAGATATTTGAAGATATTGTATATACCACCAAATTACTGGCAAAAAGTGGGAAGGCAGTTTATATAAATAAAGCTTACTATAATTATATTTTTGACCGAAGCGACAGCATCATGAATAGTAAAAAGGTAGAACGTCTGTTAACAGATCAGGTACCTGCTTATAAAGAAAAAGGGGAATTCTTATTATCCATTGGAGAAAAAGAATTGTTTCTGACACATCAGTTTTTCTTTTATAAGAGAATGTTGCTGCATTATAAAGATGCGAAAGAGAAGAAAACGGAAGGATATCAGAAGTTTATCAAGGATTTACGGAAGATTATTTGTGATAAACCTATATGGGAAGCTTTTGAAGGTAAATCTAAAGGAGATTGGCTTCGGATGAAACTATTTACGATATCTCCTGTATTATATGATGCGTTTACTTATCTGAATGAGAATTTTATTCTCCCCAATAAAATGGTAAAGGTTTCGCAGCAGGATCCTTTGGTAGTTATCCAGTTATCCGGCGGCATGGGAAATCAGATGTTTCAGTATGCCTTGTATCTCCAATTAAAAGTATTGGGGAAAAATGTAAAGATTGATGACAAGACAGAATACGAAGGAAGAAATGCCAGACCCATTCGTTTATCTGTATTTGATGCAAAGTATGCAACACCTACAGAGGTAGAAATGAAATGTTTAACAGACTCTTATCTTGATTTGGCATCTAAAATCAGAAGAAAGCTGACAGGACGGAAAACAGCAGCATATGTGGAAAAAAGTCAGTTGTTCGATCCGGAGGTTTTAAAAATGGACAGGGCTTATCTGACAGGCTGGTGGCAAAGTGAAAAGTATTTTGCGGATGTAAAAGAGAAGGTAAGAAAAGCTTTTACATTTAAAAATATGGATTTGTCAGAAAACATGAAAGCCTATGCAGAAGCTATGAAAAACAGTAATTCTGTCAGTGTTCATATCCGTAGGGGAGATTACTTGCAGGTAGATGAAGTTTATGGAGGTATCTGTACAGAAGAATATTATGAAAAAGCGATGCAAAAGATGAGGAAAGAAATGCCGGATTGTCACTTTTTCATTTTTACCAATGATATCCCCTGGGTAAAAGAACATATGCAGGGAGAAGATATTACAGTGGTAGAAGGAAATGATGAAGATGCCGGCTATATTGATATGTATCTCATGACCAGATGTAAGCATTATATTCTTGCAAACTCCAGTTTCAGCTGGTGGGGATGTTATCTGAATCCCTCCAAGAGTAAAAAAGTAATTGCGCCAGAGATATGGGCAAAAGGAAGAGACTGCAGGGATGTATATACGGATGAGATGAAAAAATTAGAATGCTAGAAGTTTGGCGAACATAATATGAATGCTTGCATTTAGAACAATATTTTAGTACACTGTTGGTGTAATTATAATTTTAATTATAATGCACTAATTGTGTACTTTTTTGTTGGATAAAAAGTAGGAAGAGGAATTAAAATGACAGACATCATAAAAAAACTATTTAATATTTTAAGTAAAAGACAGAAACGAAGTGTTGCCGGCCTGGGAGTTATGATTCTTATCGGAGCTATTTTGGAGACGGTTGGAGTTTCCATGATTGTACCTTTGGCACAAGCTATGCTGGATGCAGATACTTTGGCAAGTAATGAATATGTAATTCTAATCCGGGAATTGTTAGGACTGGAAAATATGGATCAGTTTGTAATATTGCTTTTGTTTACTGTAGTTGCAGTTTTTGTTATTAAAAATGCTTATTTACTTTTGATGAATTATGTGCAGGCAAAGTTTGTAAATAAAAACCAATTTTTAACTGTGAGTTATATGATGGATGAATATTTGAACCGTCCCTATGAATTTTATTTGAATGCAGATATTCCAACAGTATTCCGTACTTTGGACAGTGATGTACCTAAGGTATTTATTGCATTAATGGATTTTATCCAATTAATGACAGAAGTGGTAGTAGCAGTTTTCCTCTGTGTTGTTCTTTTGGTAGTGGATCCCATGATGACAAGCATGATTGCAACTATTTTGTTAACCATGACCTTTATAATTGTCAAAATTTTAAAGCCAAGATTAAACAAACTGGGATTGGAAAATCAGGAAGTACAGGCCCGTATGGGGAAATGGCGTAATCAGTCTATTTTTGGAATTAAAGAAGTAAAGGTTCTTCATAAAGAAAACTTTTTTGTGGAAAATTATTCCGTTTATGCGAAAAATGGTGCTGATTTAAACAGCAAATATACGGTTTTAAATAATGTGCCAAGACTCTTAATTGAAACCATTTGTATTGGCGGTTTATTAACTTATATGGCAGTCGCTATTATGATGGGACAGAAAATCGTAGATATGGCACCACAGATGATGGCTTTTGCGGTGGCAGCGGTACGTTTGATGCCTTGTGTAAACCGAATTAATACTCATGTAAATAATATTGCTTTTTATAGTCCAAGTATCAATTTTGTATATGAAAATATTGACTTCAAGGATTACAAGGAAGGCAAGAAGGTTAGTCAACGTCTGATAGAAGAAAAACCGGCTATTGAAGTGGAGGGTGCTATTGCGCTTGAAAAAGTAACTTACAAATATCCGAATACAGAAAAATTAATTCTGGATCAAGCGGATATGGTAATTCCTATTGGAAAATCTGTAGGTATTATTGGACCTTCCGGTGCTGGTAAGACTACGGCAGTAGATATCTTAATGGGACTTTTAGATGTGCAGTCCGGCAGAATTACTTGTGGCGGCAGGGATGTGATGGAAAATTATGGATCCTGGTTAAGCCATATCGGATATATTGCACAGAATATTTATCTTACCGATGATCCTATCAGAGATAATGTTGCTTTTGGAGTAAAACGGGAAGATATTGATGATAAGAGAATTTGGGAAGTGTTGGAAGAAGCCCAATTAAAGGAATTTGTAGAAAGTCTTCCGGAAGGACTTAATACTTCCGTTGGGGAACGCGGAGTTCGTATCTCCGGTGGACAGAGACAAAGACTGGGAATTGCCAGAGCTCTTTATCATAATCCAGAAATTCTGGTATTTGATGAAGCTACATCTGCATTAGATACAGAGACAGAAACAGCAATTATGGAAGCTATTGATAAATTCCACGGAAGAAAAACTATGATTATCATTGCCCATAGACTTAGAACCATTGAAAACTGTGATATGATTTTCAAAGTGGAAGGCGGAAAAATTGAGGAAACAACATTAGAGGGAAGACAATGATAGGAACGAAATTGCATGATGGACAAGGCTTAGGAAATGCCATCTTTTGTTATGTGGCAACCCGTTGCGTTGCCAAAAAGCAAAATACAGAATTTGCAGTATTTGGAAAAGAACGTTTGTCAGGAATCGCAGGCAAAGGAAATGGTCTGTATTTTATGGACCTGGATTTTGGAATTGAAGGAGTCTCTGAAGAGGATTTTGAACGAGTATACAATGAAAAAGAAGACCGTCTTTTTCTAGGGAACTCAAAACATGATTGTAAACATGGCTGTTACATTACCGGTGTAGATGAGCATTTTATGGAAGTGGAAGATGGCACTTTGCTTCATGGAAATATGCAGGCGGAAGAGTATCTTCTTCCATACAAAGAGGATATTAAGGAATGGCTGAAAGTAAAGCCGGAGTATGATACTTATGAATTCTGCAAAGACAATCTGTGTGTCATTAATATCCGTGGCGGTGAGTACAGAGGAAGCCCGGAATTGTATGTAAATAAAAAATATTGGAAACATGGGATGGAATATATGAAATCCATACGTCCGGATATGGAGTTTGTGATTGTAACAGATGATGTAGAAGGAGCAAATAAGATATTACCGGGAATTCCGGCGTATCATGGTACCTTGGATCAGGATTATATCCGTGTAAAAAATGCGAAATATTTGTTGTTATCCAATTCTTCTTTTGCGTTTTTTCCGGCATTCACCAGTGAAACAGTACAAGAAATCGTGGCACCAAAATATTGGGCAAGACATAATGTATCGGATGGGTATTGGGCATCGGAACAGAATATTTATACCGGTTGGAAATATCTGGATAGAAAAGGAAAGGTGTTCAGTGCAGAAGAATGCCGTAAGGAATTGGAAGCATATAAGAAAAAAAGTTTAAAATATAAACGTATCAATAAAAAGCCGGGAGAATTTGTATTATCATTGATGAGACTGGAGAGTAATATTTTATATTACTGGTCTTATGCAAAAAGAATTTATCCTGCAATTATGAGAAGATTAAAAAAGGAAATGTAAAGATTCATGGAATTTAAAAATGGTAAATTACAGCTTCCCAATGTAACGTTGGTGGCTATGAGTAGTGTAAATATGGTAGAAACCATTAAGGCAATGAAATACAGCATGGAACGGGTTGACTTTGGAGAGGCGATTTTAATTACTCATAAAAAACCATTGTTTTTACCGAAAGGAATTACCTACAAACATACCTCAAAATTAACAAACATTGATTGTTTTAATTATAAAATGGCATATGAACTGGGGGATTATATTGAAACCGATTTTGCCATGATTGTACATGCAGATGGTTATGTGGTTCATCCGGAAAGCTGGAGAGATGAATTTTTTGAATATGATTACATCGGCTCTCCATGGCCTATGCCAAAGCCGGGGACGAAACATTCCTATCACGATATTCATGGTAATATCTGCCGGGTTGGAAACAGTGTTTCTCTTCGAAGTAAGCGTTTGATGGAATTTCCCAAGAAAGCGAATCTGAAATGGGAGAGGGATGAAGAAGGATTTTATAACGAAGATATTTTCATTTGTTGTACCAACAGACATTTGTTTGAGGCAGAAGGAATGAAATGGGCTCCTGTAGATGTGGCAAAATATTTTGCACATGAGCATCCTATTCCGGAAGTACAGGGCATTATTCCTTTTGCATTCCATAAGTGGTGGGGTGCTAATGCGCAGTATCCGGTATTTAAGAATCCATGGAAGGAACTTTGGAAGGGAATTAAAAATATTCTCCGTCCGTTGTTGTTCTGGAGATATTTTAAGAAATAATTTTATGGAGATAGAGTATGATATACGATTGTTTTCCTTTTTTTAACGAATTGGATATTTTGAAAATGCGATTGGAAATCATGGATCCGATTGTAGATAGGTTTGTGATTGAAGAGGCGGCTTATACGTTTTCCAGTGAACCGAAACCATTGTATTTTCAAGAAAATAGGGAGATGTTCAAAAAATGGGAGCATAAGATTATTCAAATTGTAGTGGATGAGTGTCCTTTGGGAATTCCGCCCCATGATATGGATCATTTCCAGAAAGACCATTTGCTAAAGGGTTTAGAACAGTGTAAAGAAGATGATATCTGTATTTTTAGTGATGTGGATGAGATCCCCAATACAGATACGCTGTTGGAACTTTTCCCTAAGATGGAAATGGGGAAAATATACCATTTGGCACAGAGAATGTTTTACTGTTTTTTAAATGCAGAAGAGGTTAGCGGGAAACTGCTTTCTAACAGCGGAGAATTTGAAGGTATAGAACGCCCTATGTGGCTTGGAACCAAAGTATTCCATTATGGAACCTTGCAAGGAAGAGGTTTTTGGGATTTGCGGGACAAGGAAGCTAAAGTAAATGGTGTGAGAGTTCCGAATGGTGGATGGCATTTTGGATATATGGGAGGCAACGGAGAACGTGACCTTGCTAAACGTATCGGAGATAAGGTAGTGGCAGCAGCCCATCAGGAATATAATCAGGAAGAAATTCTGATGCAGGTAACAGACCGTATTATGACCGGTCAGGATATTTTTGGCAGAGATGCCAGGTTTGAATGTGTGGAGATTGACGAAACTTATCCGAAGTATTTGGTGGAGCATATAAAGGAATATGACTTTTTAATTATGCCAAGGTTAACTCCTACACAGATGAAAATAACGAAGATGAAAATGAAAGTAAAAAGAGTGGGGCGTAAACTGAAAAGAGGATTCAAACGTCTGCTCGGGAGAAGATAGATGACATTTTTTTCGGAAAATAAGAAGAAAATAATGATTGTTATGTTTGTCGTACTTGGAATGGCAGCAGCACTCTGGGGAGTTAACAGCCTAAGAGGGCATGGCTATGGAACCATGGTGAAAACCTATATTCATTATTGGCTGAATCCGGTGGATTTGGATAAGTATGAGCCTTTAAGTGAAGGTATGGCAGAGTGGCTTAAAGAAGATACATTGTTGGCGCATGCCATGGGAGGAATCGGCGAAAGCACCTATACTAATTCTTTAGAAGCTTTTGAAGCCGCATATGAAAATGGTTTTCGTGTATACGAAGTGGATCTGGTGGTGACTAAAGTGGGAGAAGTAATCTGCTCCCATGAGTATCTGGATGAAAACGGAGAAGTAATAGAATACTCTTCTTTTATGCAGGAGAAAATAGAAGATAAATATACACCGATAGATTTGAAAAAACTCATAGATTTAATGGAAAACTATCCGGATGTCTATATTATGACAGATATTAAATGGGATAATTCCATGGGTAGTTCCAATGAAGATGTTGTTACTTTGGTATCTGCTTTGGTAGAAGAAGCAAATGTAAGAGAGACGGAGGATATTCTGGAGCGTATGATTATCCAGATTTATAATCCCAAGTCCTATGAGATTATGAAAAGCATTTACCCATTCCGAAATTATGTGTATACCCTGTATCACTATGCAAGTCCGATTTATGAAGAAATTCTGGGATTTTGCCTTGAAAATAATCTTCCTGTAGTGGCAATGGAAGAAAGCAGAGTCAGCAAAGATATTGTGGAATATTTTAATCAGTGGAATATTGAGGTTTTGGTGTATACCATTAACGACGAATCCACAGCAAGCAAATTACGCGATTTTGGCGTAAAAGGCATTTATACCGATTGGTTGATGCCGGAATGTGAGGAAGAATGAAAAATTCATGGAAGTATATCAGTGTAATTGCATCACTGGCGGTTCTTGCAGCCCTTGCTCTGATTGGAAGAGCAAGCATAACTTCATGCGTAATTTTTGCCCTCATAGTAGCAGGTATATGGGTGGCGGAAAAGAAAGAGAAAACAATTCTTACGAACTATCTGTTGGTGTTGTTGTTAGCTGTAAGCAGCTATTATTTTAATGACTTAATGGCCATTGGAAAAGTAGTCACTCAGATTAATAAAGTAGGATGTTTAAATATAGTATTGTACTTAAGCATTTATATGTTTCTGGTTTCCATAGTTAAAAAATGGAAGATAACAGTGTGGATTCCAACAGTATTTTTTATGATACTTGGAATTGTGAATTCCGTCGTAAAAGCGATTCGGAGTACGCCTATCAGTGGTGGTGATATTTTTTCTTTAAAAACGGCTATGACGGTGGCAGGAAGTTACACATTGAACTTTGATATGGAGTTTTGGTTAAAAACCGGTGCGGGACTTTGTTTCCTGGCAGGAGTACTTTTCTTTGTAGTCATTTACTTTGGGCAGTATCGGAAAGACAATGCCACATATCCGGTTAAGGTAAGAGCAATATTTGCAAGTCTGCCAGTTGCATTCTGGCTTTTGCTAATTGTTACCAACAGCATCATTTCTTTTGGTGGTGTAAAAGCTGATTACTGGACTCATGAAACCAACGGATTTGCTTATAACCTATATCTGCAGTTAAAAGAGATTGTCATAAGTGAACCGGAAGAATATAAAGTAGAAGAATTACAACAGAAGTTACAGGAGTACAGTTCTGATGAAGCAGTTGCTTCTACAGAATATCCCAACATTATTGCTATTATGAATGAAAGTTTTGCAGATTTGGAAGTGTTGGGAGAATTTGAAACTAATAAAGAAGTATTGCCGGTGTTAAAGAGTTTGCAAGAGAACACCATTCAGGGAGATTTGTATGTATCCATTTATGGGGGAAATACAGCGAATTCTGAATACGAATTTTTGACCGGTCAAAGTATTTGCTATTTTTCGGAGCGAGTAGTTCCTTATCAGATGTATCTTCACGAAGAGAAAGAAAATCTTTTTACCCAGATGAAGGATTTGGGTTATGAAACGGTATTTATGCATCCTTATGGTTCCTATGGATGGAACAGGGTGTCTGTATATAATTATTTCGGTGTGGATCGGATGTTTTTTGAAGAGGATATGGATTCCTTAAACCATATCCGTCAGTTTGCAACGGACAGCAGTCAGTATGAATTGGTAAAAGAATTGTTGGAAGAAAACAAAGACAGTGAGCCTATGTTTATCTTTGATGTAACAGTTCAAAATCATGGTGGATATACCGGGGAAATTGAACAGTTGAAGAAAGAGATTTCTTTGCAAGGCAAGACTTACGAAGAAGCAGGTAACTATCTGAATCTGGTACATGAAAGTGATCGGGCTTTGGGTGAATTTCTGCAATATTTGGAAAACTATGAAGAACCGGTAGCCGTCATCTTTTTCGGAGATCATCAGCCGGCAGTGGAATCAGAGTTTGTAGAAGCTATGACGGGATATTCCTTAAATGCTATGCCACAGTCTGAGCGGCAAAAGATGTATATTACTCCTTATTTCATCTGGACCAATTATGATATTGAAGAAAAACAGGATGTGGATATGAGTCTAAATTATCTTTCTTCTTATGCAATGGAAATTCTGGGACTGCCCATGACGGGACATCAGAAATATTTGATGGATTTGTATGAGAAATATCCGGTAATTAATACGGTAGGCATTATGGATGCGGCAGGAAATCATATCTCTTATGAAGAATCAGATGAGAAATGTGAAGAAGAAATAGAGAAATATCATAACATTATTTATAATTATATGTTTGATGACAATACAATGAATGATTACTTTAAATTGAAGTAAATGGAGTAAGTAAAAATACAATGAACAGTAAATTACTAACACAGGAAAAATTGAATCAATTAAAGAATGGCCTGTTTTATGCAGGATTAACAGGAGAACTCTTTATGGTGATTCTGGATAAGAGTAGTTACATGATCCAATACCAGACATGGTGGTTTAGGTTATTTTTTGTGATGTTTGTGGGAAAGGTTGTTCTTACTAAGTACAGCCGCAAAGAATGGATTGTTATGGCACTCTTTGTTCTCATGGGACTATGTTCATATGTATGTACCGATAGGGAAGAAATTATCCGTGTGGTGGCATTATGTGCTGCCTGTAAAGGAATGGACGCCAAAAAAGTGTTATCCTATGCTTTCAAAGTAACATTAGTAGGTTGTCTTGTAATTATGGGCCTATCTGTTCTGGGTATTTATGGTGACATATCTTTAACGGATAAATTCCGTAATGATATTTTAGAAACCAGATATACCTTTGGTATGGGACATCCCAATGCCTTCCATTGCATGGTGCTAATGTTGACACTATTGTGGATTTATCTTAAATTTGATAAACTAAATCTGTATACATTGGGAATTCTTATGGGAATCAATGTGTTGGCGTATTGTTTTTCTACTTCCCGCATGGGACTTATGACAACGGCTATATCCATTATGGTAGCAGCCTTTTTTGTCTATTGTCGTAGCTTAAGAGACCAAAAATGGGTATACATATTTGGCTGTTTTGCCCTTGCTATGACAGTAGTTTTGGCAGTGGTGGTGGCTTGGTATGGAGTAGGATTTAATTATAAAGGTTGGAGACATTTGTGGCTGGATAAAATTGATTTTACTATTTTCTCGGCCAGACTTCGTTATGCCTACTTTAGAGCAGATTTGACAAGATGGAGTTTGTTTTCCTGTCCGGATAATACCAGATATTTTGATATGGGAATTGTCAGATTGTTTTATTGGTATGGAATTATTCCGGGGCTTGCTTATATGTATCTGAATGGAGCGCTGCTTTGGAACAGTAGAAAAAGAGGGGATTATGGAATCTATGTAATGGTTCTGATGTTTGCTTTCTATCAGTTGTTTGAAGCCCATACCATTTCCGTATTTAATGGTAGGAATTATGTTTTGATTTTACTTGGAGTGTATATTAGCGAAATACTTCATCTGGAAGGAACGGAAGAGGTTTATTGGTGGCAGTTTCTTTCCCTTAAGAAAAGAACAGAAATAAACAAAAATAATTAATAGGAACTAGTATGAAAAAATATGGATTGAATCAATATTTAAAAAGTTGCATTGGTATCTTAGTTGCGACAATAGTGACAGCAGCGATTATTGTTGCAGTAAATGTATCAGTTGCCGGTGAAGGCGCCTTGGGAGATTTGTACTTCATTGATGTGGAGCGTATTCTGGATAAAGGGGAACAGGTAAAGATAATACATTTTGGAGCTTCCACAGCCCAAAGTGGTATTGACAGAAATGTATTTCCGGAAGTGGAGCTAATGGCAACCAGTGCCCAGAGTTTGGAAGAACTAATTTTATTATTAGATTATCTGGAACAAAAAGGTTATTCCTATACCAAAGATAATTATTTGTTGCTGGATATGGGAACCAGTACCATACGTAAAGTGAAGTATCATAATATGGCAGCAGTAGCTAACATTAATACCTGGGGAGATTTTTATGTAAATCAGGATTTGGAATTGAAACGTAAAAGTTACTGGACTTCAGCTATTAAGAGATACTTATTTGCCATTGAACATAACATAGACACTTTAGTAGACAAGTTGACTTTAAAAGTGCAGGCTTTGGAAGATAGTTCCGAGGTATATGAAGCTCAGCTTAACGAGTGGAATACTTTTACAAAGGATTTCGAATATATTGACGAGGAACAGAAAAAGGAATTTGAAGATAAGATTCTTGAATTAGAACAAAGGACCAATGTGGTTGTGAATTTTGTGTATATTACACAGGCTCATGCAGATTCTAATGAAGGAATTATCTTTAACCAATATATTGACGAAGAATTAAAACCATTCTTGAAGGAGCATGGCATTTCTTATATTGACAGCAGAAATGTATTTGCCTGGGAAGATTATGAAGACCGTGCCCATCTTACGAAAGAAGGACAATTAAAATATACAGATTTTATGAAGGAAGAATTTTCCCGGATTATGCAGTAGAAGGGAGTGGCTGTAATAACAGCGGAATGTGAGGAAGAAATGAACGTTTGGAACATAGATGAAATACCAAAGCTTTTAAAACTGGCAAGGCGTTATGCTAAGTCTTATGTGACGGGAGAAAAGGATTTAAAGATTGCGGTTCTTGGTTCTTACAGCATACAGCATTTTGTAAGTGTGTTACGTTTCCTTTTGCACGAAGAAGGTATTGATGCCAATATTTATGAAGGAGAATACGATGGTATTTTAATGGATGTGTTAAATGAAGATTCTGAGTTATATCAGTTCAAACCATCCATGGTAATATTGTTACCATCTATCAAGGACATTAAGGAATTTCCCATACTTGGAAGTGATGCGGAAAGTATAGAGCAATTGGCAGACAAGCAGGTGAAGCTGTATCAGGGTATCTGGAACAAATTAGAAGCTTCTTTGGGGTGCCAGATACTTCAGGCTAATTTTGTGCTTCCTATTGAGAGAGCCTTGGGAAATTTGGAATCTAATTATGAATATTCCCGTTCTTATTATTACAAGAAGATTAATACTAAGTTAGAACGAAAACGTGGCGGTAATGTGACAATTATAGATATGGATTATTGGGCAGGAGTGGTTGGTAAAATCAACTGGTTTGATAATTCCTCCTATTATTTATCTAAAACAGGATTCCGCATGGACTATATTGGAATCGTTGCAGAGGTGTTCGTAAAACAAATCTTGGCATTAACCGGCAAGGTAAAAAAATGCTTAGTATTAGATTTGGATAATACCCTTTGGGGGGGAGTGGTAGGCGATGACGGATGTATGGGAATCCAGTTAGATCCTAACAATGCCATAGGAGAAGCCTACAGAGCTTTTCAACAGTATGTATTACAGTTAAAAGAACGAGGAGTTATTTTGGCGGTATGCAGTAAGAATGAAGAGGATATTGCCAAAGAACCTTTTGAAAAAAATGACAAGATGATTTTAAAACTGGATGATATCTCCTGTTTTATTGCTAACTGGGAAGACAAAGCCGGTAATATTCGAACCATTGCATCTAAATTAAATATTGGGGTAGATTCTCTGGTATTCTTTGATGATAATCCGGCAGAGAGGGAAATCGTGAAAAAATTTGTACCGGAAGTTCTGGTAGTAGATGTACCGGAAGACCCGGCAGATTATGTACAAGCGTTGTCCTTATGTATGCCATTCGAATGGGGACAGTTGACAGGAGAAGATTTCAAACGTACACAGTCTTACTTGCAAAACAGCAAACGTCAGGAACTGGAAAGCAGCTTTGTCAATTATGATGAGTATTTGCAGGCATTGGATATGGTTGGCAGTGTGGAAGAAATTGATGCGTTCAGTAAGGAACGTTTTGCACAGTTAATTAACAAATCCAATCAGTTTAACCTTCGTACCATCCGATATACGGAAGCTGCTATCGAGCAGATGATGCAGGAAGAGGACACAAAGCTTTTAGCGGTGTCTTTGAAAGACAAATTCAGTGATTATGGAATTATTTCTTGTATTATACTGAAAAAGAACGGAGAGGAATGCTTTGCTGATACCTGGGTTATGAGTTGCCGTGTATTAAAAAGAGGTGTGGAAGAATTTGCATTCTCCCATGTTTGCGATGTGGCAAGAGAGATGGGATGCAGCAGACTGGTGGGAGAATATATTCCGACCCAGAAGAACCGCATGGTAAAAGATTTCTATCCGGGATTAGGATTTGAAAAATTAAGCGAAAATAAATATGTATATGATTTAACAAAAGTTTATGACAAAAAGATTTGGATAAAGGAGAACTAAAAAATGAATGTAAAAGAAACTTTAACAGAAGTATTTCAGGATGTATTTGATGATGACGAATTAGAACTTTTTGATGAAATGACAGCAGAATATGTGGAAGAATGGACATCTCTTACACATATTCAGTTAATCGTGGCTGTAGAAAAGAAATTTGGTGTGAAATTTACTACAGTAGAAGTTATGAAATTGAAAAATGTAGGCGAATTTATTGCATTAATTGAAAAGAAATTAGCATAATTCATGATGAAATTTAAGAACATGAAATAAGGAGAACTATGTTTGAAGTGGCAATTGAATCACTTTGGTTTGTTATTTTATTAGTGATTTCACCTGTTTTTTTGAGAAACAATTGGAAATATAGAGAATGGATTTTCTTAGGATTAAATTTGTTTGTATTTGGTGTAGGAATCCGTAGTATCAGCCAGTTACTGTTTGCAGCATTGTTTATTCTTCTTCCCTATATCCTAACTCCACGGTTGAAGAATAAGACATGGATTATTGTGGTGCTGGTAGTGTGTTTTGCATATGAAATGAAATATGACTGGATTTTTGGTGTGTTAAATATTCCGTATGTATTTGCATGGAAACTACTGGGCCTTTCTTATATCCTGTTTCGAGAAATTGACTTTGTGATGCAGTACGAATGGTTAAAAGAAGAAGGCGAAGAAATCCGTTTGGTGGATTATCTTAATTATCTTTTGTCCTTCTATACTATTATCTGTGGTCCGATTATGAGATTTCGGGATTATCTGGCAGATTGGAAAGAAGAAAAACAACCCTTGGAAAAAGCGGAAATCTACAGCTGTTTTAATAGAATGCTGAACGGATATATCAAAGTATTTTTGATTTCCGGTGTAATACATAATTACACAGACAAGGCATTCCGTAACTTTGAACGGTGGAGCGGAATTACCTTTCTCATTATTTTCTTGGGATTTGCCTTTTTAAATGCCTGGTATATTTATTTTAACTTTTCCGGTTTCTGCGATATTGTAATTGCAGCAGGGAAATTGGCAGGATTTACGATTCCCGAAAACTTTAATCAGCCTTATTTGGCAAGAAGTCTTTCAGAATACTGGAACAGACATCATATCACTTTGTCCCAGTGGATTCGTGACTATATTTATTCTCCGATTTTTAAATGGGGAATTACCAAGTTTGAAAAAGCAGATATTAATATCATCCAGTATGTGATGTTGTTTGTTACTTTCTTCATTGCCGGAATCTGGCATGGTAATACTGTAAATTACCTCATCTATGCTATATTAGAAGGATTAGGTGTATCCGGAAGCATGTGGTGGAATAATACCCTGAAGAAAAAAATGGGTAAGAAGAAATACAAAGAATATCAAAGTAAAGCTATCGTTAAATGGATGGAAATCGGTGTTACCTGGGGATATATTTGTATCTCATTTGCTTTTGTGGGATACGATACTTGGGGAGCATTGATGAATATATTTCGATAAGATGTAAGAGTGAAGAAAAGTATGAAGAAGTTTGAACAATTACCGGATAAAGTACAATTTATCCTATTGGTTGGAAAACTGTTGATTGCAGTGTATGCCATACTGATGGTGGAAAATGTAGCTGTATTATATCAGGGATTTTAAAAGTATGAGTAAAAAAATAAAGGTTTTGATGATTGGTCCGGCAAGAAGCGTTAATGGTGGTATTTCCGGAGTGGTGAACAATTATTATAGTGCAGACTTGGACAAGCAAATAGATTTGACCTATATCGGAACCATGGAAGATGGAAGTAAACTTCATAAATTGCTGGTGGCAGCAAAAGCCTTGCTGAAGTATGTAACAGTGGTTTCTAAATGTCATATTGTTCATGTGAATATGGCATCCGATGTCAGCATCTATCGGAAGATGATTTTTATTCAAATAGCAGCCCTGTGTAAGAAGAAAATCATCATTCATCAACATGGCGGTCATATCGAAGAGTTTTATTATGAGAAATGTAATGACAGCCAAAGAAGGAGAATACAAAAAGTTCTAAATAAAGCCCATAAAATGTTAGTGATTGCACCTTACTTAAAGGGTATTTTTGCAGATATTATAGAAGAAGAAAAAATCACGGTATTTCCTGATGCAATTAAGATTCCGGCAGAATGTGAGAAAGATTATTCCGGTCAGAAAATTTTATTTTTAGGTCGTCTGTGTAAGGAAAAGGGAATCAGGGAACTGATGGATGCAGTTTGTGAACTTAGAAAGGAGTATCCGGAAGTTCAATTGTACTTGGGCGGTTCTTGGGTTGACGAAGACCTAAGAGAAAAAGCAAACAGTCATGGTGAATGGATACATCAGCTTGGATGGATTGATAAAGAGAAAAAAGAAAAATATCTGAAAGAATGCAATATTTTTGCCTTGCCATCCTATTTTGAAGGACAGTCCGTAGCTCTATTGGAAGGTATGGTATACGGATGTGCCTGTGTAGCATCTGATGTGGGAGGAATTCCACAGATGTTGATACATGAGGAAACAGGACTACTGGTTCCGGTGAAGGATACCAAGGGAATTCAAGACGCTATTGGTAAATTGTTGGCAGATGCTAATTTGCAGGAAACTTACGGAAGAGCAGCAAGGCAGAAAATAAAGAAAGAATTTAATTTGGATACCAATGTAAAAGAATTGGTAGAGATTTATCATAATATGTATAAATAAAGGTAGGAAACGTGAAAGCAGTCAGTATTATTATACCAACTTATAACGTAGAAGGTTATATCGGAATTTGTCTGGATTCTATTTTGAAGCAGACCATGCAGGACTTTGAAATTATCATAATTGATGATGGTTCCAAAGACAAGAGCCATGAGGTTGCCTTGGAATATCAGACGAAATATCCGGATAAAATCCGTGCATATAAACAGGAGAATACGGGACAGGGAGGTGCCAGAAATAAAGCGGTTACTTTGGCAGAAGGAGAGTATATTCTCTTTGTGGACAGTGATGATACCGTAGAACCTACCTTGGTGGAAAAAACCTATGAACTGGCGAAAAAGACCGATGCAGATATGGTTATTTTTGATGCCTATGTTACTGACGAAGCAGGAAAATTATTAACCATAATGAAAGGTTGTAATATAGAGGCCAAAGAAATCACGGTGGAAAAATATCCGAAGGTACTATTGGAGTATCCGTGTCCATGGAATAAGTTGTACCGCAGAAGTATCTTTGATAATCCGGATATGCGATTCCCGACAGGGATGTGGTACGAGGATTTGGTAGGTGCCTGCATTTTTTTAATTAACACCCGCAAAATTGAAGTGTTACCGGAACCGTTATATTATTATATGCAACGTTCTACATCGGTAATGCATAGCAGAACTAATGAGAAAAACATGGAAATTCTAAAAGCTATGGATCTGATTATAGATTACTTTAAGAAAAAAGGAATCTATGATAAGTATTATAACGTGTTAGAGTCTTTGGGAATCTATCATGTTTTGATTGCGGCAGCAGGCCGTTGTGTGCGGGCAGATAAAAACAGTAAAATGGCGAAGCAAATGATGGAATATATGAATGAAAGATTTCCGCAGTGGCCTGAGAATGAATATATGCAAACCATATCCAAGGCAAACAAATTGAAATTATGGTTATTGCAAAAAGGATGGCTTGGAATTTTACATTTATTATATAAAGTGGGAAAAACGCAACCTATATAAGTGAGGAAACCATGGTAATTATGAAATTACAGGGCAGACTTGGAAATCAAATGTTCCAGTATGCTTTGGCAAAACAATTACAGCATTTTGGGAAAAAAGTAAAAATAGATAACAGCCAGCTTAAGTATAACAACGATTTTAACGAGCTTGGAATCTTTGGGATAGATTTCGAAGAGGCAACACCGGAAGAAGTAGTAAAATACGGAGACTGCAATAAAAGTCTGTGGAACAAGATTTTAAGACATACCATTGGTTACAAAAAGAGCCATTACTTGGAAAAAGGTATGGAATTTCATCCGGAAGTATTTACCTTGGATGAAAAATATATAGACGGTTATTGGCAGACAGAAAAGTATTTTAAAGAGATAGAAAGTGATATCAGAAAGCTCTATCGGTTCCCGGAAGATGATAATCAGTTAAATCTTGAAATAAAAGAAAAAATGGCTGCAACCAATTCCGTGGCACTGCATATCCGTAGAGGAGATTACCTTAGTAAAGAGGTAAAACGTTTATATGGAACACCTTGCGATGAGCAGTATTATCAAAAAGCCATTGTGTATTTTTGTGAGAAATACGAGGATGTGCATTTCTTTGTATTTACGAATGATAAAGATTGGGTCAGAGAAAATTTTAAGGCAGCAGAAGAAATGACCTTCGTGGATTGGAATAGTGGTAAGAACAGTTTCCGGGATATGGAGTTGATGAGTTGTTGTAAGCACAACGTTATTGCCAACAGTAGTTTTAGTTGGTGGAGTGCATGGCTGAATGCCAATACAGAAAAAGAAGTAATCGCACCGAAGGTGTGGTTTGAAAATATCCCGACACCGGATGTATGGTGTGAGGGATGGATAAGGATGTAGCATTATAAAACCATTTGTTGCAGGGAGTAATTTTGAAATAGATGAAAAGAGGAAAATTGCTTTTAGAAAATATATTAATATATGGTTTTGGTGGTGTAATTGTTAAAGTTATACCATTTATAATGTTACCTATTATTACAAGGATTATGCCCAGTAGTTCCTATATGGGAATTAATGACATGTTTACAGTAGTAGTTTCTTTTGGAACGATTCTTGCAACTATGGGGATGTATGATTCGTTATTTAGGCTATATTTTGAATACGAAGATGAGAATTACCGAAAAGAAATGTGTTCGACGGCATTTACAGTGGTATTGGTCTTATCTATAGTTTTATCGATTATTATTACTATTTTTAGGAATGTATTTTCAAAGATATTTTGGGGAAGCTCAGAATATTCATATCTTTGTATTCTGCTTGCAATTAATATTTTTATGGCTGCAATTAATACAATTACCATAGCGCCTACAAGAATGCAGAATAACAGAAAAATATATTTATTATCCAATACATTGACACCATTAATTTCTTATTCAATGGCAATTTTTGTTTTGCTTAAGGGACATTATGTAACTGCACTTCCTATTGCTACAGTGGTATCTGTGAGTGTGATAGGAATTCTTTTTTGGGTGGTTAATCATAGCTGGTTTTCTATTAGGAAGTTTAAGTTTGACTTTTTAAAAAAGTTATTAAAGATAGGGTTGCCATTAGTACCTACTTTTTTGATTTACAGTATTTTTAGTTCTTGTGATAGATTTATGATTACAAACATGATAGGTTTGGAAGCCAATGGAGTATATGCAGTAGGTTCCAAGATGGGACAACTTAGTCAGTTGATTTACACTGCATTTACCGGAGGATGGCAATTTTTTGCTTTCTCTACTATGAAAGATGATGATCAGGTGGAATTGACCAGTAAAATTATGGAATATTTGGGAGCAGTATCTTGCATTGCATCCATAGGAATGATGGCTATAAGCCAATTCTTATTTTCGTTTTTATTTGAAGAGGAGTATTTTGAAGGTTATATCGTATCTCCATATTTATTTGCTGCTCCGCTATTGTTGATGTTGTATGTTATTATAAGTAATCAGTTTCTGGTTGTTAAGAAAACCTGGATAGGATTAATTATCTTAGTAAGTAGTGTAAGTTGCAATATTATCATGAACTATTTTTTGATTCCGGTAATTGGAATTGAAGGAGCTGCGATAGGGACAGCATTTAGTTATTTCCTAATTCTGTTTTTAGGATGTACAGTAGCACAGAAGATAGGATTAATCTCTCTTTCAAAACGTTTTTTGCTAAGTACTATTCTTCTAGGAATATATGGGGGATTATGGAGAACGGGATTACATGAAAGTACAGTTAAGGGAATTGCAGTAGCAATTGTTTTTTGTGGAATGTATGTTTTATTATATTGGAAAGAAATTGGAACTTTAAAAGATAAATTGTTAAAGAAAGATAGGTAAAAATGAGAGGTTCGATTGTGTATTTTATCAGTTTTAGTGTATTACTAATTTTACTTTTTAATTATAAAAAAAATGAAAAAAAAGTAAATGGTTTTTCCTATTTTATTTTTTGTTTTCTATTGGTATGGTGCTATGAGGCCGTAGGTGCAGGATTACTTAATTTATTTAGTGTTCCTATTAACTTGTTCAGTGTAGCAATATGTAATATAGTAGCTACTGCTACATTATGGATTTTACATAAACGGAACGGAATGCAAAAGCAGCAATATTATTGGGAATGTAAAGATTTTATTGTTGCAGCAGTTATTACAATAGCAACATTGGTAATTGCATATTCCAGATTTGGTGGATGGTTTGAGGTATTCCGATTCAAATCAGGAGATGGTTCCATACATTTAATGTGGGCAGAAGAAGTGGTACGAACAGGAAAAATAAATTCTATGTATTTTCAAAAGCTTAGAGATTCTCTTATGCTAATGTTTATCACGCCTTTTCTTGGGACAATATCTTATTACAAAGTGTTCCTTGCTTTTCAAACGTTCTTATTTGCTTTAAGTGGTATCACCTTCTGGGCCTTGATTGAGGATAGATTAAATAGTTTACCGAGAAAAATTGTAGGGGCTGTTTTAACAATTGTATACATGTTGGGGTACCCTTTGAATAATATGATGTATGGTTTTACATATTGGGGGACCTCAATTTTATTAATAGCCTTTATCATTTATTTGTTTAAAGTGTATAGAAATAATAATATAAGTTTTAATCAATTAATGATTGTAGCATTCTTTGCCAATACGGCATTGTGTGTATGTTATGTATATTTTGCTCCGGTAGTGTTTGGTTGCCAGTTTCTGTTCATTTGGGGAGAAAGAAAAGGATATTGGAAAGAAAAAATATTGTATACAGTATTTCCGTTATTTTTGGCAGGAGTGCTATGTATTGTTTATGTGTATTTTGGAATATTCAGCGGTGTGGTTTCTGAGAAAACACAAGTGGCAGAAGTAGAAGCTGTTACAGAAGTGGAAGACGCTACAAAAGTAGAAGATGCTGTAGAAGTAGAATCCACCGCTAAAGTAGAAATCAGTACAGAAATAGAAACTGGTGCTGAAGTAAAAGCCGATACAGAAGTAGAAACCAGTGCTGAGTTAAAGACAGAGCCGACACCGGAGGAAGTGACGCTTGAAGAATGGGATGGTTCCATTACCACCGGCTTGGCGATAAATGGATTATCTTATTATGATTTATATTCCAATTTTGTATTACTTATTCCTTTTATTCTTTTGTATTTTTGGAATGTTATTTCTAAACGGAAAACGGATGAATATACATTAATGACTATTTTAACAGTAGGATATATAGGAATTCAATTTATATTATATCTTATGGGTTATATCAGTTTATACTATTATAACAAAAACTATAATTTGTTATGGTTATTGTGTTTTGCTATTATGGCCAGAGTAATTGCAGACATGGACAATTCGCAGAATCAATTTTTAATAGCTTATGGAATTATGTGCAGTATTTTATTTGCCGGAACTTTAATTCATGTGGATGAAAGGTTAAGAGAACGGGATTCTTCTATGTGTTTAGATGAACGTGCATCTGCGTATTTTGACTTAATAAGTGCCAATTTAGATACGGTAACCGATCGTTATAACAGCGTAAAAATGAGTCCGTTAGAGCAGGAATTATGCAATGAGGCTGCAAAATTAACGAAAGAAGGATATTCGGTAGCATGGGTGTCTGAGCAGCCAAGATTCGATGATTTTTATGCGATTACTAACCAGATACCTACCTGGACATGGGATTTGCAGATGGAATATTCTTTGGTAGAAAATAAACAAGTTGATTATGCATTAGTAAGCCGAAATAAAAACGGTGTATATTGTAATGAAGAATATGTTGATAACCAAAATAGAGTATTTGAAAATGCGTACGGATACATTATAGAGGTGAAATAATTATTATGGATAAAACAAAAACAATTGATATGACCTTAAAACAAAAGATTTATTTCGTATGTAGTGTAATTTTGCTGTTAGGAATGAGCATTTTTTTGATAAAAAATGCATCAATGCAATCTTTTTGGTCGGATGAAATGTCTACATTGGGATATATACGTTCTGATGTATCTTATTTTGAGATGATGAAAGAGTATATGGTAAGAGATGCGGTAAATTTGCCATTATATCCGACTATTTTAAAGTTTTTTTATGAAATCATGCCGTATGGTGAAGTTTACCTTTTGATACCATCTATTCTATTTGTTATTTGTTCTATTCTGATAATTGCAGTTATTGGATACAAATGTGGCAATGAAGATATATCTTTTTTATGTATATGTTTAGGTTCTATATCCAGTGGAGCAATCTGTCATGCTGCATGGGATATCAGATCTTATTCGCTGTTAATTATGTTATCAGCGTTGACGATTCTTTTTTATGTAAGGCGTAGGGAAAATGAGAGCATAAAGAATATATGTCTATATGGTATTTCCATGTTGTTATTGTTCTTTACCCATTGGTATGGTGCAATTATGATGATGGGATTTGCAATCTCGGATTTGGTATTTTGGTTACAGAAAAAAATAAAGATAAAGTGTATTGTTTCTTATTTGATAGCAGGTGTGCCTCTTTTTATATATTTGATTATAATGTTAATGAATATGAGAAGAGATTTAAGTAGTCATTATGGTAATCCGGGATTAGAAGGCATAAAAGAAGCGTTATATTTAATTACCGGCGGACGATTTTTATGTGTATTACTCTTTATAACGGGATGTGCCGGTATTGTTATTATAGGAATTGTAAAAAAAGAAAAAATTCAAGCAATTTGGAAAGTAATGCTTTTTTCGTGTATATGGACATTTGGGACAACATTTTTTATAAAAAACGGCACTTTTTTTGCGCCTAAATATTTTTTGGTAATATTACCACAAGTGATTTTAATTATGGCATTTACTGTGGATAGTATTCTGAAAGAAGTATTTAAAAAGAGTAATGAATGGCTAAAGAGATATAGTGTATGGTTTAAATCAATGATAATTGTTGGAATGGTACTATATTTCGGAAAGTATATTTATCAAAATTATACCAGTTGCTATGAGTTTCATATGGATGAAAGAATGCCTTATCGGCAAACTGCAGAATTCTTAGTTGACCGAGGGGATATTTATAGAGAAGATACTTTATTATTATCCACGGATACGCACAAAATTACAGCAGCATGGTTGGAATATTATTTTGAAAAAAGAGGTTTTACTTTGCCCGGCAGATTAATAGTTTACGGAGACCATATCTATAGAGATGGGTTAGAAAGCTGGGGAATGTTTTCAGAAGAAGAGATTTTACAATACGATACTATTGTATTGTTTAGAATATCCATGGAGATAACAGAAGATGTCCAGACATTTATGGACAAGTATTATCAGGAAGAAGAAGGGTATTTTGGAGATAGGGTAAGAATGTATAGGAAAATAGAAAATTAATTCTAAAAAGAATAAGTGTCTTATTATAAAGTGAGGAAAATGTAATGTCATTTTTAGATATAATTTATACATTATTAATAGGTCCACTGCAATTGATTTTTGAGATTATCTTTACAATTGCTAATCGAATTACAGGACATCCGGGGATAGCTATTATTGCGCTTAGTCTTATTATGAATTTCTTGGTATTGCCGTTATATCGCAGTGCTGATGCAATGCAGGAAGAAGCTATAAATTTTCTGCCGATTTTAATGGCTATTGTAAATATTGTATCTAGTGCTTTATATTTAAAAGGGTTTCCATTAAAAACTAAAATTCAGCTATATGCAATGGCAATGTTCTTTTTAGTATTTTTATACACATCCCCTTCCGGATTAGTATTTTATTGGACATTGAATAATTTGTTTTCACTGGCAAAAAATATTTTTTATAAACTGAAGAATCCTAAGAGGGTATTGGAAATATTGTCATTTTTTGTGGGAATTAGTGTATGGACAGATACAGTAGCAAGTTATGGAGATTTGACTCTAAAAGGAAAAGCAGTACTTATTGTGGCTGGAATAGCATTTCAAATTCCATTAATTTTATATATTTTAGGAAATGTGAAAAGAAATAAGATATTGATTTCAAAGGAGCAGAAATATAATAAAACTGTATTTTTATGGGGAAGTATATTTTTAACGATTTATATTGGAATATTAATACCATCTGCAGTGATAGCTGCATCTCCAATAGAATTTGTTGATGTTTCCTATTATCATAATTCAGTGTGGTATCTCGTATATTCGGGATGTCTTGCAGCAGGAATCTTTTTGGTATGGATGCGTGTGTTTTATTGGCTGGCAACTGATAAGGGAAAGGCCATATTTGATAGATTTGTATGGATATTGTGCGGGACTTCTATAATCAATTATATGTTTTTTGGAACAAATATGGGAATTCTTTCTCCAAACTTGCAGTATGAGCAAGGAGTAAATTGGGGATTACAGGATGAGATGAGTAATTTTTTGATTCTGCAGTTTGCAGTGGCAGTATTGTATTTTGTTTTTCAAAAAATAAACGGAAATATTATAGGAAATATATTGCTTACTATGGTAATTGCAACATCAGTTATGTTGGGTACTAACGTAATAAAGATAAATGATGCTAATGCAGAACTAGAACAGCAGATAGGAGAAGAAGTAAATTTTAATCTTAGTAAAACGGGTAAAAATGTTATTGTATTTATGCTTGACAGAGCAATGAGTCAATATGTTCCATGTATATTTAATGAAAAACCGGAATTAAAAGAGCAGTTTGCGGGATTTACATATTATTCCAATACCATATCTTATGGAGGTTATACAAATTTTACTACACCATCGCTTTTTGGAGGCTATGAATATATTCCGATAGAGATTAACAAAAGAGATGAGGAGCCTTTAGTCGCAAAACAAAATAAAGCATTAAAAGTTATGCCTGCAATTTTTGATGGTTATGACTATGAAGTGACGGTATGTGATCCGCCTTATGCCGGATATGCCTGGATACCGGATTTGTCTATATATGATGAACTTCCAAAAGTCAAGACATACATTACACAGGGGAAATACAGTGATGTTAGTACTGTAAAGAGAAAAATTGAGATTAATAAGAGAAACTTTTTTTGCCATAGTATTATGAAGGTGATGCCATTATTGTTGCAGGAAACCATATATGATGAAGGTCTGTACAATCAAGCTGATGCAGGAACAAATAGTATATATACAACACAAGTTGTGAAGGGTACTACTATTTCTGAAGGATTATCATCTAGTTTTATTGATCAATATAATGTCTTATTAGAACTTTCGGGGATGACACGGACTACGGAAGAGAATATGAATACATTTTTGATGATATCAAATTGTACAACTCATGAACCAATGCTCCTTCAGGAACCTGAGTATGAGCCTTCATTGTATGTAGACAATACAGAATATGATCTACAAAATCAAAATAGATTTGAAATAAACGGAAGAAAAATGAAGGTAGAGAATGCATTACAGATGAGCCATTATCAGACGAATATGGCAGCATTTATCCAATTAGGAAAGTGGTTTGACTATATGCGAGAGAATGATGTGTATGATAATACCAGAATTATACTTGTAGCAGATCATGGAAGAGCATTAGGACAATTTGATGAAGTAATGTTGGATGGCGGAAGCAGTAATAGGTTTGATTTGGAATCATATTACCCTTTGCTCATGATTAAAGACTTTAATAGCAGTGAGTATATGGTATCAAATGAATTTATGACGAATGCAGATGTACCGATATTGGCAATGGATGGATTAATAGAGAATCCTGTGAATCCATATACCGGAAAGAAGATAGAAAATACTGCGAAAACATCTGATATACATTTCATATTTGCAGGTAATAGATGTGTCACATCTGATAATAACGGAAATGTTTTTTTGCCGGAGCCATGGTTAATATTTCGTGGAGAAAATGTGTGGGATAAAAACAATTGGGAAATTATAAAAAAAGAAACATCTATGCCGATAGATTAGTGAAAAACTTCAAATGATATAGGAGGTAATGTGAAAAATGTTGTTATATATAGATCCGGGAACGGGAAGTATGCTTTTTACAATTTTAATTGGTGTAATAGGCGCCGGAATTTATTCACTTAGAATGTTTTTGATTAAAATGCGCTTTATATTAAGTGGTGGAAAAGCAAAAATAAATGAAGATAAAATACCATTTTTGATTTTTTCTGATGATAAAAGATACTGGAATGTGTTTGAGCCGGTCTGTCGGGAATTGGATAAAAGAGGTAAAAATGTAGTTTATATGACATCGTCACAAGATGATCCTGTATTTGAGAATAAGTATACGCATGTAAAAGCAGAGTATATTGGCAAAGACAACAAAGCATTTGCAAAATTAAATTATATAAATGCAACAATGCTATTATCCACAACACCTGGGTTAGGTGTTTATCAATGGAAAAGATCTCCAAAAGTTCAGTATTATGTACATATGTTGCATGCAGCAGGTGAAGTCACAATGTATAGAATGTTTGGGATTGATTATTATGATGCTGTTTTATTATCAGGAGAATACCAATTGGAAGATGTTCGATCACTTGAAAAAATGCGTAATTTGCCACCAAAAGAATTGGTAAAGGTTGGTATTCCTTATATGGATGAGATGGCAGAACGTTTGCAAAAAAGTGGAGTGGCAGATATGCATCCTAAAACGGTGCTTCTGGCACCGACATGGGGGCCCAGTGGAATACTTAAAAAATATGGTGGAAGAATAATTGAGGTACTTTTAAAAACCGGCTATCATGTGATTATCCGTCCTCATCCGCAGTCATTTACATCGGAGAAGGAGATGATTGAAAATCTGATGAAAAAATATCCGGCATCAGAGCAATTGGAGTGGAATCGGGATAATGATAATTTTGAAGTTCTACGCAGGTCTGATATATTGATATCTGATTTTTCCGGTGTTATTTTTGACTTTTCTTTAGTATATGATAAACCTATCATATACACAGACCCTAATTTTGATGTGGGAGTTTATGATGCATGGTGGTTAGATAAACCTTTATGGACAGTTGGAGCACTTCCGAGATTAGGGAAAGAATTAACGGAAGATAATATGGAATCACTAAAAGAGGTCATAGATTCTTGTCTTACAGATCCACAGTATGCAGAGGGAAGAAGAAGCGTCAAGGCAGAAACTTGGGAGCATTGCGGAGAAGGGGCAGAGCGAATTGCAGATTATTTAATAAATAAATATGATAAATTGACAAAAACTGAAAAGGAATAAAATTGTAGCCAAGTTAGCAACTGAGTCTAACTTGGCTATTCTTTGGATAAAATGAAAATATCCGGTCTGTTAATGTATGTACTCAAATCTTTGTGCCTGTCACTTTGAATGATATAGTGATTCTTGTGATTGAATAAAATATTAACACAGGTGTAGATTTCAGATGAAGAACCAGCTGTGATTTCATCAATCAACAAAGTAGCTTTATACTTTTCTTTTAACATCCAAATATCCATAAGTCCGATGCCGGAACCGCCGGTATCGGGATGTGTTGTATGTCTGGCAAGTCCTAAGTTCTTTAAAGTTTCTATATGAAATATACTTCCTGTATTGAGAATCCTGATTGTGCAAATTTCTTCCGTTTTCCCAAGATAAACCAGAATAGAAGCACCGGAAATATTGGTACAAGCATTTAGAGCATTTGCCAGTAGGTCGCTTAGCATATGATTAAAGTCATCTTCCGTGATTTCCATAGGAATAGTGGACTCTAGATTATCAAAAAGCATAACCCGGAAAGGAATGCTGGCTTTCTTAGCTTCTGAATACATAAAAGATAAGGTGGCATTTGTGAATTCAAAAGCTGTCTTTGGTAAGTTTTCGTTTTTTATTTCTTGTTCTTTTAATATCTCACCCCTTTCATCATAAAGCTGTTTCAGTTTCCGGCAGAGAGGGGAATCAGTTTCCCATTGGGATAAATCTAAAGGAATATTCTTTTCATTGGATTCAAAAATAGCATTATAGATGATAGGAATAATCTTATTATCTTTATGAATGGCTCTTGAAAGCTTGTCATTGTCACGTTTAAGCTTTGCAATTTCCCGATTTTTTTCTTCTAAAAGAAGGTTTAAGGTATGAATTTCATTTTCCTTCAAATATTTCCGGTAGGTCTGTGTAATGTGGTAGTTCCACCAGTAGATGAGGAGGAAAGTTAGGATTACAACTAAGGTAAAAAAGCAAAACATTATGGTATCGGTTAAGGTATCTAATTGATTGTACGTAATTATCATCATAATCAGTATAATACATAAAGTTGAGCCAATATTGTTAGAAGGAATGTTATAGAGGAAAGTCATACCTTTTCGAAGACGAGGGATACGAAAACAGAAATAAATAAGTAGAAATTGGAGTATTCCAACAATAATACGCAAGGAAATCAAGGGTATTTCATATTTTCTATAATAAAAAGGTGCTACAATTAGTGAACTGAAAAGGGTTGCTATAAAAATCATAATAAAACCAAATGCGTATGAAAAGAGTATGGTTATGTAAGAGATAGATGTTTTAACTTTTTTTATGCATTTTGTAATAAGAAAAAGAGCCAATAAAAGAAAGAACCAATTTAGTGATTTAACATTGTGAAATAAAAGAGTAGTACAAACACTTGCAAATAGACATAAAGAAATTAAGAGTGTTTGCATATACTTGGATAATGGTTTGATATTTAATAATTTGCAATATGTGAATACAGCATTTATTAAGATAAAAAAGTTGCGAATAATATTTTCTAACAAAATACTCTCCTTTACAAATTCTAATGAAATTCTACGATAAGGAAACATTAGGAAAAATAGTTTATAAAAGCCATAAAATATAAACTTCCTTTAAAAATAAAAGGAGGAAAGTTTATATGGATTGGTTTTTATGGTTCTGGCATACAGTTATTTTTGGTTAGGATAGCTACATATCCGTCTTAATCTTATTCGCGTAATAATACACGAATTCCAGAGTTGTAGGAACTCCTTTCTCAGAGCGGATTCTAGCCGTGTAATGAGTAAGGAGTTCTTCAATGTCTGAATGTCTCCATGCACGGTTAATCGCGTTCTGCATGGCTCTTTCTACACTGGCATCACTTTTCTGATACATTTCTGCTAATTCACGATATACATTCGCAGAAGAATCCTTAACAATTAATAAAATGGCATCGGCCAGATAGCGGTATCCGATGTTTTTGGGGCTGATTCCGACCCAGTCAAGCTCCCGATACACCCTTCGGGTATATAAGGGCAGATTTTTCTCATAACTGTCTTCTTCTGATATATTTTCCGTAACAGAAGGTCTGCGGCTCAAAATGGCATGCTGAATCATTCGGATAAATTCAACGACGTATTGGGCAGAGTAGTCCGGTTTGTGTTTAGACATAATAAAATCGGCGCCCAGATTACGGGCAGATTCGTATGTAACATTGCTGGAGTTATTGGTGGTAATTAAGATATAAGGACGTAGGGAAAGGTTAAGTGCGTTTAATTTGGCTAAAAACATAATTCCATTTCCGGTACCACGGTTTAGTTCAATATCTAGAATAATCACATCAGGAAGCGCACTTTTTACCAATTCAATCCCTTGATCGGAGTCCCCCGTAATTCCTACCAGTTTTAAAGTCTCAATTTTTTCAATATATTGGCGTAATTCCTTACAGGCAGCAACATCATCTTCGATAATCAGAATATTTAGTGTTTTATTTTCCATGGATAAAATACTCCTTTTTCTTATTATATATGGCAAAATAACATAAAACAACAAAAAACAACAATTTTTGACAAAAATAGACGACACTGTATAATAAAAATATTGATATAAGTATTATACAGTAATAAATATAAAAAAGGAACAATGGGGTCAAAAAAGGAACTGTTGTGTGTTTGGTTGTAGAAGAAGAGAAAGGGAAATTATGTTTAAACGGGAAATTGGGAAACGAATACGACAAATTCGGGAAGAAAAAGAGATGACAAGAGACCAGTTGGCGGCAAATGCAGAAATTACATCAAAATTTTTATATGAACTGGAAAATGGAAAGAAAGGTTTATCGGCAACTACATTGCTGAAAGTAGCCAATGCATTGTCCTGTAGTTGCGATTATATTTTGTTAGGAGTAAAAAGTGGGGACGGAAGTTATGGAAGTGAGCCCTTTGTTACTCAATTATTAAAGGGATTTAATGAGAAACAATGTAAGATTATTTCTGAAATTCTTCAATTATTACTTGAATTAAACGAAGAAATGACAAAACATGAATTATAGGTAATGTAAAATAGAACTATTGACCTTTGTCCTTGAAGTCAAAAAATGTCAAAATTAGGAAAAAGAGGGGACGATGACATGACAAATGACGGAATGGGAATGGGAATCAGAATACAGGAATTAAGAAAAGAACGTAATATGACAAGGGAGGAACTGGCGGAAAAAGCAGAAATTTCGACTAAGTTTTTGTATGAAGTGGAAATGGGCAAAAAAGGAATTTCGTCAGAGACTTTATTGAAAATTGCGGTTGCACTTTCTGCAAGCTGCGATTATTTGTTAACCGGTGAAGGAAAGAACCGAAATGGAAGATTTGATAATCTAACTCCAAAGCAAATGAAACGACTGGAAAAGATTGTGAAACTGATTGGTGAGTTTTGTGAGGAGAGTTGGAATAATAATTGAATAAGTGCAAGAGAAAATGCTATATGCGATGGCTTCGTGTATAGCATTTTGAATATAGAGACAGGAAACTTAGGAAGGTATTAAAGAAATGAAGGAGGAATGTTATGCGATACGATTTTAGTAAAATGAATGCGGATTCATTTGAGCTTATGATTCGCAGTTTAAATCAAGGTATTTTTGGAATTGCATGTGAGCAGTACGGACAGGGACCGGACGGGCAGAGAGAGTTTGTATATAATGGCAGAATCCAAGATAGGGCTGGAAATGTTTATGAAGGAAAAACATTTGGGCAGGTAAAGTATAAATATATTGCAACAAAAGAAAACGATTATCTTTGGTTAAAAAAAGAAATTGATAAAGAATTAAAAGGATTTGAAGAAAAAGATGCTGAATATCGTCCGAATAATTATTTGTTTTATACGAATATAGTTTTGACACCTGTAAAGGATACGGGAGTTAAGGATAAAATTAATAAACATATAGAGAAATATAAAAAGATTATTCCTAATATTTATATCCTGGGATATGACGAAGTATGTGCCCTTTTAGATAATAATGAAGATGTCAGAGCTGCCTATGCTCCCTATGTTCTATCGGGAGATGTACTTATGAAATTGTTGCAGAATAGTCCATGGGATTATTCTGAGATACTAAAGAAATATTTGGCATTAGAATTAGAAGAAGATATGTATACACGAATGGAACAGGCAGGGTCTGTAACGGAGAAGAAAATTTCTATTGAAAAAGTATGTGTAGATATAGATGTCATGGAAGCAAATAATCGTAACAGATATAAATTTGCAAAGAGAGTATTGAAAATAGGGAATCAAATTCTTGGATATAAAAAGAGAGAATATCAAAAGAGTATGCAGGAAATTGATGAATTTGGAGGACAAATAGAAAAGGATGAGAATTTTGTATTGCTTGGGGGACCGGGAAGAGGAAAATCCACCATATGTCAGTTTATTTCCCAAATCTATCGTGCCAATTATTTGTGCCAAGTAAAGTATAAAGATTCTTATTCTAGAAAATTCATGAATGAAATTAAAGAGAAGTATGGATATAGTATACAGGGAATGCGAGTTCCTTTTAAAATTATTTTGCGCGATTATGCTGCATGGATTACTCGTCAAGGAGAGGATGAACCCATTTCTGTTTTGAAGTATATGCAATCCAGAATAAATAAGATTACAAGTGAAGAGATATCGTTAATTATGCTGAAGAAAATGTTGGAAGAGTTGCCATGGATCTTTTTCTTTGATGGATTGGATGAAGTACCGGAATCTTCTAATAGGTCGGAAGTGTTAAGAGAGATAGGTCACTTTATTTCTATAACCTTGCGAGAGGCAAAAAGTGATTGTATGGTCATTGGAACTACCAGAATGCAGGGATATAATAATGATTTTGATGATAATCGTTACAAGCATGTGGAAGTGGCGGAACTATCCAAAGAGGATTGTAACAAGTATGTTACGAAACTATTCGAAGTTATGGAGGAACAGATAGATAAAAGAGAAGAATATTTAAGTATTATGCGAGAGGCAATGGATGATGACAATACAAGCAGATTGATGAAGACACCTTTGCAGGCGACTATTATTTCAATTCTGGTAAAAAGTGGCGGAAAACCTCCACATGAGAGATATTCTTTGTATCAGCAGTATTATTCTACCATGGTATCTAGGGAAAAGCAGAAAAATGTAATTGTAACATTAAATGACAACATAGATTGGGTGGAAGATATTCATCTTTTAATTGCAAATAAATTGCAGACAGAATCTGAAAAACAGGAAAATCCCTCCGCAGAAATTGGGAATGATGAGTTTAGGGTTTCGATTAAAGAATATATCATTAACAATATGGATGAGTATTATGAGAAAGAGGAAGAGGTTGAAACAAAAGTAGAATTATTTTTAAAAACAATTACCCATAGAATTTGTTTCCTGGCAGAAAACAGAGATGGATTTTACAGTTTTTCCATTCGTTCCATGCAGGAATTTTTTGCAGGAACATATTTGGTAAAAAGAGTAGGAGACAAAAAAACTATGGAAAATATCCGTGCCATAGCTTATAAATCCTATTGGAGAAATGTACTTTTGTTTGCATTGGGTTATATAGAATTAGAGAAAAACTACTTGGAGCCTGAAATTGGAGCTTTATGTGATGAAATGAATGGAAGAAATAATCTGGTCAGGAAAGAACACACGGTAGATAATGTGTGTCTGTTTGGTTCCTGGCTGGCATTAGATATTCTTGCAGAGGATATATTTAAAGGAAAATGTCAGAACAAATACATAAAAATAGCGGCTAGGGTATTTGAAGTACCGTTTGCCAAGAATTATTGGAAATTTAATCTGATTGCGGGAGTTCAATATAATAAATTGATTTTTTTTATTAAAGAAAAATACGAAGATAAGCATGAATATACTGAATTTGTATTTTCTCTTTACATGAAATTAGCTGAAAATGAAAAAAATCAGATGGAAGAAGTAATAGAACGGCTTATGGATTCTTGTGAAGAAAAAGATAGAATTCAATATTGTATCCGGATTTTGGAAGAAAGTAATATTAAAAATGTTTCCTGGGTAGAAAAATGGGAAGAAGAATTATTAGGATATATAGAAGCGGATAAAGTTGAGCAGTTTCTTCCGAAAGAAGTAGTAAGTAGATTATTAAAGAATCCTATTTGTGAAGAAAAAATAAAAACAAATATTATTGTTAAAAAATTCTTCTTTTTGCAATGTTTGTTTGGCGAAATGATGCCTATCGATGGAAGGGATAAAATATATCCGGAATTAAGAATAGTAAATCAGTTTAGGTGGGTGTCTTCAGATTATAGAATGGATAAAATCAGATTAGAGATGAACGACAGCTTTACTTATACCCTATGTGAATATGGTCCCAGAGGAGGAGAAAGTGAGGCATTAAAAACTTATTTGCAACAGTTTGATATGGAGTATTTAATGATTTTATATGATTATGTAATTAATCCTTCCTATTCGCGGTATTTAGAGTTAATTGAGTGTTTGAACCGGCAGAAACCATATTTAATAGAAAAATTCAAGGAAAATATTTTGTATTATGCACCTGTGGAAAGTGAAGAAGAATATAACAGCTATCTCGGGTCACAAAAAAGATTTGAAGAATTATTTACAAAGGAAACCATAGCAGAATGTATGAAGCAGGGAATTTGTCGGGGATTGGGATATTCGGTAACCTGCAGGGATGGTGTGTTTGATGAATTTATACAGATTCCGGGACATGGTATTGAAAATTTTGAAAACATAAAAGATACATTTTTTAATGCGTATTTGTTTGTTGGTGGAGTTCAGTTAAAGTATTCAAATCGATTAAATGAGATTAAAGGGGAAACAAGAAGAAATTTATTGGAAGTTTTGATAGAAGCCAGAAAAAGAGAGGTGTGCAATAGAAATTATTACATTATATTGCTACGTTTGCTGGGAATGGAAAAATGGGAAGATGTGGTAAAAGGTATACCGGTTTCCTATTCTGCAGAAGAAATTGTAAAGGCTAATGTTCTTTTGGGGAAAGATTTAAGAGAAAATTATAGATGTTTTAAAATAGAACATTTTAATCGGATCTTATCGAACATTGTAAAAAATGAATTGGGATCTTCTGCAGAAAATAAGTATCTTCAATTATTGCCATTTACATTTAGTCATGAATTACGTTTTTGTGATTATGTATCTGAATATGAAATGCAAAAATTGGATGAAAAGACATATCAGGATGATACAGACAGATTGGTGGTAGAATTATTGAAATTATGCCGTGGACAGAGAAAGGTAAATTTTGAGAATCTCTTTGAATTAAATGTGAAGCCTAAGGTTTTTTATAATTGGTTAGTTCATGTGGTTTGTGAGTGTGATATTAGTAACGCAGATGAACTGGGGGTAAAATTATTTTATAAGTTACAGGAAGAACAATTTGAAGGAAGTGAGAACCTGAAAATCAAACTCTTTAATAATATGTTGGAAAGAGGGGAGAGAGAACGGAGTTTGGTAATAAAATAAAGTGACAGGAAGCAGTGTGAAGGAATAAGCACTGCTTCCTGTTTTGCATAAGAACAAGAGCAACTTTATAACATCGGTGTATCATTATCTTGTTTTCGGGTACATTTTATTACATGTATAAAAATATTTTGAAGTAGATTTATACTTGTAAGAATAGCTTCGCCTTGATTTAATTTCTTTATTTGTTTGACGGAATAATCGTCCAAATGATTCCGGATGGATCTAATTTCATCGTTATGTGTAAGGCGATGGACCAGTAAAGTTCCAACTTGACCCAAAAGAACCGATGAAACGTCTTGGGGATTTTGTGAGGTCAAAAATAAAAAAATTCCTTTTTTACGACCTTCTCTTGCTACCAAGGTTAATCCGGCGTGAAATTCGTTTTCAGAGTAGAGAGATTTTGTATAACGGTGTACTTCGTCAATGAAGAAAACGAAAGGAGAAATATTATTTTCTCCAATAATAAAATTACAGATTAAATCGATAATCATGCCTCCAATCCCCTCAGTAGCACCAAGTGTTGATGTATTAATGTATAAACTGGTATTTGGCTTGTGAATAAATTCATCTATTTCATTCAGTAAGTCGAACATTCCAGGATTGTGGGTAAAAAAACTTAAAAAGTTGGTATTACTTAATTGAAAGTTGACTTTTTGAATAAGATAACTATTTAAATTGGATCTAAAGGAGTCATATATATAAGCAGTTCCTCTATTATTAGGAGGTTCTGAAACGGATTCAGCAGCTATTTGCTCCGGTAAGAGTGAAATATCAAAATCTGTATCTGAATCAGAAACAGAGGCGAGATTTAACTGCATTTGTGCGATGTTTTCACCTTCTTTCTTTAAATAAGTTGTTTGTCTGTTTTTACGTTGATAGCGCAAAGATCTAATTGCTTCAGCAAGGACAGCGTTTTGTGTATTACTGTTTGTTTCAAAGAGCATAGACCATTGTTGCATGGAAATTTTTCCAGGAGAAATGGTAGTATCTATTCCTAAATTTAATTTTTTTACCTCATGTGTAGAAAAGGAATTTTGGTATTCGCCGGTAGGATCAATGATTAATGCTTTTTTCTTCACAATAACGAGTTTATCTAATATAGATAAAGCAGAAGTGGATTTCCCGCTGTTTGTAGCCCCCACTACAAACAGATGACGGTTGAATAGTGTACTGGGTTTTAAAGATACTTCAACGTTTTCCATATTAGGATAAGTTGCGAATGCCGGAAGATAATCTTCTGAGGAAGTATTGGTTTCCAAGGATTCTACGTACTTTTGCACAATGGTTTTATTTGCCAGATATACCTTATCAGTAATGCCAACAGTAAAAAATTCCGGCAATTTAAATTTTTTGTCATGGTGTGTCATTAGTCCGATAATGTCAATGTTTATTTCAGGAAATACTGTTTCAGGTTTTCCTAAATGGATGGATTCGTGGAGATTTTCAGAAGATGGAACTTTAGAATGAAAAACTTCACCAAGAAAAACACCGCGAATAGAATCAATTACAACTAAATAGTTTATAGTGTTTGGAATAAGGGATTCATCGATTATTTTTCGATGGGACAAAAGTGTAAGGTTTTCCACCTGAGCAATACTGTTGTCTCTATAAACCTGAGAAATACGTCCAATATAAAAGTTGTTTTTATCAATGTTATTGTACAAAGAGTCAATCGTCATAATATTCTCCTAAATAATCTGTCAAATCTGAGTTCATGGTTGCTTGTAAAAAGGCAATTTGATAATTATGTTTCATTAATTCCGTTAGCTTATCCCAGTTAGGATTACTTTGATTAATATTGTAGTCACTGATTAACAGAGCAAGACTTTTGTTATGTAATATTGCCTGAATTATCATTTGTGATATGTGATTATCTGCAAAACTGAAACCGGAAGTAATCAGAAGCGTATTAGGACGTTTCAACAATTCCTGAAATTTTGCAAATAATTCAAAATAGGGGTCTTGATAGCTTTGCATATATTTTTCAGAACTTGGAAAAATCATAATTGGCTCTATAACATCGGATTTTTCTTTTCTGCGGATACCTTGACCGTCACGTTCCCAGGTTAAGGAACCGTGAAGTTTAAGAAGGTTAAGTATATTCTTCTTATATTCAAGTTCTCGGGTTTTTATATTTTCGATATCTTTTACAAGATTCCATTCAAACATATCACTGTCAAAATATGGGCGGTGAGAAAATGAAAAACCATCCATTACTGTGTAGCCGATACTATCTGCGGCATCTTCAATCAAGGTATCGTAGTTTGTAGTCACGATAGTAAGTTTACTTGGAGCATTTACCAGGTGTGATACCGTATTGATGAAAGCAGAGTGTTTTAGGTAGCTGTTATCATAATCGTAGCTTGTGTTAGATATAATCAAAGAAAGAATTTTCTTTTTTGAGGCAATATATTTGTCATGTTCAATGGCAGATACATATTTCTCAAAGGAAAGTAAATTGGAAAGAAAATCTTCAAGGTTAAAAGCTGAATTAAGTTTAATGTTTCCATCTGTATCTGATATTTCCACTGGAATATCGTATTTGCACAAATCTGCAAGCTGTTGAAGAGTAAAAAGGCTTGGATCAAGTTTGAGTTCATCATTAATTAGTGTAGCAAGCATAAAGACCGTTTTTCCAAAGCGAGTATCAACTGTTCCTGCGGTACATAGTACAGAAGCACCGGCACCAATAAGTGCGATGATATTACTAAATGATTTGTGGATAAAGGAGGAAATTTCTTTTTTTATCAATGAGTTAAATTCTGATTGTTGAATATCCATATCTTTGTCATTTTTTATTGGAGTGTTATTCTTAAAAAATTGGTCATTTTCTGATGAATATATTAAATTGGATGAAATGTAATGTTCGTTCATAATTTGCGTCTCCTTTGTGTTTTATAAATTTATTATAAAGGTTGCCATAGAGAAAATAAATGGAGCTATGGGGGAGATGAAAAGGAACTATAGTGCATTGCACTTTGGATAAAAGCATGAAATTATTAAGATGAAAATACGTTAGGTTAGCTTGAAAGATAAGAACAAAAGGTATAAAATACAAGAACCATAGCACGTTGCATAATACAAGAGTATATGTGAAAATATTGAAAAATATTATGTGAATTATATTTCAGAAAGTAAGGTGCAATGATGGAATTTCAGAAGGAAGTTTGGATATATTATAATATATCCAAAGTTTGATTTAAGCAGAGGGAGATAAAATGAGTAACAGTAAAGGTTATAAAAAGACCACAGGGATAAAATTTAATTTGCAGGAAGTAAGAGATGCAATTGCACCTGGTGCTATAGGTACTTTTATTAAGGCAAAGAAAAAGAAAAAAGAAGTCGATTTGGAAGAAATATATGGTATAAAGCCCGAAAGAAAAGTCTATGAATCAACAGATTTTAAATTGTAAAGTCCCTGATTAATATCAGAGGCTTTTTTCTTTTTAGAAAATAAATGATAGGGAGGGACACAAATGAAAAATATATGCAGACCTTTTATTCTATATAGCGATTTTTTGCCGCCAGTGAAAGAATGTAGAGAATGGAAATACTTATCTTTTGGCTATTACGATGGTGTAGATGTTGAAGAAAATTTGTTTAATGATGACAAATGGGATTTAAATAAATTGTGGGATACAATTTCAAAACGGAAAAAGAAATTAAGTGGAAGCTATACAGAAAAAATTATATTTGGGTTTAGAACGGAAGAAGATGATGAAAAAAGGGATGAAGAATTTTGGAGTACTCAAAAGGCTTTTCCATTTTTATTTCTTGTTTTGCTTCAAAATAGAGACAAAGGAGAAAAATTAATTTCTTTATGGGAAAAGAGAAAAGGGCTTGAAGCAGAGATTGAAAAAGAAGGGGTTAAAGCAATATCATATTTGACGTTGGATAATAGTGATTTGTTGCTTGTACTTGGTTGTAAAGAATATACGGTAGGTGCACAACTGATTGATAGTTTTCATACAGGCAGATCTGTTTTGAATGAGTATGATTGGAATTTAGGGTATAGTTATTCAATTCCGTCTGTAAGAAAAGAATTTTTAAATAAAACAGAGAGTTTGAATAAAATTGGCGGAATGGTAGAAAGTGCCTATATTCATACAATTTCAAAGTATCCGGGAAGTACCGAAAAAATATATAAAGAAATATATGAGAAGGTAAAAAAGTATAATAATGGTATTTTGAAAGATGTTGAAAAGAAAGCTATTTTGGGATGTAATGATGATGTGATTGTATTGAAAAATATACCATGGAGTCTTTTTTTGAGTTTCTATCAGGACGAAACAGGTATTTTAAATCATTCCAGTTTATTGTATAGGGAGGGCATTACGGGAGTCACAACTATTATAGGTGTTCGGGAAGATGAAAGAGAGAATATAAATAATACTTCTCTAGATAGCAAAAATACATTATGTGCTAAATTGCGTAAAAAGTGCAATGAGGAACAAGGAAATGGGGAAGACAGCAGTAGGGATGTTGTAAAGGATAAATTATTATTATTGTTGAATTCATTAGAAAAGTATGAAAATTCTCTTTTTCCTGATTATACGTTTTTGTCGGCTTTGGGACCTATTGATATGTTAATTGATTTGGTGGATGAAGTAAGAGAAAGAGATGAAGGAACCAGATATGATGAATTTTATGAATTTTTAGCGGGATTTAATATGTACGCACAGACCTCAGTGCGTACGGATAGACAATTTACGGAAATTCCCGGATTTAATGTGCAGATGTATGAAACACCGGTTAAGATTAATGCTTTATATAATGCAGTAGTATATGATTTGAAAAATGCATTAAATCAAAAGGATAAAAATGGCTTACCAGAGTATGAATTTTTGCTTTGTCCGGGAATGGTAAGTAATATGTCTGTAAAAGAAATTTATGCAGATTGCATTGAAAATAGGAGATTATTTATTGTAAATATTTCAGATAAGCAGGCATATAATCCACAGCTAATTTTAACTATGCTAGGTCATGAAGTCTGTCATGTTGTGGGAAGAAGTATGAGAGGGCGAAAAGAAACACGATATGCTCTTATTAACGAAATGTTAACCACAGTCTTTGTTCAATATTTATATTGGGAAGCATTAAATTATACAAAAGGAAAAGTACTTAGTATTGTTCCCAAAGAAATATGGGAACAATTGTGGGAGGCAGTTCGAGCAGAGATTGATACGAGAATTAACCAAGAAAAAGATAATGGAAACAATAGATGGTTATTTTCAGATAATGATTACGAAATGGAAGAAAGAGAAACTTGGAATAAATTATTGAAGAATTACCTGTATCATACTAGAATGCTTAAATTAGTGTTGGACGATTATATGCATGATATAATTAACAATAAAGAATATGTATCGTCTGTTTTAAACGATTGCGAATTAAAAGAATTTATAGAAACAAAAATGGATGAGTTGACGCAATATTCTATATGGAATAAAAGAGAATTAAATATAACTTATATGATTGATCAAGTTATGTATTTATTTAGAGAATGTTTTGCAGATTTAGGAGCAGTTTTATTGTTAAATCTGTCGGAAGAACAATATTTGGAATCTTTGGCTTGTGCGGCCATAGAACAGGGAGGAAATGTTGATACTTTAGTTGAACAACAACAGGAAATGATGCGGGCAACAGTAGTATGTGCCTGCATGATGGCTGAAAATGAAGAGATTAAAGCGTTATGGAAGCAAAAAAAATTGTATGATATTTCTGTAAAAGGAGGAAAGTTAAAAAATTTAGCAGGTGTATTGGTGAGAAGTACAACTAATTATATAGCAAAGTATAAGAGAGGTGAGGTAGAAAATTGGACACTCAAAGAGGTAAATAAGGAGAATGAGATCCTTTATAGTACTTGCTCTTTGAAATATGTGTATGATTATCTGTGTGAGTGCAGAAAACAATTTTGGGTGGTGCAAAATAAGCCAGGAGAAATAACGATACAACAATCAATGCAAAGGATTCATGAAATTGTGGAAATATTTAAAGAAGACGAGATGGAAAAAGTAATATTTCATGTTCAAAAATATATAGATAGTTATAGAAATTTATTGAATACTGAAATAAAGAAGAAGTATGAATAAAATAAATGAAATTATAAGAGTAGAGGTATGCATTGCTGGGCATACCTTTTCTCTTATAAAGTAAATTGTGTTAGAAGAAAAGGGGAAAAATGAATAAAATACTATATATATGGATTCAGAATTCAGAAAATGAATTTATGAAAGAAGAAGGATTTAATATAGGAGGGGAGTATTTTTATCAATATGATGCTAAACAAAAAAGGCTTACGTCTCAGGAAAAGAAAGGATATATAAAAGAATTCTGGGGAGAGAATATTAGTGAAATCTGTTCTGTTGTGGGAACTAATGGTGCAGGAAAGTCTACATTATTATCTGAAATTGTGAAATTTATTTTAAAAATGGATAATTGTAGGAGAATTGTTATTTATGAAATAGATGAAGGAATATTTTATACGCATAATTTAGAGCATGAGATTATTGTTGAGGCTGGAATAGAAAGAAGAGAACTAAAGGATGAAGAGATTGTGGAAACTATATTTATCTCTAATTCAATGGAACCGCTTTTTGAAGGATGTAGAGGAATAAGACCGGAAATAGGAAGATATATATTGAATGATGCAATGCTGGCAACAGAAGGAGAAAAAATTACCAGAGACTTTCGTTTGAGTAGAGAAAAGTGGGATACGAATAAAGGGATACGAAAGAATCAATTAGCTACATTAGCAGATTCGAAAAGAATAAATCGATATGAAAATATTGACAATTTATTTAAAGTGTACTTTTTAACAAATGCATCATTAAAAGAATATGGCATGGAGAAATGGGGGAAGATAGTTATTCGTTTTAATTGTAATAACGCTATTCTTGCCACGGAAAAGAGAAACATGTTTTTATATAAAATATCAAATAATTTAATTATAAAAAGAAGAACTTTTTTTGATGAAATTAAATTCTTTTATTATTTAGAAATACAACATTATTATGAAAATCAAATATGTTATGGATTAGAAGAAATAACAATAATTGATATATATAGGATTCGAGAAAGTATAGAAAAAATAGCATTAGCAAAGAATGGGAAAGCATGCGATATGGAGTATTATTTTATAAGTGCTGCAGATGAATTAATTGAGTTTCATAATATGCTTTCAAAAGTGATACAGGATAAAGATGAAAAGGGAACATATTTACAAGCTGATTTTTGGGGATTTAGAGATTTTTTAAAACAAATATTTAAAGCTGTACGAGAAAGACGAGCATCTTTTTTATTACGTTATTTTTCTTTTGAATTAGATAAAACGGCTTCTGGAGAGGATGCGTTGTTAAAGTTGTATAGTCGTATTTATTGGGTATTCTGTTCGCAAGAGCAAAGAAAAAATATAATATTATTAATTGATGAGATTGATTTGTATATGCATCCTAAATGGCAAAGAGTACTTATAAATAAATTAGTAAATGATATTGGAAAGATTGTAGGAGAAGAGAGTAAGATTCAAATTATATTTACAACCCATTCACCCATTATTCTGTCAGATATTCCTAAAGCAAATATTTTATTTTTAAAAAATGAGCAAGGTAAATGTGTAGTTGAGAATAATGAAATTCATAAAGAGACTTTTGGAAATAATGTACATACGTTGTTTCTGGACTCATTTTTCTTGGATGAAGAGGGGACAATTGGTGAATATGCAGAAAGAAAAATAAATGAGGTGATACAATTATTACGAAAAGGAGATATACCTAAAGACGCAGAGCAGGGGATTAAAGAAGTAATAAAATGTGTTGGGGATCCATTGATTAATAAAAAATTAATGTTGTTATATAAAGAAGTGATAAAAGGTGAATTTGATGAAATGATTCTAAAAAATAAGACAGAAATAAACACCATAGATTCTATGATTGTATTGCTTAAAAAACAAATTAAAAATCTGCAAGAATCTATTTATGATTTGGAGCGAATGAAAAATGATAAAAATTCAGTTAACTGATTCGACAAAAAAGAAAATAGAAGACATTTTCATTAAAGATATGCAAAAACAATCAACCGGATTATTTCAAGTGTTACAAAGAGATAAAGTAAAATTATTATTAGAGGAAAGATATGAATTTTTATATAATATATTTTATGATGATACAGGAAAAGTATTGAAGGAAAATGTAAAAGAGTTTTTATTGTCTGATAGACAGAAAATGAAAGAATTGATGATAAAATCACCGACAGTCAATGAAAAAGATTCAAAGATTTTACAAAATGAAATATTTAGATATGATACTTTTTCTAAAAGAAATAGTGCATATGAGATATTGGAGAAATTACAGGTTAATGTGTGTCCATATTGTAATAGACAATATACATTTACATTAGTGGGAGATAGTGTGCGACCGCAATTCGACCATTACTATCCTAAATCAAAATACCCATACTTGGCAATATCACTATATAATTTGATACCTTGTTGTGGAATATGTAATTTGGCAAAAGAAACTCTTGATACCTTGAAAAAGCCCATACTATATCCTTATGAGGAGGAATTTGGAGAGGAGATAAAATTTGTGGTTCAGGAAGATACGCTAAGGGCAATGCAAGGGTTTTCGGATGAATTTAGTATAAAAATTAAAGCTACTTTTACAGAGGATAACGAGTTAATGAAAAAAATCAATACTCAGGTAGAGGAATTAAAATTGGAAAGATTATATAATAAGCATAAGGACTATATTCAAGATCTTGTTAAGAATAGTTATATTAATTCACAGGAAAGAATAGATGAATTGTTAAAAAAATTTCCGGGTTTATATAATTCAAAAGAGGAAATGCAAAGAGTTTTAATGATGAATTATGTGGAAAAGGAAGATTGGGGAAAACGTCCATTGGCAAAATTAACGGCTGATATTTATAATAGCGTTTAGGATATATGAAAGATATTAGATGCAATAGTAGTTGTATGGAACAGTACGGCAGTACCATGAATTTCCGGAGTATATGTGGTACGAATTTGAAAGTGCGGAATCAAAGGGGAAATATTTTAATGCCAATATTAAGGAGTAGTTTACGCCTTTGGGACATAGGGGGGAGAAAATGGGATGTATAAGCTGTATTAGTGATTGAAAAAGAAGCATTCAAAGGAATAGTTATCTTTGGAACAATAGACCTTTGATTAATGTAGAGAAAATATGATAATATATAAGAAATTTATTAATAAAGGATAATCTTTAATTATCGGATAAAATAATTTGATATGTAATCAAAATATAAAATGAGGATTTTTTATGATCAATAGAAAAGAATTTGTACGAGAATTTGCTGGTAAATGTAAAAATAACGAAGCAGCTTTGTTTTTAGGTGCCGGAATGTCAAGTGAAGCAGGATTACCTTCGTGGAAAAAACTTTTTGAGCCATTGGCGAGAGAATTGAATATTAATCTTGATACTACAAATTATCAACTATACGATATTGCACAATTCTATGCAAATGATAAAGGAATTAGCCAATTATATAAAAAAATGTCTTCTGAAATTAATAGAATTGATGAAACAAGTGAAACATTAGATGAATTGACTAATATGCAGTGTAATTCAATTTGGACTACAAATTTTGATAAAGTAATTGAAAATAATTACTATAGAAAAGGAAAACGAACTAATATTATACATTCCTAAGAAAATCTTGTTAGTGTGGAACTAAATAAAAATATTAATATTTTTAAATTGAATGGCGATATAGATAATTTGAAACACGCTGTGATTACCAAAAAAGATTTAGAAGAATATTTTGAAAAGCATAGATTATTGCTCTCTTTTTTTAAAAGAGAATTAGTAGTCAAAAGTTTTTTAATTATAGGGTATAGTTTCACAGATTCTTTGATTTTGTCTTGTATTTCGGAATTGAGTCAAGCTTTTGATGGTGAACATCCATATCACTATACAATAATGAAAAAAAGTAATGAGCCCGATTTTATAAATTTTGTATCTGACTTGGAAATAAGATACCATATAAAAACACTTCTTATTGAAGATTATGATGAAATAAAAGAAATTCTAAGAGATATAAACTATTATACCAATCAATATAATGTATTCATTTCAGGCTCTTATAGAGGAAATGACGAAAAGAAACTATTGGAAATAAGCAAGTTTTGTAATAAACTTACCTATTCTCTATATAAAGAAAATTTACGAATTATAAACGGATATGGATATAAAGTGGGATATTATATTGCAGCAGCTGCGACAAAAATAATGTTGGAAGAGAATGTTTCTTCTTTTGAAAAATATTTGTTAATGCATCCATTTGATGAGCATTTAACTTCGACACAACAATATAGGCATAGAGAATTCATGCTTTCAAAGGCTAATGTTGTCATTTTTATGTATGGTTTTGCTTCCGATGATAGTGGAATGCTTGAGGAATTTCAAATTGCCAAAAAAGACCCACGTAAAATAATCATTCCATTAGGTTGTACAGGAGGTGCTGCCAAATTAATATATGATGAAGTAAAAGCAAATATTATCCAGTATCCATATTTAGAAAAAATCATAGACAATTTACTTAAAGAACAAAATTATGAAGATTTAATTTCATTAATACTTGATATAATACAACAGAATTTAGAGTAATATTAATAAATTCATAATTACTAATTCGGCGATAATTAGTTCTTTATGATTATATGCAATATTTAGCTTTGTATAATGAGATAAATATTCTATAGTCCGGCAATAATGCTCTGGAATATTTATAAGAGGCATATTTTCTTTGATATATTTGTAAACGCAATACAGTATGCATATACGTGCATTAAAGTTATCTTTTGCCAAGTTAAGATATTCTGTCAAAATTGCTCTTAAATAATTGTCAGATAAACATTCTATCATTGAAAAGTTAATGTGGGGTGTAACTTCCAATTCATTATATGCCATTTCGTCTAAAAGCATTTTAACAACTATTTGATTTATGGATGCAATACACTCCGTTGTTTCTGTCACCTCATTATATATAAGGTTTTCAATCCTATTTTGTATTTCAACGGGCAATTCATTGAATGATATATTATACAATAATGGAAAAATAGAGATATTACGTTTTTTTGCTTCAGTATAAATAAGAGATTCTTCTGTAATTGCACAAGGACTGTTCAGAAGATTTTTACTATAAATAATAATAAAATAATTGCAAAGTTCGATTGCCTTAACAAAATTTTTTTCTTTTTTTCTATCACCTAAAATTAGTTCATGATAGTCATACCAGGTGTCATATCCATAATTTCTCAAATGATATAAACACGATTTAACAACACTATATCTGTCTTGACTTGAAAAGCATAAGAAAATCATTTGCTGTCTCCTTCTGAAATAATTTACAAGTATAGAATCATAAACGCCGTAAAAACGATAATAGATTAGATGTCGTATATACTTTCCTAATCGATAATTAAAGATTATCCTTTAATCACCTCCATCTTATTTCTCGGATGCTTATGAAATAAAATATCTTTTTGCTTTACATTGGACACATGAGTATAGATTTCAGTTGTATTAATAGAACTGTGTCCAAGAATTTTTTGAATGTATCTGATATCTACATTTTGCTCTAGGAGAAGTGTGGCAAAAGAGTGGCGAAACATATGCGGAGTAATGTGTTGTTCAATTCCGGCCAGGTTCGCGTAGTGGTTAATCATATAGCGGACAGACTGATCCGACAGGCGGTGTTGGAGGCGATTAACAAAAAAATAGCCACATATTTTAATGTCTTTATGAAAAGTTTTTCTATATAAAGACAACGCATCCAGTACATCAGGATTTCCAATTTGTAAGATACGTTCTTTAGAACCTTTCCCATAAATCAAGATAGTATTATTAGTAAAATCTATATTTCCCGGTTGTAAAGTACATAGTTCGGAAATCCTCATACCGGTTGCGAATAGAAGTTCTATAACAGCAATGTCACGGATACAGCACTTTCTTTGATATTCTGTAGTTGCGCGTTCTTTTTGAAAATATAAAGTATTTAAAAAATTTTGGATTATATGAGCAGGTATTGTTCTAGGCAATAGTTTTGGTTCGCGGAAGCGAGTGTCTAATTTTGAAAAAGGGTTTACAGATAATATATCTATGTATTCAAGATAATGAAAGAATGCTTTCAGAGTTGCAATCTTACGCTTGACCGTTTTGGGTTTATATTGTTTATGAAGAGTAGTAATAAATTGATCAATGGTATTACGTGATAGAGAGTCAGTGGAAAGTAGAGAGATACAAAAGTCTGTATACTGTTTTAAATCAATGGTATATGCTTTCAATGTCTTGGTGTCCAGACGTTTTCTGAATTTGCAATATTCAAGATAGGTATTAATATAGTTATCTAAAGTCTTCATAGATATAGGTTCTCCTTTTTTAGGAATATTATGAAATGGGGAAAATCATTTGTCTATATATTTTAGGAACTAAAGGTAAGAAATTAAGAACAATAGTACCTTTGAATTGAGTTTAAAAATTAGTAGAATAATAAGAAATAGTAATTTGTGAATGCAATGGGAAACGATGGATAATTCTAAATTATCTATATATAGAGACAACTATTTATTACAAATGAGTTCTTTTATTAACTTTACGTACATATATTTTGATAGGAGGTTAACTATGAAGTTTTTAGTAATATGTGATTATCGTGAAAACTTTAAAAA
>JAFZGJ010000126.1 GCA_017555455.1 Lachnospiraceae bacterium
ATGTAATATTTGAACAGAAAAAACTCTGAGTTTTCAGTAATGAATTCTCAGAGTTTTGTTTTTGAAATTATTAGATCAATTTATGTAATAAATTTTTTATCCATTTCTCATTAAATGGTAAGAAAATATTGGCTACCGGTCCTACCAGGAAGGCACAGATTAAAGTACCGATTCCAAAGGAACCGCCAAGGATGAAACCAATAACTACGAAGGATACATCCACAATAATACGGATAACCCCAAAATTTTTCTTCAATTTATCTGCCAGAACAATAGAAACCAAATCGTTAGGACCGGTACCGGCATCGGATTTCATTACAATGGTCATACCAAAAGCTAAAATTACACATCCCAAACCGTTTACAATAATTTTAACAGCTAAAGAATTAACATTTTCAAAAGGTGCAGTGAGAATAGCAGTAAAGAAGTCTATAATAGGTCCGCCAAATATCATGCATAAAACTGTTCCGATTTTAATATAGCTTCGATCAATAAATAATAAAGCAATGATAATCAAAAAGCAGATTACCACATGGGTGTTTCCATGGGTTATGAAAGACCAATTTACTGCACCTTTTAAGGTTTTAAAGATTCCCTGTACAAAAACATTAAATGGATCGGCACCTAAATTAGCTAATAAAAATAGTGTTACACCCAAATGGGCAATGGTTAATCCGATAAATAAAATAACTATCCGGATAAGTGTTTCTTTTAAAGATCGTTTCATATAAATTCCCCTTTACTTACGAGATTTTCTCTGTTTCGTACTGATATAAATAGGCAAATCGTTAGAGATATTTAGAATTACCATTCCATATACAGTATAGCTGTCATGTTCTTCAATTCTAACAACCTTACCTTCCAAATGAAGATGGAAGGTAATATCATCAAAAGATAGGGATAATCGGGTTCCCATGGCCAGATTCAATTCTTTTTTACGGTCAGTAATAGCAAAACCGGTCATACTTACATCTTTTACCATAACTTGTCTTGGTTTTTGGGTCGCAACATTAAGCCACCCCATGGTTGCCACGGATACACGGAAAGAATTACGTCGGTTGCTTTTGGTGCCTTCCGAAGTTACTTGTAATATGTAAGCGTCTTTGTGATTGATAATTTTTGCCTTGTGAAAAAGAATCGGTATGGAATCTTCAGGACAGTGCAATACATCGATTTGGACATTATTAAAAGTTAAGCGTTTGTTCCCATCGTAATTCAGAGTGATTAACGCCATGTTTTGTCCAAGATGTTTTTTTATGACAGCACCTAAATCCATATGTTTGTCATTAGCATAGATATTAAGTACAATAGGTGAGTTTTCTTTTATTTCGCTAAATTTAATTCCCATATTAAATGCCCCCAAAATTCGATAATATTATATCATAAAAAAGGGAAATAAAATAGAGCAAAAAAGAAATAGCATAAATATATTGCGATAAGAAATATAAGAAAAAAGAAGGATAGAAAACTATCCTTCTGATTTTTAGATATGTACTTCTGTTTTTAACCAGTTTAAAGCTTCTTCTACAGTAGCGAAGTGACCTTCTACAACTCCTGTTTGAGAGCGCTGAGTATTTTTCTGAGCTTGTACTTTTAATAATACGGAATTACCTTCTGCAAAAGCAAATGCTTTACAACCGGCTTCTACAAATTTCTTAGTCATTGTAACTAATTCTCCACCTTCGGCAGGAGTAACAGGACTCATTTGAGAGCAGTCTGCGATATAAGCCCAGCCGGTTGCTTTCCATGCTTTGGCACTGGATAATACGGTTTCTGTAAGCCATTTCAATTCTTCTACGTTAGTTTTTCCAACTCCTGCGGAGAGTACAACTCTTCTTCCTGCAATAACTTCTACGGATTGCGCACCAAATTTCTTTGCCATGATAGTTCTCCTTCTGATTTGTCTGTAAAAATAGACTACTTATGGATTAATTGTATGACAATAAGGTTAAAAAGTCAATAAAATGGGGAAAAGTCGCACAAAAAGAGGATAGCTTTTTATGTAATTTAAGAAGACATTTTATGATTTGTTTTGGTTTTCGTTTAATTCTTTAATAAGATAATTTTTGATGTCAGTGATGTGCTGTCTGAAAAAATTTGGATTATTCTTTTCGTAGGTTAGTATTCTTCTTAACTTATATTCTAAATCAGCTAATAGAACTTTATTTTTTACAATATGTATTTTTTTCGATTGATTTAAATATTCTCTGTCAATATATTTATCTGTAATAGGAACTACATCGCTAATAAAAAAGATAGATTTTTCGTTTGTATTGCCAATATGATAAAAGCAGGACCGAATATCTTTTTTATTATACTGTATAAATTTTTGAATTCTCTCTTTTGCCTGTTCATTTCTGTGTTCATAATTCCCAACAGGGATTGCCCAATATAAATTATCACACTCTGTAGATTTTATAAGACAAATAATAGGTCTTTCTTTTGAATCATTCCAAGAACCACCATTATTCCTGATTATCTGGTAAAATTCGCGTTTACCAAAGTACATACCATGTTCAATCATTTTTCCTCCTTTGTAATAGAAAAGCCCTATATATAAAATACAGGGCTTACAATGTTTATTGTCCTACATTGTGAAAGGTAATTGTGTCAAAATACAATGTTCTTTTGTTGTACATTGCGAAACATAATTGAAACAAAATACAATGTTTATCGTCCTACATTGTGAAAGGGGAAATCAAATTGATTTCTTACTTATAGTATACACGATTTTACAGAAGTGTATATGGTAAAATTCAACAAATTTTATAAATTAAATATAAAAAGGAAATTAAAACTATATCCTTGTATTCATTGTAAAAGTAAGTTAATAAAGAAAAAAGGTACACTAAAAACCAAAAAATAAGGGATTTATCACTATTTGCGATAAATCCCTGTGAAAAGCCTTATATTATCTTGCTTTTTATGTCAAATTTAATTAGTTGAAGTATCTCTTTAATAAACCTTCGAAAGCTTTTCCATGTCTTGCTTCGTCTCTAGCCATTTCATGAACTGTGTCATGGATAGCGTCTAAGTTAGCAGCTTTAGCGCGTTTTGCAAGGTCGAATTTACCAGCTGTTGCGCCGTTTTCAGCTTCTACTCTCATTTCAAGGTTTTTCTTTGTAGAATCTGTTACAACTTCACCTAATAATTCAGCAAATTTAGCAGCATGTTCTGCTTCTTCCCAAGCAGCTTTTTCCCAGTAAAGACCGATTTCAGGATAACCTTCTCTGTGAGCAACACGTGCCATAGCAAGGTACATACCAACTTCTGAGCATTCACCTGCAAAATTAGCTCTTAAATCTTCTAAGATATCTTCGCTAACGCCCTGAGCAACACCTACAACGTGTTCTGCAGCCCATTCTCTTTCGCCTGCCTGAACAACAAATTTATCAGCAGGAACATTACACTGTGGGCATCTTTCCGGTGCTGCATCTCCTTCATGAACATAACCACATACTGAACATACAAATTTCATAATTTTATCTCCTTTTCATTTTAAATTATTTTTTGTTATTTATTATTATTTCAAAATATTGATTTCTTTATGAAACTAAGACGAACAAAACATTAGTTAGAGGATTTTTTTAAACAATGTTCGCAAGTTCCGTAGAAATAAGTTACATGGCCATTGATACGACCGTTGAAATTATCACCTGCTATTGTGTCAATGGAATGTATAATCGGAATCTCCAAATCAGTAACCGCTCCACAGTTTTTGCAGATGAAATGATAGTGTGGGGCTGTAGTTGCATCAAAATGATCTACCCCATCGCCGACTCGTAATCTTAATAATTCTCCCATATCGGACAATAGTGTCAGATTACGATATACGGTTCCCAGGCTTATATTAGGAAATTCTTTGCGGACATTCATATAAACCACATCTGCTGTAGGGTGGTCTTTACGAGTCATCATAAATTCCTTAATAGCCTCGCGTTGTCTACTGTATTTAAGTGCCATCTATTCTCCTTTCAAAATTAGTAATGATTACTGATATCATTATAATACATGACAAGATGGTGATTGTCAATAACAAATTTGTATATTTTTATAATTTTTTAAGAATAATATTTTATCTACTTTATAAATAGAAAGAAAATATGTGATACAATAAAAAAGCCTAATAAATACTGATGAGAAAAGGAACAATTTATAAAAGATTAGATAAAAATAAAGGGATTTAATTATGAAATTTAAAACCAGGTTGTGGATTACTTTTGTTACGTTAATTGTCTTACCGGTAATCCTGACATCAATAGCATTTGGAATTATAAGTTATCAGGTAATACATAAAGAGGGGTTGAATTATGGAATTGAAATAAATGACTATACTATGTGGTCGGATTCCATATCTTCTTTTGGAAAATTAACGGATGAAATGTTTTATAAATTACGGATGCAGGTAGGCATGGATTCGTCCCGCTTTTTGGACAAGAGATATTTAAGTGAAGTAAACGAAGAAATAAGGGAAACCTCCTCCTATTTAATTGTAAGAAAAGGGGATAGCATTTATTATTCCGGAAATGAAACAGCTTCCAGACAGTTAGAAAGCAGGCTTCCGGAATATGGAAGTGTGGTAGAAGAGGCGGATGCAGGTTATTATTACAATGATATGCAAAAGCTGGTGAAGCAGATTGATTTCTTGTTTCCGGATGGAGAAGAGGGAACTTTATTCATTGTAACAAAGGTAAGTAGTGTTATTTCCAAAACCCTGATTATTTATTTGTTTATTTCTATTGTTTGCATTTTATCTTTTACCAGTATTTTATTAGCACAGTGGATTCGAAGAGGTGTATTTCTTCCGATTCAGGAAATGAACATTGCTATGCACCACATTGCCAATGGTAATTTTGACTATGTATTACATTGTAAGGAAAACAGTACAGATGAAATGGGAGACCTTTATAAAAGCTACGAAGATATGCGTTTGAAATTAAAGGAATCTACCGAAGAAATGAAGGAAAAGGAGAAGCAGAACAAGGAACTGGTAAGCAATATTACCCACGATTTGAAAACACCTATTACTTCTATTAAAGGGTATGTGGAAGGTTTGGTGGATGGTGTTGCGGATACAGAGGAAAAGAAAGAACGTTATATAAAAACCATTTATACCAAAGTTTGTGATATGGATCGTTTAATCAATGAGTTAACTTTTTATTCGGGAATTGATTCCAACCGGATTCCTTATCATTTCCACAAATTGAATGTAACCGACTATTTTAATGATTGTGTAGAAGAGGTTGGGCTTGAGTTGGAGTCGGAAAATATTCAGTTGAATTACACGAATTTGCTTGACCCGGATACAGTCATTATTGCAGATCCGGAACAGATGAAAAAGGTAATTAATAATATTATTGGAAACAGTATTAAATATATGGACAAGGAAAAAGGAATTATAGATATCCGCCTTGCAGAAGATAATGATTCTATCCGTGTAGAGATTGAGGATAACGGAAAAGGAATAGCATCTAAAGATTTGGGAAATATTTTTGAACGTTTTTACCGGACAGATGCGTCCCGTAATTCGTCTCAGGGGGGTAGCGGAATCGGTCTTTCCATTGTGAAGAAGATTATTGAAGATCATGGAGGCTATATTTGGGCAACCAGTAAAGAAGGTGTAGGCACCTGTATGCATTTTGTAATTCGCAGATACAGAGAAAAAGGAGAAGAGAAAAATGAGTAAAATTTTAATTATTGAAGATGAAGTAGCAATTGCAGATTTAGAGAAAGATTATTTGGAATTAAGTGGTTTTGAGGTAGCCATGGAACATACGGGAGACAGGGGACTTGACAGAGCTCTTGCGGAAGATTTTGATTTGATTGTGTTGGATTTAATGCTTCCGGGAATGGATGGATTTGAAGTTTGCCGACAGATTCGTGAGAAAAAAGATATTCCTGTAATTATGGTTTCTGCAAAAAAAGATGATATCGATAAAATTCATGGACTTGGTCTGGGCGCGGACGATTATATGACAAAGCCTTTTAGTCCAAGTGAATTGGTTGCCCGTGTAAAGGCACACTTATCCAGATACAACCGTTTGGTAAATACTAATCAGAAAACCAATGATATGATTGAAATCAGAGGAATCCGTATTGATAAAACTGCAAGAAGAGTCTATATTGACGGAGAAGAAAAAAATTTCACTACAAAGGAATTTGATTTACTTACCTTCCTTGCAGAAAATCCAAACCATGTATTCACCAAAGAAGAATTATTCAGAGAAATTTGGGATATGGACTCTGTAGGTGATATTGCTACCGTAACTGTTCATATTAAGAAGATCAGGGAAAAGATTGAAGGTGGTTCAAGCAAACCTCAATATATCGAAACTATTTGGGGTGTAGGTTACCGCTTTAAGTTGTAAAAAGCTATATAGAGATTTTATAAACCGCATAAATACTGGTAAAAATCGCTTTTTGAAAATGGTAATATATGATAAAATATTACCAAAAATATTACCATAGGCTAAAAATACAGAACAAAAGGAGAAAACTATGGAAGAATTAAAATTTAATTTTGAAGAAAGCGAAGAACCAAAGGCAAAAAAGAATGATGTTATTACTTATGAACCAGTTGAAAAAGGCATAAGAAGAAAATTGAAAAATGGCAAAAAGTTCTCTTATGAGGTTACGGTTGATTTTGGCAGGGTGGAAGTTTATGACGAAAAGCAAAAGAAATTTAGACAGAAGCAGGACAAACAAAATAAAACCTTTAAAACCTTAGAAGAGGCAAGGTACTGGAAAAATTTAATGGAAGTACAGAAGAAAAAGGCAAAGGACAAAAAGACCACTTTCAAAAATGAGGGTATTCGTTTGGTTGATGTTGCTGATGAATTTCTGGAAATGAAACGTAAACAAGCGGAAAAGGGAAAAATTAAAGATAGTTATATTGAACAACTCCGCATACAAACAGACCATTTTAAAAGATTTTTCAATGGTGAACGAACTACCTTAGTTAGAACCATACAGACCGCACAAATTGAAGCATATTTTGAATTTGAAGAAAAGCAGGGAATTTCTAGGAAATCTATCGAAAAATATAAAACCCATTTAAAACAGATTTGGGCATATATGCTGAAAGATAAAGTTAAGTATGGTATTAGTGAAAATGTGGTAGAGGGTGCTGAAATCTCTGCACCGAAAAAGGAATATAAAGCCTCTGCACTTGATTATAAGCAATTAAATGAATTGATTGTTGAAGCCTGCTCACTGGAAGACCCTACTTTTTTATATTTGGTTGTAATGTCAATGACACAAGGACTTAGACGAGGCGAGTTATGTGGTTTGATGTGGAAAGATATAAACTGGGAAACTAAAAGGGTTACTATTTGCCACAATCGTGTGCAGTTGGTAACGAAAGACACCGTAAAACTTCCAAAGCGTGAAAAGGTTCGTGAGATTGAATTACATAATGCAGGATATGAGGTTTTAAAATTATATAAGGAATGGCAGGAAAATATATTAGGAAGACCAGTAAAACCCGATGCTTTTGTTATGCAGTGGGAAATAAATCTCCTGCAAGATTATGTATGCCACACTGGGAAAGTATCTCGCAAATGGAAAGAAATTTATAATTTTATCAATAAATGTCGTGAAAAAGCCAAAAAAGAAAAATTACCTTATGGCAGAATACACGACGGAAGACATACTTATATAACTTTACTTTTACACGGAATACAAAAAGACGATAAAAGTATTATTGCCCCTGCTTCATTTTTTCAAGTGTATGAAAGTGCAGGTCATACATTACCGAAAGCAATGCAAAATGTATCGAATACTGTATATAATGAAGATAAAGGCGATAGGTGGGATATTACAAGATTTTGGAACGAGGCAATTTATACCGATTTGGCGGACGAGTGGCGGTGTGCTTGCGAGTTGCGTAAAATGGAAGAGGACACAATGACAGAATTACAAAAAGCAGTAAAAGAAGCACAGAAAAAACAGCGGTTAGAAAAAGCCAAAGCGGAACGCTTAAAAGGCAATCCCCCAGAAGATATTTTAATTGAATATAAATAGAAGAAAGCAGGGGAATAAAATCTCCTGCTTTTAATATCGTTTAATTATAAAAAGTAATACTGTCAAAAATTGAGATTGGAAATGGTAATTCTATTGCTTCAAGTTCGTACATTCCTTTTTTTATTGTTGTGATTCTAAATGCCATTGTGTTGTTAATGTTATCAGAATAAATATTTGGCATTAGTTCGGTGATGTTATGTTTTTGTAAAAATCTGATTACATCTGCATATGTTTTTATTCCATATGTATAAGAATATTTTTTTATAATTTTATTACAATCTTCTCTATTTAACATTGTTTTGCTCCTTTTCTAATCTTGCTATGTGGTCAAAAATATTATATTTTGGAATTTGGGTTTGTTCTTTGGTAGTTTGGTTAGTGGTCTGATTTTTGTAATTTCTTAATTTATTTATGGTTTGCATAAATTCATAACCGTAAATAGTTCTAAGTGTTCCAATGACATCTTTATAAGGGTTAACCGTTGTACCAAAATCATAGCTGTGATTATTCCAAATTACTAAATTATCTTTTGATTTGTGTGTTATAGTGCCATTCTTTCTTATTCTAATGTTGTTACTATCTGTCTTTCGTAAGTAGTCAATTAAATCAATTTGGTTAAGTTCTTTTATTTCTTCTCTTGTTGTTCCTATCATAAATAAATCCTCCTATTTGTCTTTTCTGTAATACTCAAACTTTTTAACAGTTGCTCAAGTGGAACTCAAGCATTGTATTTAGTTTCTCAAACTCTTAATGCTTTGCTCACGCACTTACTTCCTCTGTAGGCTCTGATTGCTCTGGGAGCTCTCAAGGTATTGAAAGGCTAAAAAAAAGCACAAGAAAATAAGCTATTCAGTTTTCTGTTTCTGTAATAACTAAAAAAATCTGTTTTTAATTGCCGACAATTTTAAATACTTCCCCTGAGAAACAACAGTGATTAAAAAATTAGCAAGCTGTAATTTTTATGGAATTTGTTGTTTCTACTCTTAATATGCTCGCTGGAAACTGTTTTGTAAGAAAAATTTTAAAATTTATCAAAAAAATTTTTGAAGTAGAAAAGTGTAAAAATTTTCTTACAAGAAAGTATAAAAAATTTTATACTCCGGTATAAAAATTTTTATACTTTTGTAAATATGAAAAAGCATCGCTTTCCTTTGCTTTGTCTTGCATATTATCATTAAGGGGGTGGTAGAAATGGAAATAAGCAAAATAACACTTGATGAAATATTTGAAAGATTAAAAGCAGATTGTTTGGAACAATGCAGGGAAAAAGCGGAAACGGAATATTTATTACAAAAAAGCAAAAATGAAATAAGCAATGATGAGGAGAGATAATTCTTCTCATTTTTGCTTTTAGCGGGTTAAGGGTGCAACGCCTTACCCATAGGAATTTGAGCCCTGCTCAAAATCTGTATTGGGTTATTGTGTTGAGCAGTTTCCTGCTTGTGTGTTGGGAGGTCTTTCATACTGTTATTGAAAGGGGGAATAATAGAATGAAAGCAACACTACACATAGGCAGGGGAACAGTAAAACACAATGACAGAAACTTTAATCTTGATAAGGCTACCCATATAGACCAGACAAGGAAAAATGAAAACTTTTACATTAACAGATATATGGATAATACTATCACTTTTGAGGAATGTGAAAGGCGATATTATCAAGAGAACTATTTGCAGGGATTGGAGGCACAAAATGAAAAATACAGAAAACGCCGACAGTATGGATATGTGCGTAGCATTGATGATTTAATGAAAGCAGAAAAGACACAACCCAAAGAGATGATTTTACAAATAGGAAACAAAGATAACCAACCAGATAAAGAAATTCTTCTTCAATGTATCTATGAATTTAATGAAGAATTTAATAAAAGATATGGAACTAACGCCCATATTCTTAATATTGCTATACATAACGATGAAAAAACAAGTCATGCCCATATTCGTTTCATTTGTGATTATACGGCTAAAGACGGAGTTAAAAAAATTTGTACCGATAAAGCATTAAAGGAATTAGGGATTAAACCGCCAAAGGAAAAAGAAAAAACAGACAGATATAATAATGCTTTACAGACTTTCACCGAACAAATCCGCTTTATATGGAACACAATTATAAAAAGAAATGGAATTGAAATTGATGAAACAGTAATAAATCCAAGCAGGAAGCATTTAACCGTATTAGAATATAAAGATAAGAAATTGCAGGAAGAAATAGAAAACCATAATAAACAGATAGCAGGGCAGGGAGTGGAAATCAGACAAAAGCAAAATGAGATATATACATTAGATAAACAGATAAGCACCAAAAAGAAGAAAATTAAAGAATTGGAAGAAAAATTATATAGTAATGCACAAGGCGAAAATTTTAAAAATATGTGTCCTGTGTTTGATGAAGAAAGATAAAAGCAGTCTCGAAAGACTGCTTTTATTAGTGGATTACTTAATACTATTGATAAAATTACTACAACTTGCTCCCCTTGACCTTTCAGTATATGCAAAATAGCACCAACGTCCATCATACATTTGACACCCCATTCGCAAATGAACCCAACCATCTGGGTATCTTGATTGTAAAGTAGATTGAACACCCGAATAATCAACGTGTTGTCCAGAGTCTTTATCTGGGGAAATAATGAAAAAGAAGTCATCCATATCATACCAAGTATAATCTGCATACTGGGAAACATCTATTTTATTAGATGAACTACTAGAATTATTATTTGTAGTTTGCTGAATTTCCACTTTTTCGGTACTTAAATATTTATTAGATACAAATGCAGTTTGTCCGTTGTAATCGAACATATACCAACTTGTTTCGTTGCATTGTGCTTTTACTGTTAATTCTTGATTTGTGGAAATACTTCCGATTTTTTCACCGTCTGTACTTGGCAGGTTTCTAATATTAACTGTTTGAGTTGCGTACATTGTAGCGGTCATATCTGTATAAGTATATTCTAATTTGCTACCTTCTGCGGTTCTGGTATCAGTTAATTCGCAAGTATTACATTTGGCGGTTTCTGTACCGTCTGCGATATAAGTGGCATCATTGTTAGATGCATAATTTTCAAAAATATGTTCAGTAGCAGATATTGTTTCTGTGTATGTATCACCGCAATCACAAGAAAAAGTTTTTAAACCGTCTGTTTCACAACTTGCCTGCGTTGTAATTTCTTCTATATAATTATGGGAGTGAGGTTCTTCTGTTTCTTCTGGTGTTATAGTTGTTTCTGTTTCCTGCGTTGGTGTGCTTTCTTCGGTTGCGGTTTCCAGTTGTGCAACTTTTTCTTGTTCGTTTCCGCAACCTATAAAAATAGTAGTTGATAAGGTTATTATTGCAATAGTGGTTAATAATCTTTTGTGCATAGTGTCCTCCTGTTGTAATGTTTTCTGTATTAGATTATAACATAGGTATTTCAGAGAGTAAATTACAATACGCAGATATTGCGTATTATTTTAATGTATATAAATAGATATTATTTATAATTATAATAACACATAAAATAAGAGTAAAAAGGTGTGTTATTATGGCGGTTGATAAGTTCCACATAAAAAAGCAGGAATATTCTAATAGAACATTACGCTTTCCAGTAGAATTATTGGAAGAATTAAATTTAATTGCTACCAGTAAAAATATATCATTAAATCAATTAGTTGTTAAGTGTTGTGAATATGCGATAAACAATATGGAAGAAGAAAATTAAAAGTGAACGAAGTCCAATTTATCTAATTGGGCTTAATTACCCTATAATGAAACAAATAAGGAATGTCAAGGCTGATACGAAGTATCATTTATTTAGCCTTGATATTTTTTATTTGTGAAATTATTCCTTTACAAGTAGCAGATTGAGAGTTATCATGCGAGCAGATTTTAGGAAAGGGGTATTTTTTATGTATGAAGTTATGCAAAGATTAAAAGGGGTTTCTTGTGCGTTGTCTGTTTTATCTACCCAGACCGAAGCAACACAATTTAAGTACCAAGCGGAATGTCTGGAAATGTTATCACAAGCAATAGAAAGTTGTATAGATGAACTTGAAAAAGAAAAGATATAAAAATACCACTATATACGGAGTTAAACAGATGTAAAAAATCACTATATATAGTACAGTTTTCTGTATAAATTTTTTTATTATTTTCTTTGAAATATTTTATAAAAGGTTGTATGGAAAAAGATAAATTTTCTGTATAGCCTTTTTTGTTTTTGAGTTGCAATAGGGGGATTTTGAGTTATAATTGGGGTATCAGCCAAAAAAAATATTACCATTTTTAAAATGTGGGTTAAATATTACCAAAAATATTACCACAGAAAAAATGAAGTAGTTTTTAAAAAGTATTAAAAATTTTTTGTTGTATAGCTAAAATCAAGCAAAATAAGGGAAAATACCCTAAAAAACGGATAAAAAAGCTATACAAATAAAAAAATGGCGGTGGGGTGTGCTATACCGTTTTAAGCTGTAATAAATATGATATTTGTGAAAATAAAGATATGAAATAAGGTGCTGTTATTGCAGCACCTTATTTGTTATAATATTTTAGATGTATTTGCAGAAAAAGGGGAATTATGGAAAGAGTAAAAAATGGAAGGATTTCTTCTTGTATTCTAACTTTATACGTTTTTGTTATGTTTTGCGTATACCCATTTTATTTTGAAAACGGGTATTACAATATGGGGACAGCAAAATGCAGATTCTTTTTTGGGGTTTCCGTGATAGCATTTGCTGTTATATTGGTTACAGCAATTTTAGATGTGATAATACAGAAAAAAAGAGTTCATGCTATATTTTGCCTCAAAAAGAGTTCTGTAACAGAGAAGCTACTTTATGCATATATGGTAAGTGTTTTGCTGTCCTATAGTTTTTCGGATTTTAAGCAAGATGTATTGTGGGGAGCCACAGACTGGTATATAGGAACCATTCCTCTTTTGTTAATGGCGTCTTTATCCCTTTTTTTAATGCATATGTGGGAAGATGAAAAATGGTTAAAATCCGGATTCTTGATAGTATCGTTAGTGGTATTTTTGTTAGGAATCTGTAACCGTTTTTCTTTCTATCCGATACCCATGGAACCACACCAGGGAGAATTTATTTCTACCTTAGGAAATATTAACTGGCTTTGTGGTTATATGTCTGTAACATCCCCCATAGGAATTGGCATTTTTATGTTTACGGAAGATGAAGATTACAAATCTAAGTGGCAAAAATGTATGCTGTTTTTTTATGTGATAATTGTATTTGTTCTCGGATTTTGTCAAGGCAGTAACAGTGTCTTTTTATGGAATGGAGCTTTGTTTTTTGTTTTGTTTTGGATTTCATTAAAAAGTACTGTCAGACTAAAGAAATGGCTGTTATTAGTTGCCGTGTGGGGAATGTCGGGACAGGTGGTAAGGATTTTAAAAACTGTATTTCCGGAAAGATATAGTTATGGTTCTTCCCTGCTTATAGATACCAACATAACATTAGTAATCTCAGTAATTGCTATTTGTTTGTGTATAGCGGTTCATTTTCATTGGAAAGAAAATAGAGAATTTTCAAAAGCTTTCCGTAAGAGTGTTTGTTGCAATATATTAGGTGTTTTGGTAATTGGTATTTTGTTTTGGCTGGTTTTGGCAATTTATAATACGGAAATAGGAATTTCTTTTTTGGCAGATAAGCCGTTTTTCATTTTAAACGAAAAATGGGGGAATGGAAGAGGTGCGATTTTTCAAACAACTTTTGAATTGTTTGAAAAAATGTCTCCGATGCAGAAATTGTTTGGTGTCGGTGCAGATGGATATAGTGCATTTGCATATTCTATTCCTGAGATAGAGAATTATCTGCAAAGCTATTTTGGAGAAAGTGTTTTGACAAATGCCCATTGTGAGATACTTACCAATTTAATTAATTTAGGCGTTTGGGGTACGGTTGCATATTTAGGTGTATTTGTTACTTTTGTCGTAAGATGCATGAAAAAAGGTGAGAAGACACCGCTTGCATATCTTCCGGCACTTTGTGTAATTTGTTATTTTGCCAATAATTTAATCAGCTTTGCACAGGTATTAAATATTCCTTATTTGTTTTTTATTTTAGGAATGGGAGAAGCATTTTTGAAGAAAAATGAATAAACACAAATTTTAAGAGGGAAATGAAGTTATGCAATTGGATATAATTTACGAAGATAAGGATATTTTAATATGCTTTAAACCTGCAGGAATTGCTACCCAGACTGCGAAACTTTCCAGTCAGGATATGGTAAGTATATTGAAAAATTATTTGTCAAAACAAGGAGGGGAGAAATCTCCGTATGTTGGTGTGATTCATAGGTTGGATCAACCCGTAAGCGGTTTGTTGGTGTTTGCAAAAAATCAGAAGGCGGCGGCCTCGTTGAGCAGGCAGATTCAGGATGGAAATGCTAATAAAGATTACATTGCTTTTTGCACAGGAACTTTAGAGGATAAAAACGGAACTTTAGTTCATTATGTGGCCAAAGATTCCAAGTTAAGTTTGGCAAAAGTAATGGATGAAAAGGAATTTATCGAAAACCGGGAAGCAGATAAAAAACAAACGGTACAAATAAATAAAGAAGATAAACTGATATATAAAAAAGCAATTCTTACTTATGAAGTGGAAAAAGAATTTGAGGATTCTTCCATTATAAAAGTACATTTACAAACGGGAAGATTTCACCAGATTCGGGGGCAGTTTTCTTTTATAGGAAATGCACTGCTGGGAGATGCTAAATATGGCTCCGCGGAGAGCCGGCAGCTTTCTATGAAAAAGCGGATTAATAAAATTGCTCTTTGTGCCTATCGTCTTGTGCTAAAGCATCCTGTCACGGGAAAAGAAATGGAGTTTGTATTGGAGGAGAAATATTTACCGGAATGGTATAAAGCTTGACAAAGTCAGAAAATTTCAATACTATCAAATAAGCATAAAAGATGAGGGAAGTAACGTGATAAAGCGTTTTTAATATAAAAATCTTCATCAATGAATATATAAATATAGGAAAGAAGGAAACAAAAATGGCAGACAACAAGAAAAAAGTGGAAGCGATTACATCCATGGATGTGGATTTTGCCCAGTGGTACACTGACGTTGTAAAAAAAGCAGAATTAATCGACTATACCAGCGTAAAGGGATGTATGGTAATTAAACCTGCAGGTTACGCTATTTGGGAATTAATCCAGAATCAGCTGGATGCAAGATTTAAAGAAACAGGAGTAGAAAATGTATATCTTCCAATGTTCATTCCGGAAAGTCTTTTACAGAAAGAAAAAGACCATGTAGAAGGATTCGCACCGGAAGTAGCATGGGTAACACATGGTGGATTAAATCCATTACAGGAAAGACTTTGTGTAAGACCAACTTCCGAAACATTATTCTGTGATTTCTATAAAAATGATATCCAGTCTTACAGAGATTTACCAAAGGTTTATAATCAGTGGTGTTCTGTAGTTCGTTGGGAAAAAGAAACAAGACCTTTCCTTCGTTCCAGAGAATTCTTATGGCAGGAAGGTCACACAGCACATGCAACAGCTGAAGAAGCAGAAGAAAGAACAATTCAGATGCTGAATGTATATGCTGACTTTTTAGAACAGGTATTAGCAATTCCTGTAGTTAAGGGTAAGAAAACAGACAAAGAAAAATTTGCCGGGGCAGAAGCTACTTATACAATTGAAGCTTTAATGCACGACGGAAAAGCTTTACAGTCCGGTACAAGCCACAACTTTGGTAACGGATTTGCAAAAGCATTCGGTATCCAGTATACAGGAAAAGACAACAAGCTTGAATATGTACACCAGACATCCTGGGGTATGACAACCCGTTTAATCGGAGCGATTATTATGGTTCACGGTGATGATAACGGACTGGTTCTTCCTCCAAGAGTAGCACCTACTCAGGTTATGGTTGTACCGATTATGCAGAAAAAAGAAGGCGTTTTGGAAAAAGCTGCTGAATTGAAAGAAAGATTGAAAGCCGCCGGATGCAGAGTGAAAGTAGATGACAGCGATAAGAGTCCGGGATGGAAATTCTCTGAACAGGAAATGAGAGGTATTCCGCTTCGTGTAGAAATCGGTCCTAAAGATATTGAAGCTAATAAGTGTAACGTAGTTCGTCGTGATAACGGTGAAAAATTGGAAATCAGCTTAGACGATTTAGAAACAGTGGTAACAGAATTACTGGATAAGATTCAGGTAGAAATGTTAGAAAGAGCCAGAGCTCACAGAGATGAACATACTTATGTAGCAACTAACATGGATGAATTACAGGAAATCTTAGATACAAAACCGGGCTTTGTAAAAGCTATGTGGTGTGAAGACAGAGCTTGTGAAGATATGATTAAAGAAAAATTCTCCGCAACCAGCCGTTGTATGCCATTTGAACAGGAAACTTTGGCAGAAACTTGTGTATGTTGTGGAAAACCTGCGAAAAAAATGGTTTACTGGGGACGTGCATACTAAAAGCTATTTAAGTAAATAAGATAGAAATAATCTCTTTGGAGGATGGAAATGAACGTATTAGTAATTAACTGTGGTAGTTCATCTTTAAAATATCAGCTCATTAATAGTGACAGTGAAACTGTATTAGCAAAAGGTTTATGTGAAAGAATCGGAATTGACGGAAGTGCCATTACTCACCAGAAAGCAGGAGAAGGCAAAGTAAAAACAGAAATTCCTATGGCCAATCATACCGATGCGGTAAACTTTGTAATTGAAAAATTAACCGATGCCGAAGTTGGCGTAATTAAATCATTAGATGAAATTGATGCCGTAGGTCATCGTATGGTTCATGGAGGGGAAGAATTTGCAGGTTCCTGCGTAATTACAGAAGAAGTAATTAAGGTGGTAGAATCTTGTAATGATTTGGCACCGCTTCATAATCCTGCAAACTTAATTGGTATTGCAGCATGTAAAGAAGTTATGCCAGAGGTTCCTATGGTAGGAGTTTTTGATACTGCATTCCATCAGACTATGCCGAAAAAAGCGTATCTTTATGGTCTTCCATATGAATACTATGATAAATACAAAGTAAGAAGATATGGTTTCCATGGAACCAGTCACGACTTTGTTTCCAACCGTGCAGCAGAGATTCTTGGAAAAGACAGAAAAGATTTAAAAATTATTGTTTGTCATCTTGGAAACGGAGCATCCATTACTGCGGTAAAAAATGGGGAATCTGTAGATACTTCTATGGGACTTACTCCTTTGGAAGGCTTGATTATGGGAACCAGAAGTGGTGATTTGGATCCGGCTATTGTAACTTTTATTGCAGAAAAAGAAGGAATCACAGCCCAGGAGGTCATTGATATTTGTAACAAAAAATCCGGAGTGCTTGGTCTTTCCGGAGGATTTTCCAGTGACTTTAGAGACTTAGCGGAAGCTGCTGCAAACGGAAATGACATGGCAAAAACTGCATTAGATGCTTATGCATACAGAGTAGGAAAATATATCGGTGCTTATACTGCAGCTATGAACGGAGTAGATGTGATTTGCTTTACTGCCGGTGCCGGCGAAAACAATGCAGAGGTAAGAGCGTTAATCGGACAATATATCGGTTTCCTCGGAACCAATATTGATTCGGAAAAGAACAAAGTACGAGGAGAAGAAATCATTCTTTCTGATGAAGGAAGCAAGGTAGTTACCATGGTAGTTCCTACAGATGAAGAAATGGCCATTGCCAGAGAAACAGTACGATTAGTAAAATAGTGAGAAGATTCACATAAATATAGGGGTGCTTATGCACCCCTTTTTAATAATGGTAAATTGTTGGGAAAAGGTATTACACATAACTAAAATCCCAAATATTGTTACGTGTATAGTTATGTTTTCGGTCGTAAGAAAGTAATTCGATGAAATAATCATGATAGTAACTGTATTCCTTCCACGACGAATTTGTCACGGCGGATTCTTTTGTTTCTGTTATAAATTCATTATTCTCTGTGTACATTTGCATCACCCCTAACTTTTAAATATAGTTTAGCTTGTAAATGTGAACCGGATGTGTAGATACTCTTAAAACAAACCCGACTTTATTAATATATTCTTAAAGGAAAAGAAAAATACCATGAAAATTCAGATGCCGGAAGATGTGAAATATATTTTGGAAAAATTAAATAGTGCAGGTTATGAAGCCTATGCCGTAGGAGGTTGTGTCAGGGATTCTATTTTAGGAAGAATTCCCGATGATTGGGATATTACCACATCGGCAAAACCGGAGGAAACCAAGGCACTGTTTCCAAGAACCATAGATACGGGGATTCAGCATGGAACCGTAACTGTTATGTGCAATCGCGTAGGTTATGAAGTAACTACCTATCGTATTGACGGAGAGTATGAAGACAGCCGTCATCCCAAGGAAGTAATTTTTACTGCTGATTTGTTGGAAGATTTGAAACGTAGGGATTTTACTATTAATGCCATGGCGTATAATCATCTTGAAGATGAAGATAATGGAGACAGGACATATAAAAATGTGGGGTTAGTAGATGCCTTTGGAGGCATAGAAGATATTGAGAATAAAATTATCCGTTGTGTGGGAAATCCGATACACCGGTTTGAAGAGGATGCTCTGCGTATGATGAGGGCAGTCCGCTTTTCTGCACAATTGGGGTATGAAATAGAAGAAGAAACCAAGAATGCCATTGGAGTTTTGTCCGGAAATTTAGCCAATATCAGTGCAGAAAGAATTCAGGTAGAATTGGTAAAATTATTGATTTCCAATCACCCGGATTATCTCCGCACAGCCTATGAAACCGGAATGACAAAAGTATTTTTCCCGGAATTTGATAAGGCAATGGAAACCAAACAAAATAATCCCCATCACATCTATACGGTGGGTGAGCATATGCTTCAGAGTTTAAACTATGTGAGAAAAGATAAGGTTTTACGGCTTACTATGGTTCTTCATGATATAGCAAAACCGGAAACCCTGCAAACCGGAGAAGACGGAATTGACCATTTTTACGGACATCCGGATCAGGGAGAAGAAATGGCGAAAACCATTCTTAAAAGACTTAGATTTGATAATGATACCATTGGAAAAGTATGTAAGCTGGTGAAATTTCATGATCAAAAGCTTTCTTTGAAACCGGAAAAATTGAGGAAAACTATTGTAAAAATCGGCCCCGAGCTGTTTCCTCTTTTGTTGGAAGTAAAAGAAGCGGATATGTTGGCACAAAGTATGTATAAGCGGGAAGAAAAGCAGAAGGAATTGGAGGATGTACGAAAGGTATATCAGAAGATTTTGGAGGCAGGGGATTGTTTGGCTTTAAAAGAGTTGGCAGTTACCGGAAGGGATTTAATTGATGCAGGAATGAAACCGGGAAAAGAACTGGGAGTAGCCTTGCAGAAGTTGTTTGATTATGTATTAGAATATCCCCAAAAGAACAATAAGGATGAGTTATTAGAGTTTTTACAAAAGCAGAAATAAAAAGAGAAATAGGCAGCAGTTAGTCATATTCTTTTTACCATATTCATAGGATAGGATATAAAAATTACAAAGAACCCACGGGAGCAGTAATATAAAAGTTAAGTCCGGGAATGTGGAGGGAACAATAGTGAATGACAGAGCGATTGCGGTCTTAGAAAAGTATGATATTGAGGTGCTTCGTTCCTGGAAGGGACGGAGTGCCATTCTATGTGAGACAAAAAACGGTATTAAAATTTTAAAAGAATATAAAGGAAGCGAGGAAAGGCTTCTCTTACAACAACAGTTATTAAAGGAAATCAAAAAGAACGGTTTTAGTCATCTTGAGGACATTATTTCTTCCAAAGAAGGAGAAATATTGGTAAAGGATGAAGAAATGAATTCCTACTATTTAAAAGAGTATGCAGAGGGAAAAGAGTGTAATATTAGAGAATGTCAGGAAACCGGATATGTAGCGGAACAAATGGCCCTGCTTCACAAAGCTATGGAATTACCGGAATTTGTAAAAGAAAAAAATATTCCTCGGTATTCCTTATTGAATGAATTTGAAAAGCATAACAGGGAGCTAAAGAAAATCAAAAAATATTTGAAATCAAAACGTCAAAAAAGTGATTTTGAATATTTTCTGTATCAAAACTATGACCGCTTTCTTGATAAATCAGAAAAAATATTAGAGGAAATGAGAGCCCACCCGGAACTTTTGGGAGAAGAAAAGGCTTTTAATAAAGGCAGCTTGTGTCATGGAGATTTTCAACATCATAATGCACTTCTTAATAAAGAAGGAATCTTTTTTGTTAATTTTGAAAAGTATGTATTTGATAATCCTATGAGAGATTTAAGTTTGTTTTTTAGAAAAATGATGGAAAAAAACGACTGGTCAAAGGAATTGGGCTTGTTTGTTTTAGAAAGCTACCAAAAACAAAGAAAGATTTCTGAGGAAGAAAAATATCAGCTTTATTACAGACTCAGCTATCCGGAAAAATTTTGGAAAATTGCAAATTTCTATTTTAATTCTTCTAAAGTATGGATTCCGGAAAAAAATATGGAAAAACTGGAAAAAGTGCTAAAGCAGGAAGAAGAAAAATTTTTGTTTTTAGAGAGTAATTTCAGGGAAGGGGTATTGCGTAAAAGCTAAAGAGGTCTTTATAATAAGAAAAAACATAGGAATCAAAGGAATAGAAAAACAAGATGTACAAAAGTAAGTTACATAAATCTGTAATAATTATAAGTCTTATTTTGGCAATGTCAGTAATAACCGGATGCAGTAAAGAGGTACCTTCCCAACCGGAGCAACAGACTCAGGGAGGATTTGTTAAAATAGCTCCCGGAGCCTATGACAGTGCGGATACGGCGATTGTTATCAGCAAGCAGGAGAAACAGAAAAAAATTACGTTTTTGAATCTGAAAAAGAAAAAGAATTATACTTTAAATTATGACGGAATCACGAAATTTTCGGATAAGTATGGTTCCCAGATTTCGGTAGGGCAGCTAAAAGAGGGAGAGGTAGTGGATGTTCAGTTTTTAAAGGATGAAAAGCTGCTGACCTCTGTTACGGTATCTTCCAATGTTTGGACTATGAATGATGTTTCTAAGTTTGAACTGGATTTGGATGCGGGAATCATTAAGGTTATGAATGAAGATTATACTCTGGATGAAACTACTGTAGTATTTTCCAACGGGGAAAAAGCAGAGTTTGTGGATATTACTTATGAGGATAGTCTTCAGATAAAAGGAATAGACCGTAAGATTTACAGTATTACCATTGAAACAGGGCATGGATATCTGCGTTTGGAAAATGAAGATTATTTTGTTGGCGGCTGGATCGAAGTTGGTCAGAAGATAATTCATAAAATTGAAGAAAATATGCTTATAACGGTGCCCGAAGGAACCTATGACGTATATGTGTCCCATACAGGGATTGAGGGAACGAAGAAAGCCGTAATTAAGAGAAATCAGGAAACTTTGCTGGATGTAGGTGATTTGAAAAAAGAAGATTTGACCAAATACGGTAATCTGATTATTACTGTAGAACCCTCCCAAGCTTCCGTTTATATCGATGGGCAGCAGGTGGATATAAGCAGAATTATAAAAGCTACCTATGGTTTACATCAGATTATGGCAAAGGCAGAAGGATATGATACGGTAATCCAATATATCAGAGTAAATGAAAATAGTGCCAATATCGCCATTACCTTGGATGAAGAAAAGGATCGTAGTGTTTCTGTATCACAAAATTCAGTAACAACAGAAAAAAATGATACAAAATCCGACAGTACGGCTTCGTCTGAAAAAAAAGACAGTGTTTCCGGCAATACTATTATAGGAGATGAAGCATCTAAGGTTAAGGAAGAAAAAACGACTACAACAGACACCGTTTCCGGTTCTAACATATCTTCCAATGGTTCTACTACCGGTTATAAAGTAACCGTAGAGGCGCCTAAGGGAGCAGAGGTTTATGTGGATGGTAGCTATGTAGGGATAATTCCCATAAGCTTTTCGAAAAAAGCGGGAAATCATGAAGTGACTATTCGTAAAAGCGGTCATCTTACCAGAACATACACCATTGATGTGGACAAAGAAAACAAAGATATCAGCTATTCTTTTTCGGATTTAACACCCTTGGAATAGACGATAAAAAGTGCCTAAAATGGGCATAAAACAAGGAAAACTGGGAAAAAATAACTTGACAAGAGTATTAAAACGGATTATATATAGATGTAGACGTTTTTTTGGCGTACTAACATTGAGTTAGAGGAGGAGTTCACAAATGAACAAAACAGAATTAGTAGCAGCAATGGCTGAACAGGCACAGATTTCTAAAAAAGACGCAGAAGCAGCATTAAAAGCTTTTACAGATGTAGTAGCAAATGAATTAAAAGCAAGTGGTAAAGTACAGTTAGTTGGTTTCGGTACATTCGAAGTATCCGAAAGAGCAGCTAGAGAAGGAAGAAATCCTCAGACTGGCGAAACAATGACTATCGCAGCTTCCAAAGCTCCTAAATTTAAAGCAGGTAAAGCTTTAAAAGATATGATTAACGCATAGTTAATTAAAAAACATTTAAGGGGAGTTGTCTCACATTTCAGTGCGACACTCCTTTTTTGTTTGGAAAGGAAATAAAATGAGATTAGATAAGTATTTGAAAATATCCCGCTTGATTAAAAGACGTACTATTGCCAATGAAGCCTGTGATGCAGGAAGGGTTTTTGTAAACGATAAGCCTGCCAAAGCAAGCGTTAATGTAAAGGTGGGAGATGTTATTGCTATTCAGTTCGGAAACAAAGAAGTAAAAGTAGAAGTTTTAGATGTACAGGAAACGGTAAAAAAAGAAGAAGCAAAAGAACTTTTCAGATACCTGTAATATTTATAAGGCAAGTCTCATAGTATATAAATAAATAATATGGGAGAATGCCAATGGAAGATTTAAACAGTGGAAACAGACGTCAGCATAAAATGGTGATGGTGAACCGCAAAAACTGTTCTCTGACCGGAGTTGCAGATGTTATTGCTTTTGATGAGAATGAAGTGATTTTAGAAACGGATATGGGAATACTCATGTTAAAAGGTCAGGGGTTGCATGTGAAACGCTTGACTTTAGAGCAGGGAGAGGTAGAGTTAGAAGGAAAAGTGGATTCTTTTTTATATTCTGAGCAAAAAAATCTTGCGACCAAAAGTGAATCTTTTTTGGGAAGGTTATTCAAATAAAAGAGGTATATGGTATCAAGCGTATATTGGGAGTGGGAACTTTTACTGATAACGATAAAACTGGGAGTAAAGCTGGCTCTTTTTTATGATATTATCCGTATTTTCCGTTTTATGATATCCCATAAGAATTTTGTGATTTCCATAGAAGATTTTTTCTTTTGGGTATATGCAACCTTGATTATTTTCCGGTTACAGTTGGAGCAAAGTAATGGAGTTCTCAGAGGATTTTCTGTACTGGGAATGATTCTGGGAATGTTTTTGTATAATAAATTATTAGGAAAACAGCTGGTTTCTTTGGCAGAAAAAGGAATTGCAAGTTCCAAAAGACGGTTGACGGAACGTACAAAAATGTTTAAGATTAAATTGAGTAAACATGGTGATGTTTTCAAAAAAAATAGGAGTAAATATGGCAGGAAGAAGAATTCGGGTAAGGAAAAAGAAGCAGAACAGTTTGGCAATGCTGTTAGTAATGATGGTAGTGCTGGTGATGCTGTTGGTGGTAGCGGTAAATAATCACAACCTGAAGCAAAAGCTTGCGGTATATCAGGAGAAGGAACAATCTTTAAGCCATCAGATTGAGGTGGAAAAAGAACGGACCGAGGAAATAGAAGAATTTAAGAAATATACGAAAACCAAGAAATACATAGAGGATGTAGCAAGAGAAAAATTGGGTCTCGTATATGAAGATGAAATTATGATAAAGACAGAAGATGATTAAAGAAGCTGTTGCAAAATGAACGGTTAAAAATAACTGACATTTTGCAACAGCTTTTTGCTGCAAAAAATTTTCACTGCTCCGGGATTCGACAAATATTGCGCAGAAGACAGTGTATAATCCTTCCCATACCGAAGTTATATAAAAAGAAAGTAGGAGGGATAAAAAAATGATGCAAAAGACAATGCGTGAGGAAGCACAGGATTCCTTTTTATTACAATATGAAAAACAGAAAATAAAGCAATGTGCGGGAGCATTACATAATTTAGCGTCTGCATTTTTAATAGAAGAAAAGAAGGAAGAAGCAGAGGAAAACAGAGAAAATCTGTTTTTTAAGCGCAGGTTGCAGGAAAGCAGAAATTTAGTTGCAGATCATTTAAAAGAAATGGCAAAGATGATGCAAAAGATGGCAGAGGAAAAAATTCAGGTAGTGCGTTTGGGAGAAAAGAAAGAAAAGCAAATGGCTAAGGCTCTTTTTTCAGAAGGCTTGATTTTGGAAGATTTTTATATGCTTCAAAAAGAAAACGGGAGAAAAGAGGCGGTAATCAGAGTTTATCAAAATAATGTTGTGTCAAAAAATAAATTTTATTCTGCAGAAGAGATGGCGGCTTTTTTATCCGTCCTTTTGAGTCTTCGATTAGTACCGTCTTTAAAAACGCCTTTTTTTATTACGGACAAGCCGGAGAATTTTTGTTTCGAGGAAGAAACCGGATATATGGTGTTAACCGGTTATGCAAAAAGTGTAAAAGAGGGAGAAAAAATTTCCGGAGATAATTATACTTTTTTTGAGTCCGGGGAAAAGAAGTTTTTAGGTGTTTTATCCGATGGAATGGGATCCGGTGAAAAGGCTAACAGAGATAGTGAGGCTGTGCTGGAAATGGCAGAGAAGTATTTGGATGAGGGATTTTCTCCGACATTAACGGCAAAAATGATTAATGATTCTATTTTGGCCGGTGGAGAAGAAAAAAATATGTCTACTTTGGATATTTGCAGTATTGATTTACATACGGCAGAAGCAGAATTTTTAAAGATAGGAGCTGTTTATGGATTTTTAAAACGGGACAGCTATGTGGAAAAAATTCCTTCTATGAGTCTGCCCCTGGGGATATTTTATGATTTGAAAATGAATCAATATAAAAAGCAGCTATTGGATGGAGATTACATATTTTTATTTAGTGATGGGATTTTAGATAATTTTCCCGGAGAAGAAGGAGAAGAATTTTTAAAAGAAACCGTGGCACAGATTCCTTACAGAAGACCTTCGGAAATGGCAGGGCATATTATGAAGCATGCTATTTTGGCATCCAAGGGAAAAATAATGGATGATATGACGGTATTAGTTATGGGAATTTGGGAAAACAAGGAGTGAGATTGATTTTATCCGTAATATTGTGATACTATCGTTATATATATGCAGAATCACAAAACAGTAGAATGTTTTGATGAAGTGTCAAGGAAATGAGCAAGACGGATGATTCAAAAAACAATCTCTTTTATAGAAAAGTATGAAATGATATCAGAAAACGATTTAGTGGCAGCAGGTGTTTCCGGCGGAGCGGACTCCTTATGCCTTCTTTTCGTGCTTTTAGAATACCGAAAAAAGGTTCCTTTTGAGTTGGTGGTGGTTCATGTAAATCATTTGATTCGGGAAGATGCTTTTAGGGACGAAAACTTTGTGAAAGAAATTTGTGAAAAGGAAAATCTTCCTTTTTATGCAAAGAGAGCGGATGTCAGAAGGCTGGCAAAAGAGTGTCACATGTCGGAGGAAGAGGCAGGAAGAAAAGTAAGATATGAAGCTTTTGGGGAGGCCTTGGAACTTTATAAAAAGAAGGGAGCACTACAGGGAAAAATTGCTGTAGCCCATCATCAAGGGGACTCGGCAGAAACCATGTTGTTTCATCTTTTCCGGGGAACAGGGGTTTATGGCATGGCAGGAATATTACCTGTTCATGAAAATGTGATTCGTCCGTTGCTTACCTGTAGCCGTAAGGAAATTGAAGAATATTTAAGTAAAAGAGAACAGAAATGGTGCATAGATTGTACCAATGAAGAAGATACTTATACAAGAAATAAAATCCGTCATCATATTTTAGGATATGCGGACAGTCAAATTAATGAAAAAGCAACGGAACATATAGCGAAAGCTGCGTTACAAATAGCTTCTTTAAGAGAGTATTTAGAGTCTGAAGTGGCGAAGATGGCGGAAGAAATTTCCAAACAGGAACAAGAGGCTGTTTCTATTGATGTGGAGAAGTTAAAAGCGTATCCGGAATTTTTACAAAATCAGTTTTTGCTTACTGCCATAAATCAGATAATACCGGGAAGGAAGGATATAGGGTCTGAACATATACAGGGGATTTTAGACCTGCTTCAAAAATCGGGAACCAAGAAAATAAGTCTGCCGGGGGAATTGGAAGTAGTAAAGGAATACCGGTTATTGTGGATAAGAAGACAAAAAGAAAAGGAATCCGGTGGAAAAGAAGGGTTATTTGATATTGAGATTGGAGAAAGGTATTCTTTAGAAGAAGGAAGTGAATTGGACAGTCTTTTTATAAACCCTAAGAATTTAAGTGAAATCGAAGAAAATAAGTATACGAAATACTTTGACTATGATAAAATAAATAGTCGTCTTTGTGTCAGATTCAGGCAGATAGGAGACTATATTGTTTTTAATGATAAAGGGCAGAAGAAATCATTAAAAGAATATTTTATTCATGAAAAAATTCCTGCATCTATGCGGGATAAAATTCCTTTGGTAGCAGACGGAAACCATATTTTATGGATTATAGGATATCGTATCAGTGCATACTATAAGGTAACAAAAGAAACGAAAAAGATTGTACAAATGACCATACGGAGGGATGAAGATGTCAGAAAGAATTAGCGTTTTATTATCAGAAGAAGAAGTAGACAAAAGAATTAAGGAAATTGGGGAACAGATTAGCAAAGATTATGAAGGAAAAAATATTCACCTTATCTGTGTGTTAAAAGGTGGCGTTTTCTTTATGTGTGAATTGGCAAAAAGAATTGAAGTTCCGGTTTCCATGGACTTTATGGCAATCTCCAGCTATGGTGCAGATACTAAGTCCAGCGGTGTTATTAAAATTGTCAAAGATTTGGACGAGTCTATTACAGGAAAGGATGTTTTGGTAGTAGAAGATATTGTGGATTCAGGAAGAACTCTTAGCTACTTATTAATGATGTTAAAAGAAAGAAAGCCTAACAGCTTGAAATTATGTACATTATTAGATAAACCGGATAGAAGAGTTATTGATGTAAATGTAGATTACACAGGTTTTGAAATTCCTGATGAATTTGTGGTTGGTTATGGTTTAGACTATGCACAGAAATATAGAAATCTTCCTTATATCGGTATTGTACATCTGAATGAGGAAGCATAGGGAGGTTTTTTGTGGAAAAAAAGAATCGAGGTTTTAATTTAAGTTTCTTCCTTATTTTGGGAATCATGTTTTTGATGATGTATATGACAAACAGGAATACTCAGGAAGAATCTTATACCAATGGTGCGTTGGTAGCGGATTTGGTAGCGGGAAATGTCAGTAGCGTTTCCATTCAGCCCAATGAACAAACGCCTACCGGATCTGCCAGAGTAGTATTAAATGGCGGAGTGGTAAAAACGCTTTATGTAACGGATGTAAATGAGTTACAGGATATATTAGGAGAATATGATATCGACCCGGTGGTAAAAGATGTTCCACAGGAAAGCTGGTTTGCAGAATACGGAATGCCTATACTTTTAGGATTCGGGGTTGTATTTTTAGTAATTTATCTTATGAATATGCAGGCAGGTGCCGGTGGTGGCAGCAATGCTAAAATGATGAATTTTGGAAAAAGCCGTGCCAAGATGAGCCATGGAGATAATAAAACCAATTTGGACAGTGTTGCAGGCCTGAAGGAAGAAAAAGAAGAATTGGAAGAAATTGTGGAATTTTTAAAAGAGCCTGCAAAGTTTACCAAAGTGGGAGCCAGAATTCCAAAAGGTGTTTTATTAGAGGGGCCTCCCGGAACAGGTAAAACACTCCTTGCAAAAGCAGTTGCCGGAGAAGCCAATGTTCCTTTCTTTAGTATTTCCGGTTCGGATTTTGTAGAAATGTTTGTTGGTGTAGGAGCATCCCGTGTAAGAGATTTATTTGAAGATGCTAAGAAAAATGCTCCATGTATTGTTTTTATTGATGAAATTGATGCAGTTGCCAGAAGACGCGGTACCGGTATGGGCGGCGGACATGATGAAAGAGAGCAGACTTTAAACCAGCTCTTGGTAGAAATGGATGGTTTCGGAGTAAATGAAGGAATCATTGTTATGGCAGCTACTAACCGTGTAGATATTTTGGATCCTGCCATTCTTCGTCCGGGACGTTTTGACCGTAAAGTTACGGTAGGAGTACCTGATGTAGGCGGAAGAGAAGAAATCTTAAAGGTTCATGCGAAAAATAAGCCCTTGGGTGATGACGTGGATTTAAAACAGATTGCCCAGACTACGGCAGGATTTACCGGTGCGGATTTGGAAAATCTTTTAAATGAAGCAGCTATTCAGGCGGCAAAAGAGGACAGAGCATATTTGAAGCAGGAGGATATTAAGAAATCCTTCATTAAGGTTGGAATTGGTGCGGAAAAAAGAAGCCGCATTGTTTCCGAAAAGGATAAAAAGATTACTGCATATCATGAAGCCGGTCATGCTATTTTATTCCATGTATTGCCGGATGTGGGACCTGTATATACAGTTTCCATTATTCCGACAGGAATCGGTGCGGCAGGATATACCATGCCTCTTCCGGAGAAAGATGAAATGTTCATGACAAAGGGAAGAATGCTTCAGGATATTAAGGTATCTCTTGGAGGACGGATTGCGGAAGAAATTATTTTTGACGATATTACTACAGGAGCTTCCAGTGATATTAAGAAGGCTACACAAACAGCCCGCAAGATGGTGACCCGCTACGGAATGTCAGACAATATTGGTGTAATTAATTATGATAATGACGGAGATGAGGTATTTATTGGTAGGGATTTGGCACACGCTAAGAGCCACAGTGAATATATCACCGGAGAAATTGATAAAGAAGTGAAAGCTATTATTGACGAATGTTACAAGGATGCTAAGAGAATTATTTTAGAGCATGAAAGTATTTTACACAGTTGTGCAGAACTTCTTTTAGAGAAAGAAAAGATTACAAGAGAAGAATTTGAAACCTTGTTTGTTCAAAATTAACAAAAACTATAGAATGAAATTGTAAAGTTTGTGCAAACTTTGCATTTACCAAAAGGGAGTGTTCTGCTATTATACTACTTGTAACCCCCCAATACATTATATAGTTTTTTGCTATACCCCATAAGAAAGAAATACCTTCTCTAAGAAGGACAGCAATCCCCTTGCTGTCCTTTTTTACTGCCCTTTTGGAAGTAATTGCTATTCTTGTCTGATAATTGTTGCATAAAGAGGAGTTTTTTCTTATAATAGATGTAAGTGTGTGGAAACAAAATGGAAATGAGGACAATTTATGCCTGGAATGGATTTTGAACATTTTTCAAAAAGAGAGAGACAGCACTATTACATGAATAGTATGCGTCCTGTTTTGGACAAAAAAGCCTTATATAGTGATACTACGGAAGAATACCTGATTCCTCCGGAGCCGAATCCTTATACAGAAGTAACGATTCGATTCCGCTCTGCAAAGAACAATATAGATAATGTGTATTTTGTTTGTAAAGGACAGAAGTACATGATGTTAAAATCAAATTCAGATGATATGTTTGATTATTACGAAATAGAATATCAGCTGGATAATGAAAAAATTACCTATTATTTTGAAATAAAGGCAGCACAGCTTACCTGTTTTTTTGATATGCGTGGTGTGGCAAAAACAACAGACCATGTTTATGAATTTGTAATTATTCCGGGATTTAAAACTCCTAAGTGGGCAAAAGGTGCTGTTATTTATCAGATTTATGTGGACCGTTTTTGTAATGGGGATAAAACCAATGATGTATTAAGTAATGAGTATATGTATATTGGCGACAAGGTAAAACATGTGGATGATTGGTATCAGAATCCTTCCTCCATGGATGTAAGGAATTTTTACGGTGGAGATTTACAGGGGGTTATCGATCAATTAGATTATCTTCATGATTTAGGAATAGATGCAATCTATTTTAATCCTTTGTTTGTATCACCTTCCAATCATAAATATGATATTCAGGATTATGACAATATTGATCCTCATATTGGTAAGATTGTTTATGATGAAGGAGATATCTTGCGTGACGACCAATATGAGAATAAAGATGCCACAAGATATATCAATCGTGTTACAGACAAGAGGAATTTGGATGCAAGTAACAAGTTGTTTATTCAATTAGTGGAAGAGGCCCATAAACGTGGTATCAAAGTTATTATTGACGGTGTATTTAATCACTGTGGTTCCTTCAATAAATGGTTGGATAGAGAACGTATTTATGAGAATGCACCGGGATATGATAAAGGTGCCTATATTGATAAAGATAGTCCGTATAAAGATCATTTTCATTTTTATGAAGAACATAAATGGCCATATAACGGAAGCTATGATGGCTGGTGGGGACATGATACCTTACCTAAGTTAAATTATGAGAAATCAAGAGCGTTATACGATTATATTTTATACATCGGAAGAAAATGGGTATCACCGCCATACAATGTAGATGGTTGGAGATTAGATGTGGCGGCAGATTTAGGGCACTCACCGGAATTTAACCATAAATTTTGGAGAGATTTTAGAAATACCGTAAAATCAGCGAATCCCAATGCTTTGATTTTGGCAGAGCATTATGGAGATCCGTCCTCTTGGTTGCAGGGGGATCAGTGGGATACGGTTATGAACTATGATGCCTTTATGGAACCTATTACCTGGTTCTTGACGGGTATGCAGAAACACAGTGATGATTTCCGACAGGATATGTTAGGAAATGCTAATAATTTCTGGGGTTCTATGCAGTATCATACCACTCATTTTACTATGCCGTCTTCCCAAGTTGCTATGAATGAGCTTTCCAATCACGACCATTCCCGTTTTTTAACAAGAACCAATCGTGTGGTAGGAAGAATTAATACTCATGGGGCAGATGCAGCGAACCATGGAATTAATAAGGCGGTTATGCGTGAAGCGGTATTGTTCCAGATGACCTGGCTGGGAGCACCAACCATTTATTATGGTGATGAAGCCGGTGTATGTGGCTTTACGGATCCGGATAACAGAAGAACCTATCCTTGGGGCAGGGAAGATCAGGAAATGATTGCTTTCCACAAAGCCATGATTCGTATTCACAAAGAAAATCAGGAATTTTTGGATGGTTCTCTTAAATTTGTGTTGTCGGAACACAATGTTATTGCTTATGGAAGAATGCGAAAAGGTGAAGCTTCATTGATTGTAATTAATAACAGTGAAGAAACCATCTCAAGAGATATTGCAGTGTGGTATTTAGGTGTTCCCATGGAAGGTATTATGGAACAACTGATGCTTACCACAGCGGATGGTTATAGTGATAAAATAGAAGAACATATGGTACTTGGAGGAAAAGTACAGATAGAGTTGCCTAAGACTTCAGCAATTGTTTTAAAATATCGCAAAATTCCAAGAAAAAAGTTCTTGCAATTTGAGTAACATTATGTTATAAATTTATATTGTCAGGTCTTGGTATTGCTGAGACCTAATAAATGGATGGATTCCCGAGTGGCCAAAGGGGGCAGACTGTAAATCTGTTGGCACCGCCTTCGAAGGTTCGA
>JAFZGJ010000127.1 GCA_017555455.1 Lachnospiraceae bacterium
ATTTTTTTCTTCTACCTGTTCCGTAGTTTGCTGCTTTAGCCATTTCTATAATCTCCTTCCTTATCCTTTAATTAGAATGTTAAAACTTCTGGTTTCTGAGCTTCATGTTTGTGTTCTGGTCCTGCATATACATGAAGTTTCTTTAACATCTGTCTTCCTAAAGGTCCTTTTGGAAGCATACCTTTTACTGCAAGTTCAATTACAGATTCAGGTTTTTTAGCTAATTTTTCTCTTAATGTAGTTTCTTTCATACCACCTACATAATCAGAGTGATGGTAGTAAATTTTCTGATCTAATTTTTTACCTGTTACAGCGATTTTTTCAGCGTTGATTACGATTACATAATCACCTGTATCGATGTGAGGTGTGAAGATTGCTTTATTTTTTCCTCTTAAAACTTTAGCGATTTCAGATGCTAAACGTCCTAATGTCATTCCTGTAGCGTCTACTACATACCATTTTCTATCAATAGTAGCTGGACTTGCCATAAATGTTTTCATTGTTTTCCCTCCGTATAAAATTCGAATTGTTCTAACGCCTGACTTTCTCACTGGGGCTAGCAGCTTAAAAGTCCATATATTTCAAATAAAAGTCGGGCCAAGACTTTTATTTTCCATCGTTTCCACACCAAAGCATTATATTATACCTATCCATGTGTGTCAAGCATTTTTCTAAAGATTCTTTCTTGAAAATAAAAGTTATTCACAGGTTTCTTTGAAATAAATCCATTTATCCACAAGCAATAAATATACTTACCTCTCTTCAAACCTCTTTATGAAAATAATGCCCTATAACTCATCTTCAAATTGATACCTATACAACATTAACCCCTTAGCCGGAGCTGTGGGGCCTGCCTTGGTTCTGTTTTTGGCTTCCAAAATTTCCTCCACCTGCATCGGGCTAAATCTCCCTTTTCCAACTTCCATTAGAGTTCCTGCAATAATTCGGACCATATTATATAAAAAACCATTTCCTGTCACTTTTATGGAAATCATATTACCGTTTCTTTCCACGCTAATATCATAAATAGTTCTCACAGTCGTTTCTGCTGTACTTCCTGCAGCACAAAAGCTTTGAAAATCATGTTCCCCGATTAAGTATTTTGCAGCCTCCTGCATTTTTTTCTCATCCAGCGGCACATAGGTAAAATGCGCATACAACCTCTCCACAGGATTTAAAAATTCCTCATTTAGAATCTTATATTCATAGGTTTTTCTGGTAGCCTGTTTCCGTGGATGAAAATCACACGCCACCTCTTCTGATTTGCGGATACGGATATCCTCCGGCAGTCTCTGGTTTAAAGCATAGGCTACTCTTTCCGCAGGAATTCGTGCCTCTGTATCAAATACTGCCACATTGCATAATGCATGAACACCGGAATCGGTTCTGCTGGCACCAATGACGGTAATCTCTTCTTTGAAAAGTTCTGATAAATGTTTATTCAATTCCCCTTCAATGGTGGGACTTCCCGGTTGAAACTGCCAACCATGATAGTTTGTTCCGTCATATGCTACCGTTAGCTTAATTCTTCTCATAATACCTTTTCCATTTTTCATCTAAAGTTTATCCAACACTCATCATAATTCCAAGAATCATTCCCATTAAAATTTCACAAATTTTACCTATGGACAAACACACGATAAAATATATTGATAATACCAAATATCCGATTCTGTCTGCTTTTTTATATACTAAAGGTTTCATCTTGGTTCTGCCATCTCCTCCACGGTAGCATCTTGCTTCCATGGCCATAGCCAAGTCATTGGCTCTTCGGAAAGCTGAAATAAATAAAGGTACTAACAGCGGCACCATAGCTTTCGCTTTCTTTATAATATTTCCACTTTCAAAATCTGCTCCTCTGGCAATCTGTGCTTTCATAATTTTATCTGTTTCTTCCAATAAAATAGGAATAAATCTTAAAGCAATAGACATCATCATAGCAATTTCATGAACCGGAACTTTAATTTTTCTAAGGGGATTCATCAATTTTTCCATTCCGTCCGTCAAATTATTGGGAGTGGTGGTTAACGTCATAACAGAAGAACCTACAATTAAGAAAGACAATCTGATTGCCATCATAATTGCTAATCGTAATCCTTCTTTGGTAATGGTCAATTTCCAAAAACTGATAAGTGCCTCTCCCGGAGTTAAAAACATATTAAAAATAACGGTAATCAAAAGCAAAAATACAATGGCCTTCATTCCTTTTACCATAAATTTAAAAGGAACATTGGATAAATGAATCATAAGTGCCAAGAACAAAGCTGCCACCAGATATCCCCACACATTATTCACTACAAACAGGGATATAATATAGCAAATAGTCCCCACAAGTTTTACCCTTGGGTCCAATCTATGGATCACAGACTCCGTCTGATAGTATTGTCCTAATGTAATATCTCTTAACATGGGCTAAAGCCCTCCTTAAACACTTTCAATATGGCATCCTTAGCCTCCGCAATGGTAGTCACATTGGTATCTACCGGAACCCCTTCTTTTTTCAAACGGTTAACAATATAGGTTACCTGCGGTGCTGCTAATCCGATTTCTTCCAAGGCTTCATAATGCTTAAATACTTCCTTGGGAACATCATCAAACATTACCGCCCCCTTATTCATTACAATAATCCTATCTACATATTCTGCCACATCTTCCATACTGTGCGACACCAGGATAACCGTAATTCCCGTCTCCTTTTGCAGCTTTTTAATCTGCCCTAAAATTTCATCTCTTCCTTTCGGGTCCAATCCTGCTGTAGGTTCATCCAAAATCAACACTTCCGGTTGCATTGCCAAAACTCCGGCAATGGCCACTCTTCGTTTTTGCCCTCCGGACAAATCAAAAGGTGATTGATAAAACTGTTCCTCTTTTACTCCTGCCTGTTTTAACGCGTTATACGCTCTTATTTCAACATCTTTCTGGGACAATCCTAAGTTTTTGGGTCCAAAACATACGTCCTGAAATACAGTTACTTCAAACAACTGATGTTCCGGATACTGAAATACCAATCCTACTTTGCTTCTCAATTCTTTTTTATTAAAATCTTTGTCGGAAATATCCTGTCCGTTAAAATAAATACTTCCACTTGTTGGTTGCAATAATCCATTTAAATGCTGTACTAAAGTAGATTTTCCGGAACCGGTATGTCCTATCAGTCCAATAAACTGCCCATCAGGAATCACCAGATTAATATCTCTTAAAGCAGCTACTGCCAAATTGGTATCTTCACCATAAATATGATTTACATGATCTAAAATTAAAGACATATTCTATCATCATCACTGTCTGCTTTTAAAACTGCCGACAATAATTTCCCTTTCTTATTACTTCTTTTTCAGTAATTTTAATTCTTTCACCAACTCATCCATGGTTAAAATTCCATCACTTAAAGGCAAACCGCTTTTCTTTAACTCATAGGCAAGCTCCGTTACTTGCGGTACATCCAAACGAAGTTCTCTTAATTGTTCCACTTGGGAAAATACCGTTTTGGGATTTCCCTGCATTACTACTTTTCCGCCATCCATAACATATACTTTATCTGCATAAATGACTTCTTCCATATAATGAGTAATTAAAATTATCGTAATTCCTTCTACCTGGTTCAAGGCCCGTGCCGCACGAATGACATCTTTTCGTCCGTTAGGATCTAACATAGCTGTGGGCTCATCTAAGATAATGCATTTAGGATGCATGGCTATTACACCGGCAATGGAAACTCTCTGTTTTTGTCCGCCGGAAAGCTTATTAGGAGAATGTTTTCTATACTGATACATTCCCACTGCTTTTAAACTTTCTTCCACACGTTCCCAAATTTCTTTGGTAGGTACCCCCAGATTCTCAGGACCAAATCCTACATCCTCTTCCACTACCTGACCAATAATCTGATTGTCAGGATTTTGAAATACCATGCCGGCAGTCTGCCTTACATCCCAGATATTTTCCGGTTGCTTTACATCCTTTCCATCCACAAAGACGGTTCCTTCTGTAGGATAAAGAAGCGCATTTAAATGCTTTGCCAAGGTAGATTTCCCGGAACCGTTATGTCCTAAAATTGCCACAAAATCTCCTGCCTGAATATCCAGATTAACACCGTCTACCGCACGGGTAATCCCTTCTACATTTCCTTCTTCATCACGTCTGATATATTCAAAAGCCAAATCTACAGCTTTAATAATTCCCATGTTTACTTAAACTCCTCCGGAAGTGTCCATTACTATACTATAATTTACGGATACATACTTCTCCCATATTAATCTAAATTATCATATTATTTTACTAGAAATCTCTTCCAAATACAAGTATACACCTAAATACATGTTGCATATAATGGCATACATTACGCTAATTTAACATATAAAAAAGGCACCGGGAAATTTCCCGATGCCTAAAATTGCAACTTACTATACTAATTCAAGTACAACTTCCATTGCTGCGTCACCTTTACGAAGACCGATTTTAACGATTCTTGTGTAACCACCGTTACGTCCTACGTATTTAGGTGCGATTTCATCAAACATTTTTCCTGCTAAATCAACAGTTTTCATGTCTTTCTTCTTTCCTGTTGGGTTTTCTGTTGCAGAATAGAATACTTTTAACATCTGTCTTCTAGCATGAAGTCTGGAAGGAAGGTCTTTTTTGATTTCTTTTTCTACTTCATCAAATACTGTTACTTTCTTTCCGTCAACAACTTCTTTTACTCTCTTACCGTCTTTATCTTTACGAGCAACTTTAGCTGTTACTTTTACAGTTTCATAGTTGTCTTTTTCTTTTACTGCTAATGCAATAAGAGATTCAACCTGTTTCTGTACTTCTTTCGCTCTTGCTTCTGTAGTAACGATTTTTCCGTTAAGAATTAAAGCTGTTACCTGGCTTCTTAATAATGCTTTTCTCTGGGAAGATGTTCTTCCTAATTTTCTGTATTTTGCCATTTCAAAATCTCCATTCATGTTTCATCCGGCCACGCTCTTTGGTCTTACTTACCGAATGTTTGAGGTCCTATGACCTGTGAATAGTTACATATTAGGTTTCGCGCACTCTTTGGATTTATCGCAAAACCCTCATTAGTCCTTCTTATTCTTCACTTGGAGTCAACTGAAGTCCTAATTCTTTTAATTTAGCTAAAACTTCTTCTAAAGATTTACGTCCTAAGTTACGAACTTTCATCATATCTTCGGAAGTTTTATTTGTTAATTCTTCTACTGTATTAATACCAGCTCTCTTTAAGCAGTTGTAGGAACGAACAGATAATTCTAATTCATCAATGCTCATTTCTAAAACTTTTTCTTTTTCATCGTCTTCTTTTTCTACCATAACTTCTGCAGTTTTAGCATTTTCAGACAAGTCGATGAACAGGCTTAAGTGTTCGCTGAGTACCTTTGCAGCTAAGCTAACGGCTTCATCCGGAACTAAAGTTCCATTGGTATATACATCTAATGTAAGTTTATCATAGTCAGTCACTTGACCAACACGTGTGTTAGCTACTGTAAGGTTTACTCTTTCTACAGGTGTGTAGATGGAATCCACAGCGATTACGCCGATTGGAAGTTCGTCATCTTTATTTTTATCAGCACTGATGTATCCACGGCCTTTAGTGATTGTAAGTTCCATATATAACTTACTTTCTTTACCACCATTTAAAGTAGCAATTACTAAATCTGGATTCATAATTTCAATGTCAGAATCAACCTGAATATCAGAAGCTCTTACAACACCTTCACCTTCAAATTCGATGTAAGCTGTTTTAGGCTCATTTGTCTCACTTGTATTTTTAATCGCAAGACTCTTGATATTCATAATAATTTCTGTAACATCTTCTTTTACACCAGGGATAGAACTGAATTCATGTAATACGCCTTCAATTTTAACCTGGCTTACTGCTGCACCCGGTAAAGAAGAGAGCATAATTCTTCTTAAAGAATTACCTAATGTAATACCGTAGCCTCTTTCCAATGGTTCCACTACGAATCTGCCATACTTTTTGTCTTCTGAGATTTCTTCAACCTCAATATTTGGTCTTTCAAACTCAAACACTGCAAATACCCTCCTTTACGAACATAATTAAAAAACGTTAAGCTTATTTAGAATATAATTCGACGATAAGCATTTCATTTACAGGAACATCGATTTCTTCTCTTGTAGGAAGATTCTTAATTGTACCTTTGAAGTTTTCTGCATCTACATCCATCCAAGCTGGAACTAAACGTCCACCTGTTACTTCAGCAATGTCTTTGTATCTCTGTAAAGATTTGGATTTTTCTCTGATTTCGATAACGTCACCAGCTTTGATTAAGTAAGAAGGAATGTTTACACATTTACCGTTTACTAATACATGTTTATGTCC
>JAFZGJ010000128.1 GCA_017555455.1 Lachnospiraceae bacterium
GCCTTTAAAATTTGAAAAAAAGTCTCCCATCTTTCTCTCCTTAACCTGCTCTACAAATACATCTACTTCCTCTCTCGGAAGATTCAGTTTTGAAAGCAATCCACGAATCACCTCAACCATAATATTTAGAAGATATTCTGGTGTATTTGGTGTATTTGCTGTAATATCCCTTAAATACTCTGGTGGTATTTCTCTTTCCAGTTCCTTAAAATCTGCCGCCTCTCCTATTTTATTAATCGACATTAATAGCGACAATTCATCTTTCTTTTTTGCCTGATATCCTTTAGAAAGGATGATGGCTGATTTCCTTAACGGAATAAAGAAGAGCTTATATGTGTTTTTTCTGCCAGAATTATATTAACAAAATTTCGTTTATTTTACAAGTCTTTCCTAACATAAAGTATGAAATTGTCAAGGTACCAAAAAATTCAATTTAAAATAAAATCTCTACACAAACTCTCTCTCAGTAACTACTTTCCCTGCTGCCACTTTTCTCTCTAAAACCAACGCTTTTTCTGCCTTCTTCTCCTGATACACCCTCTCATACTCAGCCCGTCTCACATGATACTGAGCATCTTCTATCAACTTCCTATTCGCTGCTAACACATCCGCAAGCAATCCTACCACCAAAGTTACAAATCCTAAAATAATCAAAGTACATGCCAGTAACAAGGACTGTACATGTCCTCCGGAAGTTCCCATGGCTACAAAATACAGATACCGGAAACCAATCAGCAATCCTATTAAAGTTGGTACTGCTGCCACAAAGGTAAAACATCTCAAAGGCTTGTACATCATATAAGCTCTGATAATGGTAAGCATACTCTTCTTTACATATCCCATAATGCTGTTAAAAAGTCGGGAAGGACGAAGCTCCCCATTGGTTCTGATAGGAACACTGGTAATGGCAATTTTTTCTCTTCCGGCCTGTACAATGGTTTCCAAGGTATAGGTATAATCATTTACCACGTTAATGCGCATAGCTGCTTCTCTGGAAAAAGCTCTAAATCCACTAGGTGCATCGGGGATATCTGTGTTTGATGCTTTCCGAACCACCCAGCTTCCGAAATGCTGTAATTTCTTCTTAATCCAGGAAAAATGTTCTGTTTCATCGATAGGTCTGGCACCGATAACCATGTCTGCTTCTCCGTTTAAAATAGGGCGAATTAATTTTTCAATATCTTCACCACAATATTGATTATCAGCATCGGTATTAACAATAATATCCGCACCATTTCTAAGGCAGCCATCCAAGCCTGCCATAAACCCTTTGGCAAGTCCTTTGTTCTGTTTAAAATTCACTACATGGTGTACTCCCCACTTTTTAGCTACCTCCACGGTTTTATCTTTACTTCCGTCATTAATAATCAAATATTCAATACAATCGATTCCTTCTATTTTCTTTGGTAAATCATTTAAGGCTATTTCCAAGGTTTCTGCCTCGTTATAGCATGGAATCTGAATAATCAGCTTCATCCTTTTTCTCTCCTGTATCTTTATCTAATTGTTATAAAAAACATAATGATAAAATCCTGCAATCTTCCTGTTATAATGTTCTTCCATATACTCCAGACACTCTGTTTCTCCATCCACCACAACAGCAGACACTACAGGTTCTAATTTGTTCAATTCTTCTATATTGATGACCGGTAAGGTTTGTTCTCTTAACTGCATCTGAACATAACTAATCCAGTCCGCATTTCCTTCCTCTAAATAATAGATTTCTTTTCCTTCTGCCAATTGCTCTTCCAGAACATTTACCAGAATCAATTCCTGTGACATATGGTCATTGGCTTTATAGGTATACCGTTCACTTCCATATATACTCCAAGCTGCCAGCGAAACAAATAGAACCAAAATGATGCCAATCGCTCCCTGCTTTTTCTTAAAGCAACTTATTGCCAAATGCACTGCCACCATAAGCACCATTCCTACCAACCAAACAGCAATCAGAAACACTACCGGTTTCACATTCCCGTCTCCAACTAGGAAAACAGTTCCTATCGAATGTTCTCCCCGGATATGATCCATGGTCGTTCCCCTAACCTTACAAATACAGCTAAGTGCTGCCAAAGTATAGATTCCAAAAAATCTGTTCATACCCTTCCATGAAAACTTCTTTTGTAATAAATAAGATGCTCCTACAAAAATCGCCATAGGAACGAAGGCTTCAATATATCTTCCATAAATCAGCCAATCTATATTTGAAGTATGAATAGTAGCAATAATACATACTGCCATTTGTCCAAGCATCATTAACAGCAATAGCATGCCAAACCATTCTTTCACATGATTTCTATTCATTGTTTTCTCACTACATGAAATATCTGTTTCTGGCTGATGATTATTTACTTTCTTCAAATTAACCACCATACTGAGCCAACCAACAACCTGCTTACCACACCAGATAAAAGCCACATACACAAGTCCTGCACCGGCAATCCCCAGATATAAGACTTTTCCCAGAGCCACCACAAACAACTGTTTTACCCCTTCTGCACTAAACAAAAAAGCAATTTTATTCCATTGACCACCAAAGTCATTGGTGCTTAACTGTTTTGTACTGGCCTCAGCAAATACATTTCCCTGTACACTTCCTTTTATCCACCCTACTGCAAAAAATAGACCTATAACAGCTAAAAGAAGGAAGAAAATCCCCTTCCAATAGGAAGGATGTTTCCAAACCCATAGAATCAGAATCATTACAACTGCCACTAATATGCCTGCGGAACGCATATGTAGGGAATAGTTATAGATAACTGCTGCCACTAGTGCAATCCCCCACTTAAGGTTGGGGACTTCGACAAAC
>JAFZGJ010000129.1 GCA_017555455.1 Lachnospiraceae bacterium
CTTTCAGTTCGAGGACATCAAGCAAGAGAAAGTGAAGAAAGTATTGCAGAGTGGGCAAAGAAACATGTTTTATAGTACATAAAAAGAAGACTTGGATTTGGCTTCAATTAGAAGCATAATCCAAGTCTTTTGAATTTAACTAATTTCCAACTTGCGACATTTTCGCAAATTCTTTTAGTTTCTGATAAACTTTTCCATGTACACTGCTTGGGGGGAATTCTCCCATTTTATTCTTTTCGCCGGCAGGATGCTGCATTAAAAGTTCAATTCCTTCGTTGATATGGGTGATAGGGTAAATATGGAAAATTCCATTTTTAACGGCATCAATAACTTCTTCCTTTAGTACTAAATCTTTCACATTGGAAACAGGAATGATAACCCCTTGTGTTCCTGTAAGTCCACGTTTTTTACACAAATCGAAGAAGCCTTCGATTTTATGGGTAACACCACCGATAGCTTGAATTTCTCCTTTTTGGTTTACAGAACCGGTGACCGCCAGTTCCTGGCGGATAGGAAGTTCGGCAAGAGAAGAGATAATGCAGTAAAGCTCTGTACTGGAAGCACTGTCGCCATCGATACCATTATAGTTTTGTTCAAAACAAACACGACAGGAAAGCGCCATAGGGAATTTCTGGGCGTAGGTCTGCCCTAAAAATCCGGTTATGATTTGAATTCCTTTGTCATGAGTCTGACCGCTCATGCGAGCTTCTTTTTCAATATTTACAATCCCGGATTTTCCCACATAGGTAGTGGCGGTAATGCGGGAAGGAGTACCAAAAGCAAAGTTGCCCATATCTAATACTGCCAATCCGTTAATCTGACCTATTTCGGAACCGGTAGTGTCAATCATGATAATTTCGTTATCCAGCATTTCCTCCAATTTTTCTTTATAAAAGGATCTCCGTTGTTCCTTTTCACAAATAGCTGTCTGTATATGTTTAGCAGTAATTATGGGAGCTTTTTCCAGGCTTGCCCAAGTGTGTGCTTCGCCTAAAATTTCGGACAAATAATTGAAACGTGTAGAAAGTTTATCCTGTCTAGCGGCTAAACGCATGGAGTATTCAATTCCGGCACAAACAGCACTGATATCAAATTCTAAGGTTTTTTCCCGTTCTACAAAGCCTTTGATAAATCTGGCAATTTTAAAAATATTTTCTTCATTCCGGGACATTTCATAATCAAAATCCGCGCGGATTTTAAAGAATTTATCAAACTCATCATCACACTGACTGAGGACATCATAAAAATATTCGCTTCCAATCATAATGACTTTAAACTGTGCGGGAATAGGATCCGGTTTCAGGGACGGTGCTACGTTGGTGCCTGACAACTCCCGAATGGAATCCATATCAATTTCTTTTGTTTTTAAGACCCGGCGAAGAGCTTCCCAGGCATGAGGAATAGTTAGGATATCCTGTGCCTGAATAATCAGATAACCACCGTTTGCCTGATGGAAAAGACCGCCCTTTATTTTCATAAAATCTGTGGTTAAACTGCCAAATTCACTGTCGTATTCCGTATCTCCCATTAAATTGCTGTAGGTAGGATTAAAAGTAACTACCACAGGAGCACCTTCGGTTTCTGAGTGATCTACGATGAGGTTTACCCCATATTTCAGCGTAATATCATCTTCTTCAGTCTTTTTTCCAAGGTTTGGTAAAAGGGAAGCTAAAAGGTCTGATTGTGGCTCTTCTTCATCCATAAATTGATCTAAGTGCTTTAAGATATCTTCCTGAACTGCAGAAAGATAAGAAACCACGCGTTCATAAGTACAATAGCTATCTGAAAGCTTTTTTAGGTCCGGACCAATGGTGGATAACGCAAGGGTGCGTTCCAATTCTTCCAGATGTTGTTCGCATTCTTTTTCTACCTTTTGAATTTCTCTAAGAATAGGACCTGCTTTTTCCTGCATAATACGGGAGTTATTTTCGATTTTTTCATTTTCTTCTTCGGATAAAGTATCCAGAGCTTCTTCTTCCAAAGGTTCTCCGTTTACCAGAGGAAGGAAATAAAGACTGGTATCACTGCGTTTAACATAAAAATCATATTCTGCTGCAGTGGCATCCATTGCATCAAGTAAGATGTTTTGCTTTTTTTCAAAACTATGAGTAATGGAAAGTTTTTGCTTTTCGTAATCATCTGAATGAAATACTTTTTGCAGTTCTTTTTGAAATGTTGTTACCAGCTTTTCCATATCCTCTTTAAATTGCTTTCCAACACCGGCGTTGAAGGATAAGGCGATGGGTTTTTTGGGATTTTGAAAATTATAAACATAACACCAATCTAAAGGAACAGATTCCTTTGCAGCAATTTCTTTGGTACGTTTGCAGGCATAGGTTGTTTTTCCGGTGCCGGAGGGACCGGACATATAGATGTTATAACCCTTCATTTTCACTTCCAGACCAAAATCAAAAGCTTTTACAGCCCGTTCCTGGCCGATAATACCATCTAAAGTTTCCAGTTCGGCTGTTGTTTGAAAAGAAAAGTTTTCCGGGTAGCAACCATTTTTTAGTTGGGTATAATTTAATTCTTCTATTTTTTTCATAGTCATACCCCCTTTATTACTATATGCTATAAATTTTGGAATAATTAAAACTGACAATTTATAATTTGGAATATAAAATAGCGACAATTAGTCTGTTGTTTATATAATTATTTTACAACTCGAAAAAGTGAAGGTCAATATATTAGAAAACATGATAGCGACAATATGTTTAAAAATATGTTTTTCTTTCTGGTTGCTACAAAAAATATTTTATTTTAATAATAGTATTAAAATTTGAATTAAAATATTATATAAAATATGTATAGATATTTATAAAATATAATCGGGGAGGGAAAGAAATGAAAAAAAGAATTATTAAAATAGTTTTGAGTTTCCTTTTAATGTTATCGTTAGGGTTGTCTTCCGTTTCTGTATGGGGGGCAGAGAAAAAAACGTCCGTAGATGAAATGGTAAGTAAAATGACCTTGCGGGATAAAATTACGCAAATGATGATGGTATCCTTCCGGTATTGGGATGAGGAATTGCCGGTAGGAGAAAAACCCACTAATTTTACTATTATGAATGAGCAGGTAGCCCAAATTGTAGAAAATTATCATTTGGGAGCAGTGATTTATTTTGCACAAAATTTGGAAGAAACAAAGCAGTCTTATGAGCTTACCATGGAGCTACAGAAAGCGGCAGTAAAAAATGATGGAATACCTATGCTGATTTGTGCAGACCAGGAGGGCGGTTTGGTGTATCGCCTAAAAACCGGCACTGCCTTGCCAGGGAATATGGCCTTGGGAGCGACTGCAAATTCCGGTTATTCTTATATAGCAGGCCAGATAATAGGCAGTGAATTGAGTACCATAGGTGTCAATACTAATCTGGCACCGGTAGTGGATGTGAATAACAATGCCAATAATCCGGTCATAGGTCTTCGTTCCTATAGCGATGACCCAAACGTGGTTGGAGAAATGGCCTCTATGGCTATTGCGGGCATGGGAGAATATGATGTTGTCAGTTGTGCAAAGCATTTTCCGGGACATGGAGATACAGCAGTAGATTCCCATTATGGTTTGCCCATCGTGGATAAGTCATTAGAAGAGTTGCTGACCTGTGAATTGGTACCTTATAAAGCACTTATCAAACAAGGGGTGGATATGATTATGACAGCCCATATTTTATATCCTGAGTTGGAAAAAGATACGATGTATTCTTTTAAGACGGGAAAAGAAGAAGCATTACCGGCTACCATGTCAGACGATATTATTACAGGACTTTTGAAGAAAGAACTTGGATTTGAAGGAATTGTAGTAACCGATGCCATGAATATGGAGGGAATTACAAATAGCTGGGATCCGGTACAGGCAGTGGTAAATGCTATTTGGGCAGGTGTGGACATGATATGTATGCCCTGTTCCTTGTCAAGTTCCAAGGATATAGGGGCGTTGGAAACCATAATAGCCGGTGTAGAAACTTCGGTACAAGCGGGAGATATTCCCATGAGCCGAATTGACGATGCAGTTACCAGAATTTTAAAAGTAAAGCAGAAACACGGTATTTTGGAGTGGAGTGCTTCTAACTATTCAGAGGAAAAAGCATTGGCAACCGTGGGAAATGATTTTCATAGGGAACTGGAACGTCAAATGGCTGCGGCAGCAGTAACTGTAGTTCAAAATAAAAATAATACGTTGCCTTTGAATTTGAATAAGAAAAGTAAGGTGCTGATTATGGTGCCTTATGAAAATGAAAAAGCTCAAATGTTGATGGGGTGGAATCGTGCCAAAGCTGCCGGACTGGTTCCGGAAGGTGCACAGGTACACAGTGTCCGGTTTGATAAAAATACAGTGTTAAAAACCTATAAGAAAGATATTCAGTGGGCGGATACCGTGATTTTAATTTCAGAAATAAGTAATGTAACAAAAATGAATGGAAAAAGTTGGGAATCAGCTTATCTATTAGAGGTAATTTCCTATGCGGAAAGCA
>JAFZGJ010000130.1 GCA_017555455.1 Lachnospiraceae bacterium
ATTCAAGTTGGTAATATATAAGCGAGGGTTTAACAGCCTTCGCTTTTCTTATATGATGAAGGTGACCGGTCTGACGTAATTTCAAGTTGGGACACCACGCCCGTAGACAAATGTGTCAGCCACCCTTCATCATTCTGCATTCGATTTAGCTAGTTGGGACGATATGTCGCTCCCGTTTAACGCACCAATCTGAATGAATTTTGAAGCGCTGGAACCGATCAATATCATTCACAAAGGAGGAAAAACTATGATTGCTGTTGGAATCGATGTCTCAAAATCCAAAAGCACCGTCGCCATCTTAAACTCCGATGGTTCTGTACTTGTTAAGCCATATACTATGGCACATACGCAATCCGATATGTGCGCTTTGGCAGATTATTTGCGTACCTTTGATGAACCTCTCACCATTCTTATGGAGTACACAGGTCACTATCATTATCCTGTGCTAAAAAAGTTACAACAGGAAGGTTTCCCTGTCTGTGTCATCAATCCATACCAAATGAAAAAATATGGTGATGTTGAAATCCATAAAGCAAAAACTGATAAAAAAGATGCTATCAGAATTGCTACATATGCGTTGGAAAAAGCTTATAAACTTGTTCCTTATAATTCGCTAGAACAAAAGTATGAAGACCTCAAATTTCTATCTCGACAATACAACCAACGCATTTCTTCAGTGTCATATACAAAAGTTCAGTTAATTAACCTGCTTGATCAAACAATGCCTGGCATCACTCACTTACTGTCTCTAAGAAGCAGAAATCCTGAACAATGCGTTTTGTTACTTTTCATTAAACGCTTCAAATCCTTTGATGAAATCATCAAAATAGGTAAAACACGTTTTCTTTCAAGCTATGCAACTCTTGTTAAGAAAACACGTGACCGTCATGCTCCAAGCAAAGGTTTAGCAATATACGAACTTGCCAAAAACAGCATTACAACCAGAGGTGAAGACCCGTATATTCAGCTTGCTCAAAGTCAGTGCGTTGACCTTTTAGCTTCATCTCAAAATGCCGCTGATGAGATTATTCTTCAAATGCAGACCATAGCAGAAACTATACCGGAATATAAAGTGCTTCGATCTATGGCTGGTGTTGGAGACCGTCTTGGTCCTGTCATACTTGCAGAGATTGGTGATATTCGTCGTTTTCATAGCGGTAAAGCACTCAATTCCTTTGCCGGAAACGATGCTCCGCCTTACCAGTCAGGTCAATTCGAGAGTAGGAACCGACACATATCGAAACGTGGCAGCTCCACTCTCAGAAAAGCTTGTTTCGAGGTCATGCAGTCCCTCAAACTGACAAAACCTCAAGATGATCCTGTCTACCTTTTTATGCTGAAAAAGGAGCAGGAAGGGAAACCCTACAACGTAGCCAAAATGGCTGGCGTAAATAAGTTCCTCAGAATTTACTATGCTCGTGCGATGGAGCTATATAAGTAAATCCGAGTTCATTATCATATATTTCTAAAAAATCTACAATAGGTAGGTTTATTAAGGTTGTCCTTTTTTACCCCTATATTTTTTATATTTCTTGTTGACAAACATTAGCTAGATTTGTCTAACTCTTTTACCTATTCACTATTGGAGAAACAACCGGTTTTCCTTCTCTATCTAATAATGGTGTCATGCCTCCTGAATATCCGCTTGCATGAAATACATAATTCACTCCAGTCTCTTTATCAACCCAAATTTCAGTGACATTAATTTGTCCTTGTGAATAGACCTTTTCAAATCTTTCATTTTTAGCCATTATATTTACCTCCTACTAAATTCACTTAAGTAATTTCTTCCCTTTATGTATGGATACTATGCCGTTTGCGATTATTATACCAATGAATCCAGACATTCCTGATGTAAAAACTTGTGGCAATCCAAACAATCCATTATTGGCTAATACTCCAGATGTGTATATTGATCCAGCTAAAAGTATCAATCCTATAATAACTGTAAGCCATCCTCGTTCCCTGATTTCTTTTACAATCAATTTCTTTTCTTCAGTAGAAATTATTGCTATTTCACTTATCATCTCCTCAGAGGATACATTTTCCAATCCCAATAACTCTACTACGCTTACTCCCAGTGCTATAGCTAAATCTTCCATGATTGCAATATCTGGGAAATGCATACCGGTTTCCCATTTACTCACACTTTTATCTGAAACATGAATCTTTTCTGCAAGTTCTTTTTGCGTTAATCCACGTTCTTTTCTTATAGCCGAAATTTTACTCCCTATTTCCTTTTTATCCATCTGTGTCCCTACCTTTCAGCTATATTGTACTCATAATGTTTAAAAATTGCACCCGAGTTAAACGAGAGTCAATGAAAATACTATAAGTTTGCTACTTGATTGAGTACATTTATTACTATTTTTGTCACTTCTTCTGCAATAGAATCTGTAACCTTATAAAATTTACCGTCAAAACTAATCATCTTCCCCGTGATTCTTAGTTCATATATTTTTTCACTTGTATGAATCTCAAATAAATACCAACCTTCTATCCATGGATTCTCTATTTCTATATATGTCAAATTACTAAAAATAGTATGTAGTTTTGCCAATTTTTCCGTTTCCGATGTTTCGTAAACATCTTCTCCAAAATCATAAAATATAAACTTATTTACATCTTCCCCAAAAGCATCTTCAATTAATACAATATCTTTTTTTGAAACATTCTGCTCTAATACTTCTGCACTTCTAATATTAACTGGGCTTATAATAAGGTTTCCACCGCCTGTTACCTTATACCACTTTCCTCTTTCCAGTTTTATTCTTTCTGTTAGACCATTGGTAATATAACCTATTATAAATTTTTCACCTGTTTCAATATCAGTAAATACTACATCTGTATCACAATCACCTTTAACTTTCACATTTCTGAGTAACGGCTGTATATATTCTGATTTATCTATTCCATCTTCATTTGCAAGAGTAACAGTATATTCTTTGTGAATAGTGATATAAAATATAATTCCAAGAAAAACAATTAATATAGAAAAATAATTAAGCTTTTCTTTTTCATAACACATCCTCCTACATCTATCTAAACTCTTTGTTACTTTAATTTTACCATGCTAAAGTATCTTTGATAATAGACTTCCAAAAATCTTAAGAATATATTTCACTATAATTTTCTGAGTACACGTAAATAAAGCACCCACCAGAATTAGTGGATGCTTATATAAAGATATTAAATTTATTAATTCTGTATTTTGTATTTCTCAATCAGTATTATCGTTATTCTCATGTTTCTTTTTATATTCTAAAATTTTATTTTTTTCATATTCAGTAAATAATTCCGGTAATTTCTTTAATATAGGTTCTACATTAGCAATATCATCTATTCCCAAGTATTCTTCATCTTTAGGTATATTTATCTTAAAATCACTAAATTTATCATGCCCCATAGCCAAATCCCCTCTTTTCCTTTAATTAGCAAGACAAATTTTCCTCTGAATCCTTGATTTTACAGTCTTTTCGATATTTCTTAACAAATTTCGACTAAGGAAAATCATCGGTACTGCATAGGTGGAAAATTTTACCTGTAAGGTAGTATCAAAATTATCAATTGCTTTTATCAACCCAATGCATCCTATCTGAAATAAATCATCCACATTCTCATTAGAGGAAGAAAATCTCTTAATTACGCTTAGTACCAACCTTAAATTTCCTTTGATAAACTCTTCTCTTGCCTCAATATCTCCATCTTTGATTCTTACAAACAAAGCTTCCTTCTCCTGTTGTTTCAGAAGCGGAAGCTTTGCCGTATTTGCGCGTATGACACAAGCCAAGCTGACGTGTTTACACGTCAATTTGGCGACGTCCGCGAACCCGAGCTTTAGCTCGCGGTTACACCACATATCTCTACTTTCCCCTGTACCATTTCACTAATCCTCCTAAGCAATTCTCATGCTTAAAGGATTGGTAATTATGTGGAAAATTATTCATGGTTAGAATGTATTGATTTTTATTTACGTTTTAAGCTTTCAATATTTAGTTAACATATTGAAATTCCCTTAAAGGAACCTGCTTATCCTGTGCCCGAACATCAATAGCAACTACTTCATCAATACTCTCCACACACCCTCTACTTATCCAAACTCGTTGAATAGCTTCAATGCCTGAGATTATATATGCACTACAATACTCCTGCTCAATCGGATTTGCTGACCAGATAGGCATAGTGTCCGGAAGCAAAACAGAAATTGAACAAAATCGCTGCGCGATGGCCTGCCAAGGCTGTGGCGCAGTTTTTCTATTCTTTCTAAAAAAGGCAGTTGATTCCTCTTTAAAAAGTATCTATTGTTAAGTTACCACACAAAACAAAATACTAAAGAAGATA
>JAFZGJ010000131.1 GCA_017555455.1 Lachnospiraceae bacterium
GTCATTAACTGATATGTACCACCAACTACTAAACCTGTCTGAACATCGCCTAAGATAAGACCGATAACAGCACCAGTTACGATTGGCTGATACAGAGATTCTAATAAATCAAACTGGTCGATTGCTACGATAAATACGAAAGCAAATACCAGAATAATCTGAATTGCACTAAAACTCATGATTGTGAAATCTCCTTTCCAAAGGTTGTTTTTTTAGGCATTCACAAAATGCCCATTTTCTTATTTGAACAATTTTTCAATGTTCTCTGCGGCTTCAGATGGAACTCTTCTGATTTCAAGTTCTACACCCAAGTCACGTAATTTTGCAAATGCAGCAACGTCTGCGTCATCAACAGCTACAGAACCTGCAACCTGACGTTTTCCGTCTGCCATATGCATGTTACCAATATTAACTTTTTTGATTGGTACTCCACCCTCTACAAGTCTAAGAACATCCTGTGGATTTTCACATACGATGAAAATCAACTGTTTGTCAGATGCTTTGTGAATTGTGGAGATTGTCTTTTCGATGGACCAGTAACGCATAGCTGCATAGCTTGGAGCTGCCATATCCATTAATCCCTGACGAAGAGTATTTGTAGATACTTCATCATTAGCAACTAAGATAAGGTTTGCACCAATGCTACCACACCACTGTGTAGCTACCTGACCATGAACAAGACGATTGTCAATTCTTGTCAAAATAATATTAGGCATTGTTTTACCCTCCTTGATTATGATTCTCCCTGAAATCCCATTCAGAGTAATTGTATTATAATCCATTTATAAAAATTTGTCATTATATTTTTTAATAACTGATTTATTTATTTTAGTTTTATTTAATGAATTTTTGTTAAAAGTTATTAATTTTTAAAACAATTTCTAGATATTTTTACCAATGAATGTTATAATAAAACAAATTTGGGAGGTAAATATGCAATACAAAACATCAATGAGGGAATTCGAACCCTATGGCTGTGTTTACGAGCAGCCAATTAACCAAAAAATGCATAATATGATTAGTCGCGTAAATCGACTTACCCCGGATCGCACCGTCAACCAACTGCTCCATTTTGATTGCGATGTTTACCTGGAAATGAAGGAAGGTATGGCCGCCATTGTCATTGGATTTTCTCCTGATGCCGCTGCCTTAAAAACCTTTTCCATTCATCGGAAAGTACGTTTAAATCCGGGTGTTTATTTCGCCATTGTTTCCATCAGCAGCGGAGCTACCTGCCGCCTGATTACCTCTTCCGGTTTCAGTATGCAAACCGTCGAACTGGAACAGCCTTACTACTTTAACCGTGTTTTGCCGCATGTTCAGATTCAGGAGATACTAGGCTACTACTATAATGTCCGTAATTCCGGCTATGATTTTAAGGGCGAAAAACATGATTATTACGAATTAACTTTTGTAGATCGAGGTTCTTTGGAAACTACGGTAGAGGGCAAACACTATACAATTCAAGAAAAAGAATTGATGATTTATGGTCCCGGACAATTTCATACCCAGCACATTTCCCATGGAGAATCCTGTTCTTATGTTACTATCATTTTTTCCATGATAAACATAACTCCGGATACCTATAATGAGGAAAATGCGCTGTTATTGAACAAAGTATTTGCTTATGACAAAAAAATCTATTCTTTATTAAAAGATTACGTACAGGAAAGCTCCATTCAGATTCCTTACATCAATAGTCTTATGATTTGTCTGTTACAGGAAATTATGATCCGTCTGTTACAGTCCGAGTTTCTCACTCATAAAGAAGAAAAACCGGTTTCCCTGACCAGACAACATTATCAGGATGAGCTATTGGAACGGATTTTAACGTATATTGACAATTCCATCTGCGAACCTTTAACTATCGCCGAAATTTGTCAGAAGTTTTCCATTTCCAGATCTTCCTTACAATTATTATTTAAGGAAAATCTGGACCAGACACCAAAAAAATACATCAGTGATTTAAAATTGGAAAAAAGTTGCCAGTTAATCCGGGAGCAGAAGTATTCCATCAGCGAAATTTCTCTTTTGCTTGGTTTTAATTCCATTCATTATTTTTCCAGAGCCTTTACCAATAAATACAACATGGCTCCCAGTGAATATTCCAAGCAAATGTTTAATCAATTTTAAACTTCAAGACAGAATTAACACCACCATTTACACTTTAGAAAGGATAATACAATTACATGAAAATAGGCGCCATCGGAACCAGCTTTATTATGGATACCATTTTAGAAAACATGGCAACAACAGAAGGAATTCATTGTGAAGCCATTTTCTCCAGAACTTATGAAAAAGGAAAAGCTTTGGCTGATAAATTTAACATCAGTAAAGTATATACTTCCTTAGATGATATGCTGAATGACAAGGATTTAGACTGGATTTATGTATGTTCTCCCAACTCTGTTCATTATGAGCAGAGCAAAAAAGCATTACTTGCAGGCAAACACGTTCTTTGCGAAAAGCCTTTTACCACAACATCCCAAGAGCTGAAAGAACTGATTTCCATTGCAAAAGAAAAACATTTATTTTTGTTTGAAGCCATTTTACCAATGTTTCATCCAAATTATAAACTAATCAAAGAAAATTTACCTTTAATTGGCAACCTAAAAATGGCAAGCGGAACCTTCTGCCAGTATTCCAGCCGCTACGATGCTCTCCTTGCGGGAAATGTACCTAATGTATTTAATCCTCAATATTCCGGCGGTTGCCTGATGGATTTAAATATGTACAACGTTTATTTCATGGTAGGGCTCTTCGGGAAACCGGAATCCGTAGAATATCATGCCACCCTGTTTGAAAACGGCATCGATACCAATGGTATTTTATATATGAAGTATCCTAATTTTATGTGCCAGTGCATGGCCGCCAAAGATGCCTTCTGCGAAAACGGCGTACAAATTTTAGGCGATAAAGGTTATATCAAAGTAACCCCAAGCCCTAGTACCTGCCAAAGTGTAACTATTGTCCGCAGAAAAGAAGAGGACATCCACTTCGAACTTCCCGAAAATCCGTGGTTGTATGAAATGATTGGATTGGTGGAATTGGTATCTAACAATGACTATGATGAGTGTTACAGAAGATTAGATGTAGCATTGGATGTTGTTGAGGTATTAGAAGAAGCAAGAAAAAGTGCAGGGCTTCCTTTCTAAAATTTAAATCATGAGACTATTAAATATTTCATAGAATATATAAGCTGTGGCATGTAAACGTGTTGCAGCTTTTTCTTTTTCCAACTTATATGTTGTGTAAAACAGAGGTGTTGTAAAATAGACAGTTAGGGTTTTCATGTATCCAACTTGTACGCATCTGTGAGACATCGTACGTAAGAAACGAACAATAGCTATTTATAGCTAATTGTACGTTGATTACGAACGATGTAACGAACAGCAAGCGAACAAGGGATACATAAATCCGTAACTGACATTTTGCAACACCTCTGCAATTCACAAACAAAAACAAAGAAAAAGCTGCAACACCTACATGCCACAGCTTTTCACACTTTCAATTTCTTATTTCACAATTGTCTGAATCGCGAATCTGTCGATTTTCATAATTGCACCTTTTGCAATTTCAACATTCACCGTTTCTTCTTCAATCCCTACAACACGTCCATAAATACCACCGGCAAACATTACCTGGTTACCAATTGCAAGACCTTCGTAAAGATTTCTCATATTTTCGCGGCGTTTTTTCATGTTAGTCGCAGAAATCACTGACATGATAATCCCAAAAACACCCATAATAACGACAAGAGTCAGGCAAGTCCAAAGAATTACTTCCCAATTCATGCTTAGATACCATCCTCATCAGCATCGTCTTCATGTTTTACCAATTCAAAACGAACGATGTAGTCTTTACCTGTTGGGATTAATGTTTCTGCTAATTCTAACGGATCATCATATGCTGCCATCATAGAAGCACCTTCGATAATCATAGGAAGGTTTGTTCCTGCAATAACTTCAATTCTCTGATCAGCACGTTCTGCCATACACATAGAAGCGTTGTTAAATGGTGAACCACCTGCTAAGTCAGATAATACTAAGATACCATCACAATCTTTTAAGCTATCCATAGCTGCGTGAAGATTTGCTTTTAAAGTATCTGTAGAGTGATCCGCTTCAAAATCAACTAATGCAACGTTTTCTGTAATACCTGTGATTAACTGTAAACTGGAACCAAGACCTGTTGCGAAATGGCCATGTCCTGTAATTATAATACCTACCATTGGTATAGTCCTCCTTATTATTTCCATGAGAGACTGCATATTTGCAAACTCTCCTGATTTTATAATTAATCGTATCTTATTTTAAAACATATGGATATAATGTAACACCCTTAACAACACGGTTTACTTCACCTGTTGGACATGGATTGTCCGGTGTAATGTTAAGAGATAAGGATTTTAATGCTGCAAGTGTCTGTGCAAATGCAATATATTCAAATCCAAGGAATACATTTTCTGTAGCTTTGCCACAATCCATTACTAACTGGTAATCAACCAATTCATCTAAGCCTTCGCATGGAGTGTTCATAACAACTGCGATCTTGTTACCTTTTCTCTGAGGTCCCATTTCTTTGATTAAATCGATTTCATACTGTCTCTTATATGCATCATCACTTAAGTAAACAACAGTTAATGTTGTATCATCGATAATGGATTTTGGACCGTGACGGAAACCTAATGGTGAATCATACATTGTAGCAACCTGTCCTGCTGTTAACTCTAACATCTTTAGTGCAGATTCCTGAGAAACACCTTTTAACGCAATATTTCCAAGGTAAACGATTCTTTCAAATTTGAATTCATCAACGATTTTCTGAGCAACACCGTACTGGTTGTCTAAGAAGTTTTCTGTAGCAACACAGATTTTTTCAATTTCAGCTGTTAATTCTTCTAATCTGTCTAAATTGAATGCTAAGTATGTAGCCATATACATGTTAGAGAAGCTGGATGTCATAGCAAATGACTGGTCATGTGTTTCAGGTGTTAAGTTGATTGCATAGCAATTATCCTGAACTTCTGCTCTCTTAGAAAGTGCACCTTCATTGTTACATGTAACAAAAAGATGATAAATATTTTCACATACTACTTCTGCCGCATCTACTGCACCGATAGATTCCGGAGAATTACCGGAACGGCCAAAGCTTACTAATACAGTAGGTTTTGTACGGGAAAGGAAATTTTCCGGTGAAGGTACGATATCTGTTGTTCCGTAAGATTTCACTTTGTAGTTGTATTTTTCATTTAATGCCTGGAATAAGGAGTTACCAACGAATTCACTTGTTCCTGCACCTGTTAATACGATGTCAAAATCATCTGCTTTTACTACTTTGTCAAGGAAAGCCTGAAGTTCATCTTTACAAGCTGCAATCTGTGCACAGGTTTTTCTCCATGTAGCAGGCTGCTGATAAATTTCCTGCAATGTAAAAATGGAAGAAGTTTCCTGCATTTTTTCTTTTGTAATGCCAAAAATATTCATTTTAAAATACCCCCTAGTTTTTTATTTAACTTATTAGTCTAAGTATATAATATATCAGGAACATCAAAAAAACAATGCAGGAATTAAAAGTCATAATACTTAATTTAAAAAATGCAAATTATTTTTTTTAAAAAAATATTATACTTATTGCATAAGGTAAATATCATTTAAACCAATAAACTTATTCACTTTCACTATTGGTATAAAGATGGTATAATAAAACCACTTAGTTATTCTGCCATACACGCAGAATGAAATTCATGTAACACACATTCCCATAGGGATATGAAAAACACAATACAATTAGGAGGGATTTCTTATGATTATTCAAAGTAAAAAAGTTTGGATTGCAGACCAGTTTTTTGCTGCTGCTATCGAAATGGAAAATGGTAAAATCGTAAATGTACTTCCATATGGAAGCAAGCCTGCAGATGTAGACTACGGTGACAAACGAATTGTTCCCGGTTTTCTTGACATTCACTGCCATGGTGCTTATGAATTTGATACCAACGATGCTAACGAAGAAGGACTTCGTGCTTGGACCAAAGGAATCGTAGCTGAGGGAGTTACCGGATTTTTAGCTACTACCATTACCCAGAGCGAAGAAGTGTTAACTAAAGCCGTTGCCAATGTTGCAAAAGTTATGGAAGACGGTTATGAAGGTGCTGAAATTTTAGGTATTCACTTTGAAGGACCTTACCTTGATATGAAATACAAAGGTGCTCAGCCGGAACAGCATATCGTAAAAGGTACTATCGAACAGTTTGAACGTTATCAGGCGGCTGCCAAAGGTAACATCAAATACATTACTATGGCCACAGAAACTGACGATGATTTTGAATTTGTAAAATACTTAACTAACAACGGCGTTGTAGTTAGTATCGGTCACTCTGCTGCAACTTATGAAGAAGCTGTTCTTGCTTACGCAAACGGCGCTTCCAGTATGACACACGTATACAACGGAATGACTCCTTACAACCACCGTGCCAACGGTCTGGTAGGTGCCGCTTTCAGACTCCGTACCATGTATGGTGAAATTATCTGTGACGGTAATCACTCCACTACAGCTGCTTTAAATAACTTCTTTATGTCCAAAGGACCTGATTTCTCCATTATGGTTTCCGATGCATTAATGGCAAAAGGAACTCCAATTGGAAGTAAATTTATTTTTGGCGGAAACGAAATTGAAATCTATCCTGACGGAAGCGCACACTTAACTTCCACAGGCGGCCTTGCAGGTTCTACTTTAAAATTAAATGACGGTCTTCGTATTTTAGTAGAAGAAGCCATGGTTCCATTTAACTATGCTATTAACGCATGTACTATCAACCCGGCTCGTTGCCTTGGCATTGACAACTATAAAGGAAAAATTGGTGCCGGTTATGATGCTGATGTAGTTGTTCTTGATGACAATTACGATGTTCTTCAGACATACTGTAAAGGACAGGCACAGCTATAGACACAATAGGAATTGTTTCTAAGGAAGCAATTCCTAAATCTTAAATATATATTCATACAAAATGGAGGACAAAAAAATGAAACATCCACTTCAAGAGATGATGGAAAAACGCCGTAATGGTGAAATCTGCGGTATTCCATCTTACTGTAGCGCAAATGAACTTGTGTTAGAACAGGCATTAAGACGCGTAAAAGAATTAAATGCACCTACCTTAATCGAAGCTACTGCTAATCAGGTTAACCAATTTGGTGGTTACACAGGAATGGTTCCACAGGATTTCTATAACATGGTTATGGCTATGGCTGAAAAAATGGGCGTTGCTGAAAACATGATTATTTTAGCAGGAGACCATTTAGGACCTCTTACCTGGCAGAATCTTCCTGAAAAAGAAGCTATGGATAACTCCATTGAATTGGTTTACCAGTATACTAAAGCAGGATTTACCAAAATTCACTTAGATACCAGTATGAAAGTTGCAGATGATCCGGAAGGACTTCTTTCCACAGAAACCATTGCCCGCCGTGGTGCTATTCTTTACAAAGCAGCCATCAAAGGTTATGAAGAACTAAAAGCAACCAAACCGGAAGCAATCCGTCCTGTATTTATTATTGGTAGTGAAGTTCCGATTCCGGGTGGTGCTCAGGAAGAAGAAGATTCCCTTGCAGTAACCAGCCCTGACGCATTCAAAGATACTGTTGCAACTTACAAACGCGTATTTGCTGAAGAAGGTATTGCAGACGGCATGAACGACGTTATCGCAGTTGTAGTTCAGCCGGGTGTAGAATTCGGTGATGAACAGGTATTCTTATATGATCACGATGCAGCTACAGACCTTTGTGCAGCATTAAAAGAATTCCCTGAAGTTTGCTTTGAAGGTCACTCCAGTGACTACCAGAGTCCCGAATGCTTAAAGAACATGGTTCAGGATGGCATTGCTATCTTAAAAGTTGGTCCTGCCCTTACTTACGGACTTCGAGAAGCATTATTCGCATTAAGCTTTATGGAAAAAGAATTGGTTCCGGAAGAAAAACAGGCTAAATTTATCGAAACATTAGAAGCAGCTATGTTAGCAAATCCAGGTAACTGGCAGAAACATTACCATGGAGATGATAAACAGCTTGCACTGGCAAGAAAATACAGCTTCTCCGATAGAGCAAGATACTACATCGGCCAGCCGGAAGTTGTTGCTTCTATGAACAAGTTATTCGACAACTTAAGAGAATACAGAATTCCAATGAATATGTTACATCAGTATATGCCTCTCTCCTATGCAAAAGTAAGAGACGGTATTATTCCTTTAGATCCTCGCGAATTAGCTCTGGACGGTGTTCAGATTTTCATGGCTGATTACGAATATGCAGTTGGACTTGCATAATACCCTGAAAGGATTTACTTAAGATGGATTTTTGGAATTTATTTGAAAACCCAACCTTTATGTTCGTTTTTCATGAAATCGTGTGTATTTTAGGAGCTCTTTACTATCTGCCTCATATTCTCACACGAGTACGCGAAAAAAAGGAAGGGGAAAAATTCAGTATTAGTTGGAAAGATTTAAAGAATATTGTAGCAACCTATGTTGTGGTTGCTGAATCCATTCTTCTTTACGAAGATATTAAAACCAATGGAATTATTAATCCTACCGTTGCCATTGTTACACAGGTATTAGCAATTATTGTGATTGCTACTGCATATATTCTGTTAAAAGAAGAACCGGAACAGAAAACTTTTAAATCTTCTGTTGCCAACAACAAAAAACGCAAATAGATTATTTTAAAGGGCGATTACCAATGGTAACCGCCCTTCTTTTACTTTTTAATACTCTTATATTTCTAATTGTTCTACGTTCAAATCAGGAGTTTTCCCTGCCTTAATCGCTGTCTTATTTTTATACATGTTTTCATCCGCACGTTTAAACACACTCTGAACATCTGTGTCCTTATGTTCTTTAAATACAGCCATTCCGGCTGCCACAGATACAGCCTCTTCCGGTTTCTTTGCTTCTTCGACTATTTTCTGCATTCTTTCATAAAAACGACACATCAATTTTTGCGAATTTAACAGATCCTGTCCTCTTAATACTGCAATAAATTCATCCCCTCCGATTCTAAATACCGGACTATGTTTGTAAGTAGTACAAATCAATCGGCAGGAATTCTTAATATAAGCATCTCCGGCATCATGGCCATAAGTATCGTTCATTTCCTTGAGGCCATTCATATCAAACATAATTATACCGAACTGATGAAAACCTTCTGCAATATTTTCATTCAATCTGCGAACTTCTTCATCATAAGCAGTTTTACTCTTTACTCCTGTCAAAGTATCCGTGTACGCCAGATCACTGATTCTATCCATATACACGCGAAGACAATCCACGGTTTGCTGCAAGCTGTCCGCTAATTCTCCCACTTCATCTTTACTTCCTGATGGTATTTTTATTTTCAAATTGCCATCTGCAATTTTTTTGGACACCTTGGTTAACTCTTTTAATGGCCTGATAATGCTTTGACTTATTATCACAGAAGTTAAAATCCCAATCAAAGCAATCATGATTACGGAAATAAAAACATCTCTTACCAATTCATTTTTCTCTGCATCAATTTCGTCTGTTGCAGCAGATAACAAAAGTCGCATATTATTGTCTAATTCATAACATGCCAATTTATATTTCTCATTTCCATCCTGATATTCGTAAATATATTTTCCTTCTATATCTTCCTTTGATTCTGTTACAAACTGCTGCCAGCTTTGCACATCAGTTACCGGAAATACAGTTTCTCCATTGGGATGATACATAATTTCATTTTTGTCATTTACTAAATATGCAATTCCGGTATTAAAAACGGCTACATCCGCAACCTTATTAACAATATCCGAAAACAGTACATCCATGCCCGCTATCCCTATTAGCAGTTCATCCTGATAAATAGGAACCACATACGAAATTACCAATTCCTCAATTTTCCCGTTATAATATGGCTCTAACCAAACAGCTTCTCCTACTTCCACCGGTTTATAATACCAATCCATGGTATCCATTTCCTCCGGACGTACTTTCGATAAATCTGTAACCGGTTGTTCATAAAAAGATTCTTTTACTAACGTCTTGCTATAAAAGATTCCCGAATCTGCAGGTGCAATTTCCGGATTAAAGTGTACATATACTGCTACCGCACCGTCTGTACTTTTAGCAGATGCCAAAACAATAGGCCGTAAATCTTCAATTAAAATTCCCCGCAGAGTATCCGACTTCAGCACTTTTTCCATTCCTTGCTTACTTATGGAATTCTGGGCAATAATTTTTACTGATTGTTCTATACTATGAAAAGTCTGTCCCAATTTTTTGCCTTCTTCACGGCAGCTCAAATTCATAATCTGGGCTGAATTCTGATCTGATAATGATTCCAAATGCAGAACTCCGATTCCCCCTATAACTATGGAACAAAGCATGACTACCATCATAATCAAAACAATAATTTTTGTTTGGATTGATTTCATCTTATCTCCTCAAGTCTTACTATATTAGAATATGCTATCTCATTATACTACTTTATTCTTAATATTTAAAGGCAAGTTATTTAGAACTTTCTTAATTTTGACAAAAAATACAACTGTCCTAAATATTTTTAATTCTCTATAACTATTTACTCCGTAAAACTTCTGCCTGTTCGGATAAACTCTTCATAACGTCCATTACTTTAGCAATACTATCTACATTCTCATTACAAATGGTTAATGTTTCTTCTGCTGCCGCTGTTACTTCCTGTGTAATAGCAGAAACTTTTTCAATTTGTCCTACAATCTTTTCATTTGCTCCACTCACTGCCATTACCTGATTCTGTAGACATTCTGCCTGGGTTGCAATTTCTGTGGTATGTTCTTCCAGACTCTCATAGCTGCCTGCAGTAGCTCCTACATATTCATGCTGAAGTCTATTACTATCTATTAATGCTTCCACAGCATTTCCCACTTTAGTTACAGACTGTGTAATACCTTCTATTAAAGTATCAATATCTCCTGTAGCTTCGCTGGTTTGAGAAGCCAATCCTGAAATTTCTGTTGCTACCACGGAAAATCCTCTGCCCGCTTCTCCTGCCCTTGCTGCCTCTATGCTTGCATTCAAGGCCAAAAGTCCTGTTTGTCTTGCAACATTATTAATTAATTTCATTACCATCTGCATTTGTTCTGCATAGTTTTTAAGTTCTTCCATTTCTTTTGCAACAGAATTACTATATTCCTCTGAGTTTTTTACCTGCTGTTGCAGCTGTTTCATTATACGCTGCCCTTCTGCCAATGCCTCCTGACTTTCCATCATGGCAAATGCCATTACCTCTGTTGCTTCTTCTACCCCTTCAATGTATTGATTGATTTCTTCTGTATCTTGTCTTTGCTCTTCAATGGCCTGAGCTGCTTCCGATGTTCCCTGATTCAAATTATCCATAGCATTTTTAGTAACATCCATAGAACTTTGAAGACTTTCGGTTGCCAAAAATGCAGCTGCTATATTTTCTGTAATATTGGAAGCCACATTTAATGTAGTTTCCAACAATTCCCCTGCCTTAGCCTTTTCTTCTTTGGCACGATTTAAATTTGCATCATTAATCTCTGTAATTTTCTTCACTGCCATAATTCCAAACACTGTAGTCAGAACAATACATGCCAGCATAATTTCTGCATTGGTAATTTGATTCGCACTAAGACCCACGGTAAACATTTTCCATGCCAGCACTGATATATTCAGTACAAAAGCATAAACTCCCATGATAATGGAAAAACGTAAATCTCCATAAACCATTAAAATAACATACATAACAATAACATAACAAAAAGCCAAATCCGTTGAGGTAGTAAACATAATATAACTATACAAAGCTAAAAATCCCATACCCCCAATATATCGGATACTCTTGGTATCCTTTTTCTTTAAGTACGCTCCAATACATAAAATCACCGGACATAAACATAAAACTACTACCACTAAATAGGAAACTATTCCCCTCGCTCCCTTTAGCACCTCTATCAGATAAGCAAATGTCAATATAATATTCATAATTGCCATACCAATAATGGCAGTTTTATTTCTGCTACTTTCTGCATTCACTAAGTTGCTTAAATCCATTCTTTCTTTTGCCATAACATCCCTCTTCATTACCTTTTTCTTCTCACTTTATTAAGTTTTCTGTTAATATCCAACATTTCTTCCTTTGACAAAGGCTTAATCCCCATCATGCCTGCCATGGAAATAGCACGTTTCACGGTAAATCCCTGTACCATACGGATAATATTCTTGTTTAGTTTAATCTGATTCTCAGATGCTTTCTTTTCCTTTTTCGCATCAGATTCTCTTCTTCCCATCATGGATTTTAAAATCATACCTAACAGTAGAGTTCCTTTGGCAGATTTCATAATATCCCCAATGGTATCATTAATGGAATAGTAGCCTGCAGGTGCGGTTATTTCGAACCAGTTTAACACTTCCCCTTCTTCTTTCATTCGATAATCTTCGTTAAACTCGTCTACCTTACGAATTCTTGCTTCGTCCACATATTCTCCGGCACGTGCAGTAAGAATACTTTCTCCTTCATTTTTTACATTAAAATAGAAAAACGGATATTCCCCTTTGGTCTGTTTTTCTACCACTTCACCATTTACCAAAAGCTCAACCTCAGGAAGATTACTGTATACCGTAACCCTGGTTACTTCTTCCACTCTGTCTACATAGCGTTTTCCGCAAATATGAACAAATGGATCTTTGGAGAGCCACGCTTTATAAGCATAGAAGGAATCCTTTTTATATTTTCTGTCAAAGGTAATTAACCCTTTATGATTCATTCCGTTTTTACCGCCTTCTGCTCTGGCATCTGCAGCAAAATCAAACATATTCCATACATGGGTCGCCCAAAGATAGGGACGCTGATCAATCATTTTGATTAATTCTTCATGATAATATGCCTGGTATTCTTCCGTATAATCTCCCTGCATAGGGTTGGAAGTATGCCAATCCAGAGCCTCACAGCCATATTCACTGATACCGATAGGTTTATTTGGATATTTCTTATGGAACTCATCAAACCATGGAGCATACATATCCACACTGCCACCATACCATCCAAAATAATGATTATAGGAAACAATATCCGAAATATGCACTATTTCTTCTTCCTTGTCACACATGGTAATAACTGCCATGGTAGTAGGTCTCGTGACATCTAATTTATGTACCAGTTTATTTAATTCATAATGGTTTTCCAACAAAGTTTTTTCTCTGGCACCATTGGCTGTAATTTCATTGGAAAGCCCCCAGGTTACAATAGACGGATGATTGTAATTCTGGTAAATCAGTTCTTTCATCTGGGTAATGGTATTCTCTTTTCCCTTTGGCATATGGGTGGTAATATAGGGAATTTCTGCCCATAGAACCAATCCCTTTTCATCACATAAATCATAAAAATACTGGGCATGTTGATAATGTGCCAAACGAATAGTATTGGCTCCCATTTCCAAAATCAGATTTAAATCTTCTTCATGCATTTCTTTGGTTAAGGCATTTCCCACTTCCGGTCTGTCCTGATGGCGGGAAACTCCACGAAGAGGATAGGGGTTCCCATTTAAAAGAAATCCTCTGTCAGCATCAAATTCGCAGGTTCTGCATCCAAAACGGGTTTCCACCTTATCAACAAGTTCCCCATTTATCCAAAGTTCTGCTTTTGCCATATATAAATAAGGGTCTTTTAAGCCATCCCATAAATGAGGATTTTCCAATACAAATTCTTCTTTTGCCATCGGAATTCTTTTTCCTGATTGCATCTTTTGTTCTGCATCTGAAGATGCGCTTTGTGAATTCTGCTGCCTTTTTATTTTTACTTTTTCACAAATCAGGTTACCATTTTCATCCCAAAGAGTAGTTTTTACTTTTATGGAATCTTTACTGTCTGCCTCCAAAAACTTTTCTTCCAATTCCACAAAGGATTCTACTGTAATATCTGCTTGCTTTTTCCCTAAATCTACTACCGGAGTTACTTTAATTCCCGATGCTCCCCAAAAATCCATGGCAAAATGATTTTTATCCACAGAAACAATCTTCACATCTCTATAAATTCCACCATAAAAAGTAAAATCCGCATTTTGAGGATATACAAAATCATTGGGTGCATTATCTACCGCTACAATTAGGAGGTTATTTTCCTGAATATCTTCTATTTTGACACGGAAGGTAGAATATCCTCCATGATGAACTGTCATTTCTTCCCCATTCCAATACACAGTTGCAGAAGAATTTACCCCTTCAAATTCCAAATAATTTACTTTATCTCTTTCCAAAAGTGTTTCCGGAACATTTTTCAAATAATAACAGGTTCCTCTATAATAATCATTTCCTCCGTCCTGTCCATCCGTTCCATTCCATGTATGTGGCAATGCTACCTCTATCCAGTCGGAACATCCATGAAACACCATTTTCCCTGGGTATGTTAAAAGTGCAATACTTTCTTCCTGAAACTCTTTCAAAGTTGCTTTTTCTACCCCTTTGGCTGTTTTTGAAAAATACCAGTTGGTATTAATTAATCTTGTCCCACGCATATGTTGCACCCTCTTTTCATAATATACTTTCTACTAACCCTATTATTTTTATTATAATAAATTATCGGATTTTTCTCAACTTAAAAATGCCATTTCCCTCTTTTTAGAGAGAAATGGCATGCTTAAATTACTCTTCCTATTACATTATTATTGTGCTACATACAAAACACCTAAAGTTCCCGGTCCGCAGTGACTGGAAATCACACCTCCGGCTCTGGTTACATAGATATTTTCAAAGTAATGCATATCTTCCAATTCTTTTTTAATTTGTTCAATCAATCCTGCTTCACAACCGGAGTGGGTAATAAAAATGTGGTCTTTCCTTGCTTCAGACAATTCTGCCCTTATATCTTCCACATAATTTAAAATTACCTTATCCATTTTACCACGATATTTCTTCCCTGCCTGCATTTTTCCTTCCGAAACATAAATACAGGGGTGAAGCTTTAAGGTATTCCCTGCCAACGCAGCGGCACCGCTGCATCTTCCCCCACGATGAAGGAAGGTCAGATTGTCTACCACAAAACTGGAACGTATCTTAGGCTGCATTTCTTTTATCTTTTCAACAATTTCTGCGGCCTTCATACCTTTATCCGCTAACCCTGCAGCTGCTAAAATCTGAAGTCCGATTCCGGTAGAAAGATTCATGGAATCTACAATGAACACCCTATCTTCCACTTCCAGTTCTGCCACCGCCATGTGCATCACACTACAACAGGAGGACATTACTTCCGAAAGACAGAAACAAATAACTTCCTCTCCCTTTCCCAATACCTTTTTCACATATTCCTTGGCATCATAAAGAGAAAGTGCTGAGGTTTTCGGGGTTTCTTTTGTCTCCTCTGACCATTGATAAATCTCCTCAGGAGTAATATCAATTCCATCGGCATATTCCTTCTCTCCCAAATGAATGTGTAAAGGAAATACCGTAATATCATACTTATCTAATAATTCTTTTGACAAATCAGATGTACTGTCTGTTAATATTGCAACTTTTTTCATTTTTTGCCTCCAACCGATTTTATCCGATACTATTTTCTAGGTAAATCTTCATCTCTATTCTTATTTTTCGTATTATGTTTAGTCTTATACCTTTCCCCTGATAAAATCAATAGTCTTTACTGTAATTTAAGGCAATTTATTTTTATTTAAGAATTATACCGCTCTTTCATAAGCTTCTTAATTCATATATTTTTCATAGGCAACCGTACAATTGCGTCCGTTTTTCTTTGCTGCATAAGCTGCTTTGTCCGCTCTTCCTATCCATTTTTCATAGCTTATAACAGATGCGTCCTTGCAAAACACATAACCGATACTGGTGGTAATATTTTCATGCTCTAATACAATTTCTTCTGTTCTTTTTCTAATTTTTTCAGCTATCACACCCAGTTCTTCTTCCTGAACTCCCCAGAGAAATCCTACAAATTCTTCTCCCCCATATCGGTAAAATGTTGCTTTCGCTCCCCAATCTGTCTCTTTTAACATTTTTCCAAAAGCACGAAGACACATATCCCCCGCCTGATGTCCGAATCTATCATTATATTGCTTAAACCGGTCGATATCAAACAGCATAACTCCGTCAGGTCCTTCCATTTCCCCTTTTTCAATGACAAAAATCGTCTGCACCAGTTTTCTTCTGTTCCCAAGAGTGGTTAAAATATCGGTTTCCTTTTCATAAGCCAACAGTCTGGACAAATTAAAGTTCTGCAATTTTGTTTCCAAAACATAAAAACCACAAAAACATCCCACTACCACAGCGATCAAACAATTAATCATATCTAACGTTCCCAAAGAAGTCCCTTTACATATAAATGAAGCTATAGTATGCATCAAATACATGAAAACATCTACTGCTATCAGTCGCCCCGGCTTATCTATAAATGTAATGGGAAATATAGTCAAAACAACTAAAATAGAAGCTGCCGACTTATCCGGGGAAACAATTACACTAAGATAAAGTACAAGTAAATAAAGCACAAAAAATTCCACATAGATCCATATAACTGCATATCTACGCAATTTTTCTACTTTTGAAAGGCACAAAAGTACCACACAAATGACACCAATAAGACCATACATTAATCTTGCTTCTTTCAAATCAAGATATATAAAACTCCCACACATGGCAATCATAGAAATAATAATTCCTATGGTTGCTAATTTAGGACAAAAATTCACATTATACTTTTTAATAGCTTCTTGATTTTCCTCAATAAGATGCTGAATTTTATTCTTTTTTAACTTCATTTTTCATTTCCTATCTATTTATTATGATAATACATACTGATTATATATTTCCACATGGTCATAAATACATCTCCAACTGCTGCTGGAACCCGCAGTTACACATATATATGGAGTACCGTTAGCAAAAATCCCATAACTTACGGCACAACTTTTAGACTGCTGCACATATCCCGTTTTAGCACATAATACTTCTCCTCCGGTTTCCTTATCTTCAATTCTTCGAAGAAACCAGTTTGAAATATTAATTCCATCAGGATGTTCCGTAGTTGATTCTGTTGTGTAATTATGTTCTGCCAAAACTGTTTTACACAATTCATTTTGAATGGCAGCTTTCATTATAACCGCCATATCATAAACAGTACTGTAATGCTCCTTATCATAAAGACCTACACAATTCGTATAATGGCTGGTTTCTGCCAAACCCAACTCTTCCAGCTTTTCATTCATCATTTCCACAAAAGCTTCATGGGAGCCTGCCACATAAGTTGCAAGTCCTACTGCTGCATCACTTCCGGAGGGTAATATGGTTCCGTAAAACATATCCCGTATGGTTACTTTTTCCTCTGCCAAAAAACCAACTGCACTGCAATCGTTTACATAACCGTAATCTGTAATTTCTCTGGTCATTATAAAGGTATCATCCAATTGTTCTTCCGTAATATTCTCTGCTGCCACCAGAATGGTAAGCACTTTTGTCATGGATGCCGGCGAAATTCTTTCTTTGGCACCTTTGGATGCTACAATGGTATCTGTACTTTCATCAATTAAAATTGCGTTAGAGCTGATTACTTCTTCATTATAGATAGCTATGGTTTCTGCTGTTGGCTCAAAATTGTATATAACTCTCTCTTCCTGCTCTTCATTCAAAAGAATTTCCGCCTGTATGTCTCCGGAATTTTCTGAAGTAACCACAGTATTGTCCTGTGCCACTTCCTCCGCCTGCATCACCTGTGGTGACATTGCTGTTTCATCAATATCCTGAGTTTCTTCCTTAACTGCAACCTCCGATGTCTTCGGTTTTCTTTCTCCAAGTATCACCATACCTGCCACACCCAAGCAAAGGACCAATAAACCGCAGGCCACTGCCGGAATCACCTTTTTCATTCTCTGACGGCGCTCCATCTGCTTCTGTTTTTCCTGCCGCATTTTTTCCATTCTTTCTTTACGGCGCTGTATTCTCTCTCTATCTTCATCCACATTATCTAACATATAGTCCATGTGTACTCTTCCTTTTTCTTTTTGTATCCAATTTCAGTCATTGTCTTATATTTTCAACCAATTGTATTTTTCAAACAGTTAAAAAAATTATATTACACATTCGACAAAAATTCCACAAAAAAAGGGATTTTGTGTCCAAAATCCCTTCTACATATATACAATTATCTGCTACGTCTTACATTTAGATCTGACATAATTTCTTTGTGTTTCTGATTAGTAATTTCATATTTCAACATAGGCAATACAGCAACCACGCAAGAAATGGCCGTAGGAATGGAGAGTAGGAAAAACATACCAAAACGGTACGCTTCAAATTCCGGTGCCGTAGCAAACATAAAGTCACTGGCAGGAGAAGCTGCTAATGCTTCGTTACAGGCAGCTACCGCATCCCCACTAAATCCAACAATTGCAAAAACAATCCCCTGAATAAAGGAAGAAAGTCCAGCACCAAGTTTAGTAATAAAGCTCTGACCGGAGAAGAAAATTCCATCCGGACGATATCCCGTACGATGCTCATCAAAATCCACACAATCCGCAATTAAAATAGACTGCATAACCGTAGATGCCCCAATTCCTGCTCCTGCCAACGCAAACATGATGGCAGTAAAAATTACCCAATGGGTCTTGTATAGTCCGGTTCCATCAATTAAATACATAACGAAAATAGCGGTGAATGGAATAACACCAATTAAGGTACTGAAATTGTACACGGTACGCTTTTCGAATTTTTCACAAAGCTTTGGAATAAATCCCATGGCTACAAACTGGCTGCCGTACATAGCTCCGCCCAAAATTGCCATGTATAACATATAGCTTTGTCCGTCTCCTCCATTATCACCATAATAATAAGACATTAAAGTCATGGCAATTCCAAGTAACAACTGAATAGGTGCTTTTAAAACACCGGAAATTAAAATTCTTCTGAAAGGCTTACAAGCCCACATAATTTTTACATTATCAATAAAGCCTTTGTGTTCATCGGAAGGCTGTTCCACACGCTCTTTGGCAAAGGCCGCACACTGGAACATCAGGGAACCGATTACCGTAAGGACACCACAAACCACAAGGAAGCCCCACTGAAGTCCCTTACTCTGGCTCATTCCTTTCGCCACAAAGGAGGCTCCCACAGACTGTGAAATCGGAACGATTGTTAAAAGAATTAGTGCTCCGGCAATTCCTGCTACAATTCTGGCAAGACTTAAAATACTGGCTCTGTCTTTTTCACTTTCTGTCATTAAGGAGGTAATTCCCCAAATCGGAATATCTCCTGCGGTATAGGTCATTCCCCAAAGAATATAGGAAATGGCTGCCCAAGCAATAATCATGACATTGGTTTTAGGCGAATTAGCTGCAGAATATTGATCGTTTACAAACGTAAGGAAGGTCGTAATCATTACAATGCCCGGTACAAAGAATAAATAAGGTCTGCACTTTCCCCATTTGGTTCTGGTTCTGTCTACAATAGTTCCCATCATAGGGTCATTAATTGCATCCCAAATCCTGGCTACTCCCATAATCACACTGATGGCAATAGCGGGAATAAAAATAACACTCTGGAAATAAAATACCATACCGGTTGCAATAATATTATAAATTACATTCTGTCCCATGAGACCAATCAGGTACATATTCCGTTCTTTTTTTGTGTATGTATTCATGGTGTTCCTCCTCTATGTATATCTATTCTGTAATCAGTTTTGCATTAAGCACACCTTTGGCTGCAGCTGCAAAATCTGCTACTGTTTTTTCTCTCCATTCCATTTCTGTAGGATAAAATAATTCCTGATAACGTTCCCTAACAATGGCATTCATAACCTTATCTGTTGTTGGATACCAGTAATCTTGATTTTCTTCGATGGTATATTTCATGGAAATAATGGAATCTAAAAAACTGTCCCCAATGGTTCCGAATTCAAAACAGGTAGAAAACAATGCGGTCTCAGCTCCCATCTGCTCTTTCAGACGATAGTAAAAATCTGTCGTATCTCCTGTAGTTGCATAAAAGCTTTCGGAATCATAAGAAATCACATTATCGTATCCGAACAACGCTTTCGTCTCTGCTTCATTCATTGTTTCATATACGGAATTAAAAATCACCATATTATAACGGGGACCATATCCGGAATGCACATCAATATGCACTACATTCTCATACTGACTTTCTCCCAGTGTCCATTCAAATACATCTTTTACATAAGTGGTAGATTGTTCATCTCCTGCGCCACCATAATATACTCCCTGAGGATATTCATACTGTCCCCCCAATAATGCATTGGAAATGGAATCCGCACCATTGGCTACCACCTCTTTTACCATAGAAGCATAAAATCCTGCTTCATGCCAAAGAGCATTTCCCATTTTTTTCTGTGGGCCTAAGAACTGATCTACCTTTGGATAGTCTTTGTTTACTGTGGTATCAAAAGCTTCCCAATCAATGATAAAATTACGGTTTAAATCTACATTATTTTCATTGTATCTGCGATGATGTTTCATGCCGTAGGGATTTACATTGGCAATCACTAAAACTCCGGTATTTTCTTTATTTAAATCCGGATAAATTTCCTGCCAAAATACATCTAACATTACAGAACCAATATAGCCTTCAATTCCATGCACTCCGGTGGTTAATACTACCAGATTTTTCTGTTCTGTGCTACTTGGCAGATAAATGGTATCTATATATAAATCCTCTTCTACATCTATTGCATGACTATATAAATCTGTCTCGATTCCTTGATTTTTCAAATTGTCCACAGTTGCCAACAGATGTTCCCTTACCTCATCATATTCATCAAAGAATACTTCACTGTAAGCGTAAGAATCAGCTACCTTTTCCTGCCTGTCTGCTATTAAAATAATGTATGGCGCTACCCAAGTTGCAACCAAAATGACTGCTACAATGATAATTATTGCTATACTTAATTTTTTCTTCATTTGTGTCTCCCATATCTGTTCCTAAGTTGTACAGTATTTATACATTATGCCATGTGCAAAGCACAGGCTACGCTCCGCGGGATGGCTACTTCGCTTCGCTTCGAGCCGGTATAATATCTGTCGATATTATACCATACTCCCTCTGCCACTGCATTATTTTTTCTTTTGACATTTGTGTGTTGTTTCTGTCTTTTCAAAATTTAACAAGAAATTTTTTGTACAAAATCTTTATAAAAACAAACACACTCCCCGATATTTTTCACTTTGATATGCTCATTGGCAGCATGTATGGAGGCAAACTGTTTTTTATCTAAATCAATAGGCGCAAATCTTAAAATGCTGTCAGCAATTTGGGTAAAATGTCTGGCATCAGTTCCGGCGGTGAGCAAAAATGGCGCCACAATAACATCCGGGAAATTTTTATGTAACACTTCTTCCAATACTTTAAAAGCTTTTCCGTTATAATCTGTGGGCTGACAGTAATCCCGTAAAACTTCTTCTATTTCCACCCCATATTTTTCTCCGATTTCCTTGATTTTCTTCAGACCTGCTACCAAATCCTCTTCACGGATACAGCGAAGAAACATGGTTCCTTCCACCTTTTTTGCCTTTACCTGCATCTCTTCTTTCTCTCCCGCAAACAAGGTGGTGAAAGAGATGCTTGTTGCCAACATGGGATTGGTCTGCGGAATGTTCAGCATGATTTTTTTAATAATAGGACCGAACACGGTAAAATTTCCAAATAAAAGATTCATGGGAAAAGACATATACGGTGCATGGGAAGTAAACGTAGCCTTCACCTCCGGATAAAAATTCCCCTGATATATTTTCTTTCCACTTACTTCACTGATAAACCTACTCATTCGAACCAAGGCATTGTCCGTGGCCGGTCCGAATCCCCCATGACCTTTACTATCCATTTTTGTCTTACAACAATACACATGTCTGCTTTTTTCGTGAACGGCTACCATGGCACTTTTGGCAGTTACTCCCGGAATCTGTCCTGTAGTGATGGCTCCGCCTTCATCCAATACCACCTCAAATCGAATCCCTTTTTCTTTGAAATATTGGGTTGCCAAAACCATCCCATCTCCACAGCATTCTTCGTTGTTGGAAGAACCGATATACACATTCATTCCTTCAAACTCATAGCCTTCTGCCAGTAGTTCTTCACAAGCCTGCATCTGGGCAAACAAAGGTGTCTTGGTATCAATGGTCCCTCTTCCCCACAAAGCCCCTTCCTTTTCTACAGCACAGAAAGGATCTGTTTCCCAAGTGTCATCTCCGTCTACTACATCGTGATGTGACATGAGCATGATATTTTTGTTGATGTTTACTTCCGGCTTCTTCGAAGCATTTGATGTATCATTAGATATCATATTTTTTTCTTTAATTTCCGGATTTCTCCGGCCTTCTATTACATACACAAAACATCCGCCTCCAAAGGTGAGACGTTTTGCATGTTTATGGAGGTTGGGAAATTCCTGTTCCAGAACTTGATAGAATTTGTTGTATTCTTCTATATTGGTTCCATCTTTATCATAGACCGTTTTGCAATCAATCATTTTTTTCAAGGTTTTTATGTATTGATTTTGCTTTTCCGGAGTTACATTTTTGCGATTTAATTCCGGTTGTAAGATTCTTTTTTTCATAGTAATATCCCTGTTGTATTTTGATATTTATTTTGTAATTACTTTTGGTTTCTTCTTTGAACAAACTGCTTATTGCTTTTTATTTTGATAAGCATGCTCTTCTATGTACCGGTTTACTTTTTTATCATCATACAAACAAAAGAACACAAGCGAAAGCAAACTAAACACTCCTGCATATACTCCGGTCAGCTTCACGCCCTGCATTCCAACCTGTTCTCCGGCATTCGCGCCAATAACAAGAACACTGGATACTACCATCATAGCCAGTGCCGAAGCAATTTTTTCAATGAAAGTCTTGGTTGCTGAAAAGATACCTTCTCTGTTAACTCCATTTTTCAAACTATCTTCCTGAATGATATCCGATAACATAGCCTGTGGCAGAATGTTAATTGCCGCAAACGGAAATGCCACTACTACTCCCAATGCCAAACCTACAAACAATTCATATCCCGGTGCCAAAGCAGCGATTTTATCTCCTACATAGATAAAAGCAAAAACAATGGTAAATACAATACTTGCTGAAACAATTAAGGCTTTTTTATTATACTTACGGCTGAATTTCACAATAGCCGGAAATAAACATAATGCCACACCGATGGCCGATAACATTACTAAAAAAGACTGGGATTCCGGCACATTTAGAAGCATGGTGATATAATAAAGCATGGCTGTCTGGAAAAATGCCATAGATACCCCACTGAACAAGTCTCCCAAACCGTACATTACAAAATTTTTATTTCTAAGCACTAAACCAAAGGATTTTAAAATCGATTCCTGAGGTTTAGTATTACTTTCCACATAATCTTTTTCTTTGAAAGCCGTTGCCGTAAACATGACACAAATCATACCGATAGCCGCGAATACCAAAAATACCACTCTCCATGCCCAAAGCGGAGAGAATCCAATATTTTTAAGAATATTCACAAACAAAGTGGCTGCATACATAAATGATGAGGAACCCATGAAGAATGCGGTACTGATTCCGTAATATCCAACTCTATCCTTAGCATCCGGAATAATTTCCGGCACCAGCGCATTACGGGGTATAAAATAAAAAGTATAGGCTGTATAATAGGTTACTAAAAATACTCCTACCCAGATAGCATTTACTACAGAACCTTGCCGGAACGGCGCATAAAAAATCAATAATACAGATAAAGCATAAGGTATTCCTGCATATTTTAAGAAAGGCATTCTTCTGCCTTCCTTATGAGTACACTTATCCGACAATGTAGCTACCAAGGGATCCGTTACCGCATCCACAATCTTTCCTAAAGCGGTAATCAATGCCATAATGGTAATAAATCCTAATAATTTATTTTCCGGCAAAAGTACCGGTAATCCACTTTTTGCTGTAGGCTGAAAAAAGTACAGCAAATAATTTCCTATCATACCGTTAAATAATCCTTTCGCTATGTCTGCAAGACAGTAGCGGTATATTTTTCTCTTTGGTAGTTTTTTCATGGTATGTTCTCCTTGTTGTCTTCTGTTTTCATTACGATTGTACTGACACCTTTTTCTAAAAATAGCCTGTATTTATAATACCTCCATCGTGCTTTTGCGTAAAGGAAATTTATTTCTAACTGACATTTTTAAAGAGTAAAATACAAATGTGCATTTATATATTGACTTTTGCAACATTCAGATGCCGGAACTGATATAATCAGGTCGCGGTGATAAATTTAAAACTATTAGAAGTTTCTTGTATGAAGCTTTTACAGTCTATAAGCATGCACCAAATAACACTAACTGCATAATTTTTGTTCGCCGAGCATTTATTATGGACTTCTTGCAGTCTTCACCTTACAAAAATATTGATGGACTGTAATATATTCAATCTGTAGTCCTTCTCTACAACAAATTTACACTTTAATTCATTGCAAGATAACCGTAGACTGTAATATGAAAAATTACTACGAATAAAAACTTGAATATCTACAGTTTTTAGTACATATCATGATTACGCAACTGTATATAGTTTTATTAAACTAATGCAACGAATGCCAATATTATTACTATAGTAAATAGTTATTTATATATCTTCTCATTATATTTGTATTAAGTGGACAACTTGATGTTTCATGCAAAATTATCAAGCCATCTCCCAATAAAATATTATTCTTTTCATATGTATCTAATTTAAACATTGCATTTTCATAATATGACGGATTATCCATCATACCAAAATGTTCTACAATCCACCGTTTTCCTGTTCTGCGATTCAAAACTGTAAAATCCGGATAAATCGTAACTTTTCTATTCCAATTTTCAAGTTCTATGGGCATTTCATATTTGTAGGGAATTTCATATCTTAATAATTCATCTGCTATAATTTTCTCTGATTTTGATCTAACTCTTTCTCCTTTAGATGTGTAATATTCGGTTATATCCTCTTCATCAAATTCTTTTCCAATATATTGAATTGCATCAAATTCAGCTATTATTTCTTCTATTGGTTTAAATATCGGTGTTATAACTGCTTTTCTTGCGGGGGAAAGTTTTCGATAGATTTGTTCCAGTTCTTCATTTTTGTATACTTTAATTAATGATTGTAAATTTCTTTTTACTTTCGTTATTTTACTTTTTATGCTCATGCAATATTCTTTCTGGGCCAGTTGTTTGATAAATTCTTTTTTATCTTTGTTCAAATACTCTCTGCCTTGGTAGTACTGATAATATCCTCTACTGGTTGAACAACGTAATTTACCCTTTGGTGCATTTTTTATTGTTCTTTCAATCGTTTCTTCTACTTGCTTAATAAAATTTAATTCTTCCTGAATTCTTCTTAACATATGACCTCCTGATATGATTTATGCGATGTGATTTATTTGATGTAGTTTATATTTGCTTTTAGTTTATTTGATTCGGATTATTTGATGTAGTTTATATTTGCTTTTAGCTTATTTACAGCCTAAATTCTTGTTCGATATTTACCAGACTGCAGAAAATTTATGATTGGTCGCGGCGTTCAGTTTTATTACAGTCCATATACTTCCTCGCGGGAAGCTAGACTGTAAATATCTTGCGCACATAACACTGTCTTACGAAATTCTACAGTCTGGATGAACACGCACAAAAGCAAAGACTGTAATTTCGGTATTAGTAGTTCTTAGTATCTTGAAAATTTACAGTCTAACACTTACTCATGACATTGCACACTGTAAAAAGTTTCCGGTCGTGTCATGGAAATAGATTAACTTACAGTTTCTGTATCTACTCGGAACAAGCTAGACTGTAAATATCTTATTTTGTGAAAACTATGTAGATATTTATTACAGTCCCCTCTACCCTCGGAGCAAGCCAGACTGTAAAAATGTATGATTTAAGAATATGAGCCAGATATTTATAGAAAAGTTCAGCCCTCTATTGCTAGAGGGCTGAAAATTTTAGAAATATTCTAAATTAGATATTCAATGTGTGAACTATCACTCGAAATTATTCGATGATAGTAGCAACTCTACCTGAACCTACTGTACGTCCACCTTCTCTGATAGCGAATGTAAGACCCTGTTCCATAGCGATTGGATGGATAAGTTCGATAGTCATTTCGATGTTGTCACCAGGCATACACATTTCTGTACCTGCTGGTAAGTTACAAACACCAGTTACGTCAGTTGTTCTGAAGTAGAA
>JAFZGJ010000132.1 GCA_017555455.1 Lachnospiraceae bacterium
AGGTGGAACAAAAAATTATTCTTTTTCAACATATGATTCACATTCCAGGTTGCATGAAGCTATAAAAGTTTCCAAAGGATATCGTAAGGCTAAATGGGGATATTTTCTTAGAGCTGAAAGCTTTTATAACGTTGCAACCAAAGAGAAAGAATATGCAGATTTTGATCATCCATCAGAAAAATATCACGAAAAGTCACATGGGGAAAGTTTTCTGGCGGTGGTGCAAAAGCAGTTAAGGCCTAACGGATTATATTTGTTTGATGAACCTGAAGCAGCCTTATCTCCGCAAAGGCAGTTAACATTACTTATGGAAATATGTTCATGTGCCAAGCAGGGTTCATAATTTATTATTGCAACGCATTCTCCAATTTTGTTGGGAATTCCGGGGGCACAGATTATATCTTTTGATGAGGGAACAGTGCATAACTGTGAGTATGAGGATACAGAGAGTTATAAGGTTACAGAAATGTTTATCAATAATCGAGAGGTTTTGCTTAAAAGATTACTTTCAGAGTAAATTTATAAAATTTGAACATAAGGATTAAAGAAGAAAATGGATATTAAGATAAGAAATGCTATAACAAATGATTATGGAAGCGTTATAAAGATTATTTCACAGGTACAAGATATGCATGTGGAATGGAGACCGGATATTTATAAATATAACGACAATTTAATTACAAAAGAAGAATTTGAGAAGCTAGTAGAAAACAATACTTTTTTTGTTGCAGAGAACGAAAATAAAAAAATTGTTGGAGTTCTTGAAATTATTTTAAGACATATTGAAAGTCCGGCACATGTTATGCGAGATGTTATTTTTATAGATACGATGGCAGTAGATGAAAAATATAGAGGATTAGGTGTCGGACATAAAATGTTTGAATTTTTAAAAACAATGAAAATAGAAAAGAATATGGATGGAATTGAATTACAAGTAAATGCCAGAAATGTGGCTGCGTATGAGATGTATAAAAAATATGGTTTTACAGAAAAATCTATTAATATGGAGTTACTAATGGCATTATAACTAATTTTAATTTGATAATTAGCGACGTAATAAATTATTTATTGTGATTGGATAGAAAAGAGTGCATTAGAGGTTAATTATGAAAAAATTGATAGTAGCATTATTAGTGACGATAGGAATTATAAGCATGATTGGGTGTTCCGCCACACCTAAGACTGCAGACAAAATGTACATAGAACCGGCACAGCTTACAAAGGAAGAAGAAAAGATTGCTGCATTGCTAGGGTTGGATACACAACAGAAAATATATGATTTTGTGCTTGATGAGACTGTTCAGAGTATTCAGGTGAATACCTATCGTTTAATGGATGGTGAATGGAAGTTAGAAGCAGGCGGCGGTGGTCAGGCATTTTCGGATGTGGAAGGGCGTATTGCGCTTTCTTTTGAGCGATTAGATAAGGGGCTTAGAATTGCTATTCAGAGTGAGCATACAGATGGTTCGACAGAATTTAAGAATGAGAGCAACGGAGATTTAAATGAAATTGGCAGTTTTGCAACCTCCGTTTTATCAGAAAAAACAGAATTTGTTTATGAAGAAGAAATACCTTTAGCGGTACAAATAATTACATCAAAGAATGAAGTAGTTTCTTATCAGGTGGATTATTTTAATTCTCCAGAAGAATATGAAAAGTTTGGATATGAGGGTGTTTTTGCAATTACAATTCGGTTTAGCCAGAAAACAGTTGCGGAGCTGGATGAACAATAAAAGTGTAGGAGATGGTCAATTATGAAAAAATGTTTTGTATTGATTTTATTGAGCATATTCATATTGCCGATTACGGCCTGTAGCAAGAATGATAAATATGAAATAGAAATTATTATTCCGGCAGGAAGTACAGAAGCTTTTGTATATTCAGAAGAAGAAATTATGGCTACTGGTAATGAGATTACAATATGGACTGGTGCAGGATTGGGCGATACGGAAGTAATCTTAAAACCCGTGGATGAAACCGTAGAAACAGGATATGTAGCTGAATATCTGACGCATGGAATGCCTGTGAAATTGGATGCAGTAAAAGACGAATGGTTTCAAGTTGGTGTTGCAGTTCAAAACGATTCCGATAGAGGTCCTATTGCGGTGTCTGTTGAAGTAGAGGGGGTAGAGGTAAGAAGTGAAGAAACGACAGAATCAGAAGAACAGAATGTTTCGGGTGAGGATATAGAGCTTTATGCAGATGATTTTTGGGAAAGTGTAACCAAGGTTGTATATTATGATTTTGATGAAGAAATCTATGAATTATCAGTTGCAGAAAAATTGAAAGAGTTGCAACAGACTTTTACGGAAATAGAATACAGAGAAATAGAGAATCCGTGGATAGAAGGATGGTACTTATTCGAAATTCATACGAAAGAAAAAATATATGATTTGAGAATCACAGGGAAGACCATAAGCTTTGATGGAAAGTTTTATAAAATGAACGAATCAATTGCTAAAGAAGTAGTAGAAGAAATAAAAGTAGAAAATATTGTGAAGGAATGGACTAAGTCGGAAATCGCAGAATTATTTAAAATAAAAGCAGATCCGGAATGTACTTTGGTTACATGTGCAAGCATATTTGATTTTGCCTATGACCGGGTAGGAGTAATCCTGTATACAGATAGTAAAGAGGGGTACATTCATGTGGCATTCATGGACGCAGAAGGAAATATGCAGCATTGCGGGGTAGAAGCTGAATTACTGGATTCGCCGGAATTTACCTATTTAGGGAATGGAGAAGTTACCTTTAAAGTATGTTCCAAGGA
>JAFZGJ010000133.1 GCA_017555455.1 Lachnospiraceae bacterium
ACTCATGGTTGCCTGCTACATGGTTCTGCTATACAGAGCATTGAAGGCGGTGGTTAAGTATTATAAGGACAAAGAGTATCCGGTTCAAAGGCAGGAAGTCTTGTTTCTGTTGATACCGGGGTGTGTGGGATTTTTGTTATGCGTAATGCTTAGGACAATCCTTTTGACGATGGAAAATGGTGTGCCGCAGGATTTATACGGCAAATACCCGATCCTTATGTTGATAATCCCGGCAATTCTGATTTTGTCGCTTCTTTCCATTGTTTATAGCGTTAAGCTCTTTCAGGATATGATAACGCTGAATAAGGAAAAGAGTGACAAACTCATATTAGAAAAGCAGATAAAGAATATGCAGGAGCATATGACAGAAATGGAGCATATCTACGGCGGAGTACACAGTATGAAGCATGATATGAAAAACACCCTGTCCGTGATTATGCATCTTGCAGGCAATGAGGAAGGTCAGGCGAATGAGGAGTTGCAGAATTACCTTTCAGAATTGAATCAGACAATGGATAGGTTGGATTTTCAATATAAAACAGGTAATAGCGTGGTGGATATTTTGTTAAATATGAAATACCACGAACTGACTCGCACCATGCCGGATATTCAGTTAAATGCCGACAGGCTGTTGTTCTCGGAGAATTTGCAGATACAAGGCTATGATATAGGAATTATTATCGGAAATGCTTTGGATAATGCAATCGAAGCCTGTAAGAAGTTGAAAGAGAATGATAAGAGTGCAGAGGCTTTCATTACCTTGTCCTCATTTTCAAGAGGCAAAATGTTCTTTATTGAAGTGGAGAACAGCTTTGATGGAAAGATTACACGAAAAAAATACTCTGAGTTTCCGGTAACGGATAAGAAAGATAAAAAGGCTCACGGAATCGGACTAAGCAATATTAAGAACACAGCAGAAAAATATCACGGTGGCGTGGATTGGTCTGCTGAAAATAAAAAATTCACATTAACGGTTATGTTGCAGAATGAAAGGAGAGATGAACATGAATTTTAGTAATGTGGCAAGTGTTATGCAAATGGCATATCAATATCAAAACCAAACGCAGAAAACTTCTGTGAATGGGAACAGTTTTACAAATAGTTTGCAGGAAGCAAGTGGAGCAAATGTATCCAAAGTGGATGCCTATACAGAACAGCTTCGGGCAAAATACGGCAATGTAATGATAATGAATGTTGGAAAAGACCAGAACAGCATGGATAATTTGGGAATGGGTACAGCCGGGTACTCCAATGTGGTAATTGCACCTAATATTTTGGAACAGATGGCAAATGATCCTGAGAAGGCGGCTTATTACGAAGAAAAGATACAACAGCATTTTGATTCAATACCGGAGACTGAGGCGTTTATGGCTGCAATGGGTCATGTTACTACTTCGGCAGGTGTGGTGATACATGAGGATGGTTCGGTAACATACTATCTTAGCGGAGAAGAGGGTCCTGAGAAGAAAGCAAAGTTTGAAGCAGCACAGAAGGAAAAAAGAGAGAAAAAGGCAGAAGAGCGTAGAGAAAATATTAAAAGAAACGAGGAGATTGCCGCAGAACGGAGAAGGATTGCTGAAAATCAATACCATGCTCATCTTATGGAGCAGATGAGAAATAGTCAGATATATGATAGTTCTGTTGGAATTTATATTGTGGGACAGACACAGCCTGTTACTCCAGCAGTTTCAGCTTATGAAAAAGCTATTAGTACAATGAGTATCAGTATGATACAAGGCATTTAATCTGCTCGGACCTTCTAGGAGAGCAGGGCAACCTTGACTGACAGATAGGTTGCAGAAAGGAGGCACTATGATAGGTAGTATGCAACTTGGTTCGGTAATGATGAACTATGCAAGATATACAGAACAAAAAACATCCGGCAAGGGAACGGTAAACTCTTTTAGTGGTGTTTATGAAAGTAAAAGTGCTGCACCTACGGATGTGGTCAGAAAAGAAGAAACTGCCAAAACAGAAAAAGTATCTGTGGAGAGTATGCTAAAGGCTAAGTATCCGGGAGCATTTTACAATGTAATGGATACATCGAAAATTGATCATGGATTATGGGGAAGAAATGATTATCCTTGGGATGCATATTTTATGGAACCTGCAAATGATTCTGTTTTAAATTGGACACCGTCAGGAGCTGAACCGCCGATGCAGAGTTCAGATGTAGTATCTAAAATAAATTCTATGGCTGGTAAAGTGGCAATAGTTATACCGCCAGAACTGGAAGAAAAAATGCAGAGCGATATTGAATTAGCACAACAGGTTATGGGGCGTGTCGATGATTTTATTGCAAAGTATTATAGACCACAGGCGAATCAAGGTTTTTTGATAACATTTAAAGAAAATGGTGAGATTGGAGAAGCGTGTATTGCTTGTGAGGGCAGAATAACTGTTTCTTCGTCTGAATTTGTAGAGGCTCGTAAAGAAAGAGAAAAAAGAACTGCTGAGTATGAACGAATTGCAGAGGAAAATGCAATTAAGAGAATGCTATTAGAACAAGAGAGAATAGAAAGGGATTACCATACTGTTTCTATGCAAAAGGCACTATTAGAATATAGTGTAGGACGAATGGACTCAAATATAATTTCTAATTATGGGATGGGAACAGTTGTAAAAGAATAATATAAAGAAGTTAAAAAATGAATGTTTGGACCTTCTAGGAGAGCAGGGCAACCTTGACTGATAGATAGGTTGCAGAAAGGAGGCACTATGATAGGTAGTATGCAACTTGATTCAGTAATAATGAACTATGCAAGATATACAGAACAAAAAACATCCAGCAAAGGGCAGGTAAACTCTTTTAGTGGTGTTTATGAAAGTAAAAGTGCTGCATCGGTAGATGCGGCCAGAACAGAAGAAACCGCCGGAACAGAAAAAGTATCTTTGGAGAGTATGTTAAAAGCGAAATATCCAAACCTTGTTTACAATGTAGGCGATGCGACAAGCAGCGATTGGCGTACCAGAAATGATTATCCTTTTGAAGCGTTATTTCAAGAGGGGGAGAAGTCCACAGAGCTAATAGAAAATTGGAAACCGACAGGTGCTAATCCAAAGAATCAGAGACATTTAGCAATTCCACCAAACAGTAAGGCTGTTATGATACATCCGAAGGCACAGGAGCGTATGGAAAACGATCCTGAATTTGCTAAAGAGGTTATGGAGCGTATTGAGAGTTGGTGGGCATACGATATTGCCAGAAATGAAGCTATTTCTCCTGGTTGTACAACCGGAATGTCTCAGGCGATTGCCATTGGAGAGGATGGAGAAATTGCAAATGTTCTTGCAGGTGGTGGAAGTGATACCATGCGTAGTAATAAGCAAAAGAACAACAATGATGAAGATGAATACGATTGGTGGACAGAGAGAATGGCTCGCCATGCTTTGTATATGCAACTTTGGCTTGAAGGAAAATCAGATATTAATTTGAGCAGTTTTTCCTTTATGGGTGGAGGCTCTTTTGGGAGTTCCGGATTTAGTAGCATGAACAGTATGCTTGCGATGCAGTCCGGACAGTCGGCAGAAAGAGAAATACATAGTATGCTCCAAAATGGATTAAAAGAGAAGGTGGGTGATACGATTTGTGGTATGCCGACAGATGAAGTGATTGACGGAACATGGGCAGACATTGAAAAAGGTCGTTCCATGAGAATGTCGTTAATGATGATGTAGGCATCATAACACTTCACAACAGAATAAGGGCGTTTCACAACAATGTTCTATATTTCAGGAATAAATTGTGCGAAATATAAAATGGATGATTATATAATTGTCCGGCTAAATATTTCACACCCAAATTGAAGTGTTTCACTCTTTTGCTATGGAAAAGGCAAGGGAAGGTTACGATACTTATAATAAGCGTGAAATGGAGGTAATGGCATGAGAATTACAACACAAATGCTCAATGAGTCAGCAAGACAGGCTGGTTTGCCAATAAATCGCTCTACTTTGTTGGATTACATCAAGAGTGACGGGGCAACGAATCCATTGCTTGAGGCGATGAACAGAAATAAGGAAAATGTCGCAAATACAGCAAAAAAGAGCAATTATGAGAAACTTGATAAAGAAGCTGATCAGCTTACACAGTCCGCACAGGCTTTTTTACAGAATGGAGAAAACAGTCTGTTTGAACAGGCTAAAGCGAGTGGGGACAATCAGAAGGTATATGACAGCATTGAAAATCTTTTTGAAAACTATAATAGTACCTTAAAGGCACTCAGGACAACATCAAACACAATGAATGATTTTTACAGACAGATGTTGTTAGAGGCTCCGGCAGAAATAAAAGAGAGCTTGGCAGGAGTTGGAATTACCTTTGCCAAAGACGGTACTGTGACTGTGGATATGGAGAAGGTAAAAGCAGCGGATTTTGCCACATTGGAAGGTCTTTTCGGTAAAGATAGTGACTTTGTAAATAAAGTGGAGTTTCTATCCACCAGAATATCGGATAATGCGGAAGCCAATGTAGAGAGTTTAAGCAGTACATATAACGCAGGCGGTAACTTGTATTCTGCTATGAACAGCAGTAAGTACGACTTTTGGGGATAGAGTAACAAAAAATAAAGGGATTTAATTAAAGTACAAGGAGGTATGCGTATGAGCAACACAATTTCAGGAGTATCTGCTGCAACACAGCAGTACACAGATTATTCATCAGTAACAAGTAAACAGGCAGAGAAAAAAGCAACAGAAACCACATCAGCCAATAATGGCGTGGTGTACGAAAAGTCTGAACCTGCATCAACAAATAAGGCTACATATTCTATCAATAAGATGAGTGATGCGGACAGAGCTGCCTTAGTAAAGCAGTTAAAAGCGGATCAGGCGAACCGGGAGCAACAGCTTACAAGTCTTGTTCATAAAATGATGTCCGGGCAGGCAAAAACTTACGGACAGGCTACGGATATGTGGAAGTTCCTTGCAAGTGGCGATTATACGGTTGATGCAGCCACAAAAGCACAGGCACAGAAGGATATTTCAGAAGATGGATATTGGGGTGTAAAACAGACCTCACAGAGATTGTTTGATTTTGCTTGTGCGTTAGCCAGCGATGATGTAGACAAGATGAAGGAAATGCAGGCGGCGGTTGAAAAAGGATTTAAGCAGGCAACGGTCGCTTGGGGACGAGAGTTACCAAGTATCTGTAAAGATACCTTCGATGCAACCAATAAATTATTTGATGATTATTATGCTTCAAAAGAGGAGCAGGAAGAAATTCAATAGAATTGAAAGAGAAGCTTATAGTTATGCTAATGAGATTATAAGAATATATCGAGGAGAGTAATGAGCAATGTGTTCATTACTCCCTTTTCATGTTATGGGAAAAGTTGTACTGCGACGTAAAAAGCGTCGTAAAGCGATCTGTTTTATGGTGAAGTGCGTTGCTATCATTTATAGTGAAAGCGAGGTTCAGACCATGAGAACAGAGAAGAAAGAGCTTAATATACAAATTAGGAAACGGTTGCAGACCGCCAGAGAAAATAGTGGATATACGCAGGAAACATTTGCAGAAGCACTTGATGTAGGTGTGGAACACTATCGGAAGATAGAATTAGGCATGTATGGTTTACAGAGGGAAAATATGTTGATTTTGTATGAGAAGTATAAGATTGATCTTACATATTTACTTACAGGAGAAAAGAACCATACATTTGATGTTGATTTGTTTTTGGCAAACTGCAGTAGAGAAGAAAGAGACAAATTCATTGACCGTATGTTAGTGTTTATGCGAAAAATTATGATTAGTCCACAGTAGAGATTACCTCCCGATTGTATATCTATGATATGCCTGAAGGAGGTTTTTTTAATATAATGAAAGAGCAAATGAAGATTTGCTTTTCAGAAAGGAGGTTATGCGACAATTTGAGTACTTCTATCAGTATATGCATGGAGATAGGAAAGAACCGAATGATGCAGAGAGTGCAGAACAGGCAAAACGATGGGTACAAGCAATTCGTGGAGGTAAGCCAATTGTTATCGAAGACATACGAGAGGAAGCTCCGGAAGAATATGCCATGTATAAGCGATTACATATACAATCAGTATTGGGTGTTCCATATAGGAATTGTGGTAGTGGTCTAATGGTAGTAAGAAATCCAAAGCGTTTCAAATCTTGTTATACAGCATTGAATATTATTGCATATATCGTTACCAATGAGATTATTGCAAAGCAGCGCAGGGATAACATATTCCGAAAGCAAAGTGAGTATGAGCCGATAAGCTATGAAACAGTGCGTATTAATTTGTTTAACGGAGTTACAGTTGCTAGTAAGGATTTATTCTTTGACGAAGATGATATGAAGTCTGAGACACTTCGGTTTTTGATTGCGTTTTTGTCGTGTAATCTTGGGAATTTTTTTTCTGCAGAGTGCCTTAATGCCAAATATGAGGGTGAAAAGGATGTTTCTTGGGCAGATTTAATTTATAAATTTCGCATGAAATGGAAGAATGCGAGAAACTTGGATAATGATGGTTTACAACTGATATTGACTACTGAAAAGGGGTATGGTATTAATCCGGCATTACAAGTCATAGTGGATGTAGATCTGGCAGAGGAACTAATGCGTACAATAGATGATGCATCGGACAAACTTGCCAAAATAGAATTATTACGTAAATTCCATGCGCTTTTTCATGGAGAGTTCATGGGGAATGCATTTGCAAGGAATTCCTTTATCAGAGAGAATCGACTTCATTATAAGTTAAAGTATATTGAAAAGATGGAAGTACTTATGGAGCTGCTGATTGAGCAGGGAGATTACAATGGAGCAGCTGGGTATTGTAATGATATCTTAAAAGTATATCCAGACTGTGTAGATATTCATTTTTGGCGAATTGTTGCACTTTATAAACAGGGTTATATTGATTCTGTAAGAGAGATTGATGAGAATTTGAGAGAGTTGCTAGATGAACGTACATATTCAATTTTGTGCAGGAGGTTACAGCTGGAATTAAATATTTCAGATGATGTATCAGAGGCGCGCCAGGAATCTAAGATGATTTTTCTTCGATTGGATGAGGAAAAACGTAAAATTAATATGCACTGATAAAAATTGTAAGGAAAACAATTTTTGATTTATTAAAAAAGGGGAATAATGTTTATAGAATGTCTTGATGAAAAAAAGCATTTACTTTCTCGCTTAAAAAGACTATAATTTAAGCGAGGAAGTAACGAGGTGTATGGTTATGGATAAGCGAATTGTGTTAGAACGTCTAATTGAAGAAAATAATGGATATTTGCTTACTTCTATGGCAATCGAAAAGGATATTACTAAGCCATTTCTTTCTCGATATGTAAAGGAAATGGGAATGGAAAAGGTTGCCAGAGGAGTTTACATTACAGATGATGTATGGCCGGATGAATTATTTGTTATGCAAGTAAGAAGTTCTGCAGTAATTTTTTCGGGTGAAACAGCTTTGTTTTTACATGGTCTTTTAGATAGAGAATATTCTGAGATTAGTGTAACTGTACCTACTGGATATAATGCTTCGCATTTAAAGACGGATAATGTACAGGTTCGCTATGCTCCAAAGGAGACATATGAATTGGGTGTATGTGAAGTTGTGTCAAGCAGTGGTAACAGGGTAAGAGTGTATGATAAAGAGAGAAGTATCTGCAATCTTATTATGGATAGAAATAGGGTAGAGGTGCAAAATTTTCAGACTGCGATTAAGGAATATATGTCCCTGAAGGATAAAAAGATTTCTAGGTTGATTGAATATGCAGAAAAACTTGGAATCCGGGATGAAGTAATGAAATATGTGGAGGTACTTGTATGATTCATACATCAAAACAGTTAAAAGATAAAGTGCGAAATATCTCAAAAGGGGATAATGAAGTTGCCAAGGCATTGATCAGAATATTCATGATGGAACGCTTTTTGGAAAGAGTATCGTTGTCAAAATACAAAAATAACTTCATATTAAAAGGTGGTATGTTAGTCGCATCCATTGTTGGAGTTGATATGCGAGCAACTATGGACATAGATACTACAGTTAAAGCTCTTCCTTTGAATGAAGTGGATGCAGAGAGGATTATTACAGAGATATGTGAAATTCCGTTGGAAGATGGAGTGAGCTTTAAAATCACTTCCGTAACTAATATCATGACAGATTTTGAGTATCCCGGCATTCGAATGATGTTAGAGGCAACTTTAGAACGTATGCGTCAACCAATTAAATTAGATATATCTACAGATGATGTTATTACACCGGCTGCTGTAGAATATGAATATAAATTGATGTTTGAGGATAGAACGATATCGTTGCTTAGTTATAATATAGAAACTTTGCTTGCAGAGAAAATGCAAACAATTATAGCCAGAGGTCTCGCTAATACCAGAATGAGAGATTTTTATGATGTATGTGGAATTGTCAGATTAAATGCGGATAAGATTGATTACGATTTATTAGTGGAGGCATTTCAAGCAACGTGTAAAAAACGTGAAACTGTATTTTCTATATCAGAAATAGAAGATACATTATCAAAAATCAAGAATGATGAACCATTAGCTAAAATGTGGGGACAGTTTAGAAAGAAGAATTTCTTTGTTGGAGACTTACAGTGGGAAGAGACACTGCAGGAAGTATTACATATAATGGGCAAGTTAATTGAATAGTTAAGAATTGGGAGTTTATCACAGTGATGATAGGCTCCTTTTTTCGTACCAGCGAACGGAAAGCGAACTAAAATTTTACTAGCGAACAGAAAGCGAACTCAGTAGCGAACGAAAAGCGAACGGCGGTTGATAGGCTTTTTTGGATTTTTCCAAAGAGGTCTATTTTTTATGCTTTTTTACAGGAAACAGTTTAGGGCAAGAGAGCCACCGGTTCCGGATTTTGAAACGGAAAACAATTCAAAATTCGGAGGATAATAGAAGTGAGAAATTATAAATGTGATGCAATGGTAATTGGACAACGATTAAAAGACGCTCGTTTGAGCTCGAAAAAAGGGATGACGCAGCTTGGATTTGCCGAAGAAATTGGAGTATGTGTATCTAATATTAGTAAAACAGAGCAGGGATTACGTTTGCCAACGATAGATTTGTTATTTGAGTATATGAATTACTTTGACAAAGAGGCGAACGAGTTGTTAGGAAGTTACGGAGATGGTATTTCAAAGGATATCGATGATGCCTGTAGAAAGATTGCTAAAGTTTCCAACGTGGGTGGGGCTATCTATTCTGTAGATGATGGTAGGCTTACGTTTCGATTTAAGGAGGTTTGCCGTGGTAACAAAAGCAGATGAGACATTTAATATTCCGATTTGGAATAAAGTTATGCTTACAAAAGAGGAAGCGGCCGCTTACAGTCACATAGGAATTAATAAGCTGGAGGAATTATTGAAGATTCCTAACTGTCCATTTGTTCTATATGTAGGAAAGAAAAAACTAATAAAAAGGGCAGAATTTGAAAGATATTTATTAGAAAACATAGAAATATAGGAATTTACTTTTGAGCTCATGCATGCTATAATTATTGTCGGTTGTTTGGGCTCTTTTTTAATAAGGAGGGAACAGCAACATGGGAAAAGACCTTCGTGGTAAGGAATTAGGTAGAGGTATAAGCCAGCGAGAAGATGGGTTATATGTCGCCAGATATACAAATAAATATGGAAAGCGTGTTCAAAAGGTATTGCCGAAACTACAAGAACTTAGGCAATGGTTGGCGGATGCGCAGTATAAGGAAGAGCATAGTAACATTGATTTTCCGGATACCATGACTGTAAATGCGTGGTTTGAGTATTGGATCGGTATTAAGAAGAGGACCGTTAGACCTAATACGGTTCGAAACTATACAGAAAGATATCATCGCAATATTGAACCAATCATTGGAAACAAGATGCTGGGAAGTGTCAATACGATTCATTGTCAGACGATTATGAATAGGATGGCGGATGAAGGATATAGGACTTCAACCATATATCAGACGAGAATTGCGTTGTTTAATATGCTTGATTATGCATATCAAAATGATGTTATTTTAAAGAATCCATGTAATAAGATGGTAAAGTCTGAAATTGGCAAGCAGTCGAGGAAGAAGCAGGCGTTAACGCTGGGGCAACAGAAGGAATTTTGCAAGGTGGCGATAGGGAATACTTATGAGTATCAATATCGTTTTTTATTGCAAACAGGTCTGAGGACTGGCGAGATGGTGGGTTTGCGTTGGTCGGATGTTGATTTGGAGAATCGATTATTAACTATTAACCGTTCTATGGAATACAGACATTCTACAGGAGAATGGAGAATTGGAGAGCCGAAGAGTAAATCCGGTTATCGTACAATTCCATTGACTGAGGAAGCTGTAGAGATTTTGAAATTGCAAAAGCAAAAGAATCGTACTTTTAAAGTTATTCCTATGGAATGGGCAGATATAGTATTTCTATGTAAGAAAGGTACGCCGGTAAAGAATAGTACATATGACACAATGTTATTTAAGTTGTGTGATAAGGCAGGTATAGACAGATTTTCGATGCATGTGCTTAGGCATACTTTTGCTACCAGATGTATTGAAGCCGGAATGAAGCCGAAGACTTTACAAACCATTCTTGGACATTCCAATATAGGAATCACAATGAATTTGTATGTTCATACCACAGAAGAGCAAAAACATAAAGAAATTGACCTTGTTGCGGATGCATTGAAAGTGATTTAACTATATTTTTTTACCCTAAAATTGGTACGTAATTGGTACGTTATCCAAAGTTTTTAGTGGGTTGGAAGATGAGTTTTTGAAAAATTGGTACGTAAATTGGTACGTAACCAAGATGCAGAATCGCGAAAAGCCCGTAAAATAAAGGTTTTTCGAAAGGAGAATATATATTATGAAACTAGGTATCGTTGGTTTACCAAACGTAGGAAAAAGTACATTATTTAATTCATTAACAAAAGCAGGAGCAGAATCTGCTAACTACCCATTCTGTACCATTGACCCTAATGTGGGGATTGTTACCGTACCGGATCATAGATTGAAATTATTAGGAGATATGTATCAGTCTAAGAAAGTAACTCCGGCGGTAATTGAATTTGTGGATATTGCGGGATTGGTAAAAGGTGCTTCTAAAGGAGAAGGTCTTGGAAACCAGTTTTTAAGTAACATCCGTGAAGTAGATGCTATTGTACATGTAGTAAGATGTTTTGAAGATAGCAATATTATTCATGTAGACGGTAATATCAATCCTTTAAGAGATATTGAAACCATTAATTTAGAACTTATTTTCTCTGACCTTGAAATTTTGGAAAGAAGAATTGTAAAAGTAGAAAAAGCTGCCAGAATGGACAAGACTCTTGCAAAAGAATTAGAGCTTTTAAAGAAAATTAAAGCTTTGTTGGAAGATGGAAAGCTGGCAAAAAATATTGAGTTAGAGGATGAAGATGAAGCAGCTTTGTTCGCGTCCTACAATCTTTTAACCTCAAAACCGGTTATTTTCGCTGCGAACGTGGCAGAAGATGAACTGGCTGATGATGCGGCAGGAAATGAAGGGGTAAAAGCAGTTCGTGAATTTGCGGCAGAAACAGATAGTGAAGTATTTGTAATTTGTGCCCAGATTGAACAGGAAATTTCTGAATTAGACGATGAAGAAAAAGCAATGTTTTTGGAAGACTTGGGACTTCAGGAATCCGGTTTGGATAAATTAATCAAAGCAAGTTATAAATTGTTAGGTTTAATCAGTTACTTAACAGCCGGTGAAGATGAAACCAGAGCATGGACCATCAAAGTAGGAACCAAAGCACCACAGGCAGCAGGTAAAATCCATACAGACTTTGAAAGAGGATTTATCAAAGCAGAAGTAGTAAATTATAAAGATCTTTTAGAACATGGTTCTTTGGCGGCAGCAAGAGAAAAAGGACTTGTAGGTATGGAAGGAAAAGAATACGTGGTAAAAGACGGCGATGTAATCCTATTCCGTTTTAACGTGTAATCCTACAGAGCTAGGCAAAAGCATAAAAACGGATTTAGAATGCTTGCATTCTAAAATCCGTTTTTTTATGCTTTTATGTGGCGAGTAGCCACAACGAGAAAATGCGTAGCATTTTGGAGTCTGGCTTATAAAAGTAAATCCATACAAAACTCAACCTAGATATAGTTTTAACAAAAATATAAACACAATATATTGATGAAACCCAAAATACACTTTATGAGAAATCACAAAGTGTATTTTTTTTATACTTTTTTGCTTGCCAAAGTGGTATTTAAGAGGTAGAATTGGATTAAAAGTGGTGGAAAGTGGTACTAAATGGCGCAAAGTGGGTGATTGATAGATGTTTATGGGCGAATATAATCATACAATCGACTCTAAAGGCAGGCTGATCATTCCCTCTAAGTTCCGCGAAACGTTAGGTGACGAATTTGTTGTGACAAAGGGATTGGATGGCTGTCTCTTTGTGTACGATAACAATGAATGGTCCGCTTTTGAAGAAAAATTAAAATCTCTTCCACTTACGAATAAGGATGCAAGACAGTTTGTTCGTTTTTTCCTTGCAGGAGCTACTTTGGCAGAGGTGGACAAGCAGGGACGTATTTTGGTTCCGGCAAATTTGAGAGAATTTGCAGGTCTGGAAAAAGAGGTTGTTCTGGTTGGAGTTGCAAGCAGAGTAGAAATCTGGAGTAAAGCCAGATGGGAAGATGCAGCTTCTTATGATGATGTAGAAGAAATTGCAGAACACATGGCAGAACTGGGACTTGGAATATAAAAAGAAAAAGTTATGGATATGGCTTAAAGGGAGCAGAACAAATGGAATTTAATCATTATTCAGTACTATTAGAAGAAACCATAGAGGGATTACAGATAAAACCACAGGGAACCTATGTTGACGGAACCCTGGGTGGTGGTGGACATGCTTACCATGTGTGTAAACAGCTTGATGGCGGTCGTTTTATAGGAATTGATCAGGATGCGGCAGCTATAGAAGCGGCAGGCAGACGATTGGAAGAATTTAAAGATAAAGTAACTATTGTAAGAAGTAATTATTGCAATATGAAGGAGATTATGAAGGAACAAGGAATTCATGGTGTAGATGGAATTGTTCTGGATTTAGGTGTGTCTTCTTATCAATTGGATACCATTGAAAGAGGTTTTTCTTATAAATACGATACCGATCTTGATATGCGTATGGATCAGAGACAGATGTTGACAGCCAAAGATATTGTGAATGAATATTCAGAAAGAGAATTGTTTCGGGTAATCCGGGACTATGGAGAAGACCAGTTTGCTAAAAATATTGCCAAACATATCGTAAAGGCAAGAGAAGAAAAACCTATTGAAACAACGTTTCAGTTGAATGAGATAATCAAAGCTGCCATACCGGCGAAAATGCGTGTTACAGGAGGACATCCTTCCAAGAAAACCTTTCAGGCGATTCGCATTGAGTGTAACCGGGAATTGGAAGTATTGAAAAATACATTGGATGATATGGTTGATTTACTGAATCCGGGAGGAAGATTGTGTATTATTACCTTCCATTCTTTAGAGGACAGATTAGTAAAGTCAGCTTTTCGAAAACATGAAAATCCATGTACCTGTCCATCGGATTTTCCGGTGTGTGTATGTGGAAATAAATCAAAAGGTAAGGCAGTTACGAGAAAACCTATTCTGCCTTCCAAAGAAGAATTGGAAGCAAATTCCCGATCAAAAAGTGCGAAGTTAAGGGTGTTTGAAAAGGCATTGTAAGACATTACAGGGAAGTTTGTGACTAAAAGTGTAAATTGATAGAAATGGAGAAAAGTAATCATGGCGTATAGTTCGTACAGAAATGTACATAGTAAGAAAACAAATACCATAAGAAAACATGATGCTTATATTGAAGGAAATACAGTACGCAAACTAAATGTAGTAGAAGAAATACAGAATCCTTTAGATGCAAAACAGCTTAGTCACAGTACCAGAAAAAATCGTGATAAAGCTCTTTATATGAATTTAGGATATGTATTATTCTTAGTAGCAGCGTTGGTAAGTGCAGCAATTATATTAATCAGTTATATTCGTATTCAATCGGAGATTATTATTTCTGTAAGAAATATAGCATCTATGGAAAGGGAATTGAACGATTTAAAATTATCTAATGATGAAGATTATGCCCGTGCTGCAAGCTCTGTGGATTTGGAAGAAATCAGAAGAGTTGCCATTGGTGAATTGGGTATGAGATATGCAAAAGAAGGACAAATTATAAATGTATCCGGAGAAGGCAACGATTATGTAAGACAGTTGGCGGAAATCCGGGAATAAAGCAGGTGGAAAAGTTTGAGTCAAAACAGAAATGTAAGACAGTCAGGAAATAGACAAAAGGCACAGGCCAAGTTTAATATGAACATGCAAAAGAAGCTGGTGGTATTATTTATGTTAATACTACTGGCTTTCTTGGGATTAGCAGGAAGATTAGTCTATATTACGGAAACAAAAGGTGAAGAATATACTAAAAATGTATTGAGTCAGCAAAAATATCAAAGTACTACATTACCTTATAAAAGAGGTGATATTTTAGACAGTAAGGGTACAAAACTGGCAATCAGTGAAAAAGTGTATAATTTGATTATTGATTGTAAGGCAGTGTTGGAGAAAGAAGAGTATCTGGAACCTACCTTGGAAGCGTTGTCTAAATGTTTTCCGGAGATAAATAGAAATGACATACAGAAATACATTAAAGAAAATCCCTCCAGAAGATATTATGTAGTAAAAAAGCAGCTTACCTATGATGAAATCAGCGATTTTGTAGAAATACAGAATAATAAGAAGGAAAATCCAAATGTTCAGGGGGTGTGGTTTGAAGAAGAATTCAAACGAATGTATCCCAATGGATCCCTTGCATGTGATGTCATTGGTTTTACCATTAAAAACAGTGAAGGAAGCGGTTTCCAGGGAAATTACGGCTTGGAAGCATATTATAACGATATTTTAAACGGAACCAATGGAAGAGAGTATGGTTATCTGAATGAGGACTCTAATTTGGAAAGAACTACGATTCCTGCTACCGATGGTTATAATCTGGTGACTACCATTGATGCCAATATTCAAAGTATTGTAGAAAAGTATTTAAAGAAACATAAGGAAGAATACAAGGACTATTACCGTACCGGAAATGGAGCACAGAATGCAGGCTGTATTGTTATGGATGTGGATAGTGGTGAGATTTTAGCCATGGCAGACTATAACAGTTACGACTTAAATAATCCTTACGATACCGATGCTCTTTTAGGAACCTTGCTTTTGGATGAGAACGGAAAAGTAACAGAAGAAAAAACGGTTCTTACAGCGGAAAATATAGAAGAATCTTTAGCGGATAATAATATTACCAATAAGAATTTAAATGCTTTATGGAAGAATTTCTGTATTGCCAATACTTATGAACCGGGATCTACTGCGAAAGCATTTACCATAGCGGCAGGATTGGAATCCGGGAAAATGACGGGAAATGAATTTTATACCTGTAAAGGTGGTTTGCAGGTAGGAAACTATTTTATTAAATGCCATAGTTACCGTACCGGTGGAGAAGGTACTTTGAATGTACAGCAAAGTCTGGAGCAATCCTGTAACGTAGCATTGATGCTGATGGGGAATCAGATAGGAAAAGATACCTTTTTGGAATATCAGGAGAGATTTAATTTTGGACTTAGAACCAATGTTGATTTGTATGGAGAATCCAGAACAAAATCTTTAGTTTTTAATAGTTCTAATATGGGAATTACGGAATTGGCGACGTCAACTTTTGGGCAGGGATATAATGTAACCATGATTCAGATGATTAGTGGATTTTGTTCCCTGATTAATGGCGGATATTATTATGAACCACATGTGGTGAAGAAAATTACGACTTCGGATGGTGCCCTGGTACAGGAAATTGAGCCAAGAATTATTAAGCAGACCATTTCAGAAAGTACCTCTGCACTGATTCGTCAGTATTGTAAAGGTGTTGTAGATAATGGTACAGGAAAGACAGCCAGACCGGCAGGTTATTCCATTGGAGGAAAAACCGGAACTGCGGAAATGGGTTCCAGAGATAAGCAGGATTACGTAGTTTCTTTTATGGGATTTGCTCCTGCGGATGATCCACAGATTGCGGTATACGTAGTAGTGGACAGACCGAATACCGCGGACCAGGATGATGCAAAACATGCAACCCGTATTGTAAAAAATATTTTGACAGAAGTGTTGCCATATTTAAATGTTTTTATGACAGAAGAATTAAGTGATGCGGAAATCAAAGAATTAGAAGCTCTTGATTTGGAAATTATCATGGAAGCTAATAAGAATCAGGATACTGTATCCGGGAATGATATTCCTCCGGAAGAGGGAGAAAACCCGGATGGAACACAGGAAATTATAGATGCCAATGGTGGTGATATTACATCTTCCGTACCCGTAGAAGGAGAGGAAGGAGAGTATGCACCGTTAACCGGAGTTCTTTTGGATAGTCAAACAGGAGAAGCAATTAATTCAGGTGAAAATGACGATTCACCATATTAACAAATGATATTTATAGAAAGAACTTTCTGATGATAGGAAGAATAACCTCATGGATACGATAATAAATTTATAATAATATCGGTTTATGAGGTTTCTTATTTTGAGAAATAGAACAGGAAATAGGAAAAAAATTATAGTTGCAACCCTGCTTTTTTTGCTGCTTTTAGTGGGATTGATAGGTCGATTGGTGTTTTTTATGGTATTCCAATCTGAATATTATAGTAGAAAGGCAGAAGATCTTCATGTAAGGGAACGTTATATTAAAGCCAAAAGAGGAAAAATATTGGACAGAAATGGCGTTGTTTTAGCGGATAATGTGGCCGTTTGCAATATTTCCGTAATCCATAACCAGATAAAAGACAAGGAAAAGGTTATCGATGTTTTATGTGAAGAATTAGGATTGTCAAGAGAATATGTGGAAAAACGGGTAAATAAAGTTTCTTCCATTGAAAAGATAAAGAGCAACGTAAGTAAAGAAATAGGAGATAAGATACGGGAATATAATTTAGCAGGAATAAAAGTAGACGAGGATTATAAAAGATATTATCCTTTTGGGGAATTGGCATCCAAGGTGTTAGGGTTTACCGGTGGGGATAATCAGGGGATTATAGGTCTTGAGGTTATCTATGAAGAAGAATTGCAGGGAGAAAGCGGAGTGATTTTGACTACAACGGATGCCAGAGGAATCGAAATAGAGACAAAAGGGGAAAGCAGAAAGGAACCTGTAAACGGAAACAATCTGGTAACCAGTTTGGATTATAATATACAGCAGTACGCTATGCAGCTTGCCAAAGTTGCCATGGAAACAAAGGAGGCAGAGCGGGTATCCATTATTGCATTGAATCCCGGGAACGGAGAGATTTACTGTATGGTGGATGTACCGGAGTTTGATTTGAATCAGCCTTATGATTTGGAGGAGTGGATTGCAGAAAGTAATTTGCAGATACAAACCGCAAATTTGCAAAATACGGAGGAAAAGCAGAAAATTTTAAATCAGATGTGGAGAAATGGCTGTATTAATGATACCTATGAGCCGGGTTCTACCTTTAAAATTATTACTACAGCAGCTGCCTTGGAAGAAAATGTGGTTTCTTTAGAACAAAGATTCTATTGTCCTGGATATATTATGGTGGAGGATAGAAGAATCCGTTGTCATAAATACGGTGGTCACGGGTCTGTAAGTTTTGTGGAAGGAATGCAGGGGTCCTGTAATCCTACGTTTATTTCTTTGGGATTAACTTTGGGAGTTGAAAAGTATTATCATTATTTTTCTAAATTCGGTCTGCTAAATAAAACCGGAATCGATTTGCCGGGAGAAGCCGGGACTATTATGCACAAAAAAGAAAATATAGGTCCTGTAGAATTGGCTACTGTTGCCTTTGGACAGTCATTTCAGATAACTCCTATTCAGATGGCGGCAACGGTATCCTCTTTAATTAACGGCGGCAACCGGATTACACCTCATATCGGGATAAAAACACAGAATGAAGAGGGAAATACAGTAAAGACCTATACTTATAAAACAGGGAAAAAGTTAGTGGAGGAAGAAACCAGTGAAACACTGCAATATTTGCTGGAGAAGGTGGTTGACGGAGGAACCGGATCCAATGGCTATGTGGAAGGCTATCGGGTAGGAGGGAAAACTGCCACCAGTCAGACCTTACCCAGAAACAGTGGGAAATATATTGCCTCGTATATTGGGTTTGCACCGGCAGATAATCCGGAGATATTAGCTTTGGTAGTAGTGCACAAGCCTGAGGGAGTTTATTATGGGGGGCAAGTGGCGGCACCAATTATTCGTCAGCTTTTTGAGAATATTCTTCCTTATTTGGAAAGAATGTGATATAACATAAGTGTATTAAAAGTGAAAATGGGGAAATTTGGTAATTTTTCCAGTTGAAATACGAAATGAACAAGAAAATTGTTTATGGGATGCTTTAGGAGGTAAATTATGAGCTTTACATTTGTAGTACCGGTATTAATTTCTTTTGCAATCAGTGCGTTGTTGGGACCGGTAGTAATTCCTTATTTAAGAAAGTTGAAAGTAGGTCAGACTACAAGAGATGATGGACCGCAGTCACATTTGAAGAAGAACGGTACTCCTACCATGGGAGGAATTATGATTCTTTTAGCTGTGGTAATTACTTCTTTATTATATATGAAGAATTATCCTAAAATTTTACCAATTTTATTTTTGACCTTAGGATTTGGAATTATTGGATTTATAGATGACTATATCAAAGTTGTTTTAAAACGCTCCATGGGGCTTCGTGCATGGCAAAAGATGGCGTTACAGATTGTAGTTACCGGTTTGTTTGTGTATTATCTGATGAATTTCCATCCGGAAATGTTGTTAATGAAGATTCCTTTTATGAGCGGTAAATTGTTGGATTTAGGAATACTATCCATTCCGGCGGTGTTTGTAGTAGTTATCGGTACAGTTAACGGAACCAATTTTACTGATGGGCTGGATGGCCTTGCCAGCAGTGTTACGGTTATGGTAGCAACTTTCTTTTCTGTAGTTGCCATTGGAACAAACAGCGGTATAGAACCAATTACTTGTGCTGTGGTAGGTGCTTTGTTAGGATTTTTATTATTTAATGTCCATCCTGCCAGTGTATTTATGGGAGACACCGGTTCTTTAGCATTGGGCGGTTTCGTGGCAGGAACAGCTTATATGTTACAGATGCCTATTTTCATTGTAATTGTAGGGGCAATCTATTTGATTGAAGTTTTATCGGTAATGATGCAGGTAAGTTATTTTAAAATTACTAAAGGGAAAAGAATTTTTAAAATGGCACCGATTCATCATCATTTTGAATTGTGTGGCTGGTCTGAAACCAGAGTAGTTGCGGTATTTTCTATTGTTACAGCTTTGCTTTGCCTTGTGGCTTTGATGGCAATGTAGAATAAGAAAGGAAGAAAGAGGGACATTTATATGAACCTGATGGGAAAAAAAGTACTGGTAGTGGGCTGCGGAATCAGTGGTATCGGTTCTACCAAGCTTTTGGAAAAAGTGGGAGCTAACCCCATTTTGTTTGATGAAAATACAAAGGTAGAGGAAGCTGCGGTAAGACAGCGATTTGGGGAGCCAACCAAAGCACAGATTATCATTGGTAGTCTGCCGGAAGAAATAGAAAAAGAAGTGGAAATGGTGGTTTTAAGTCCGGGGGTACCTTCGGATACAGCATTTGCAAATCAGTTCAGAAACAGAAAGGTTCCCGTAATCGGAGAAATTGAACTGGCTTACGTTTGTGGAAAAGGTAAGATTCTTGCCATTACAGGTACTAATGGGAAAACAACCACAACAGCATTGACAGGAAAAATTATGCAGGAATACTTTGCATCCTCTTACATAGTGGGTAATATCGGTAATCCCTATACGGATGCGGTAATGGAAATGAGAGAGGATACGGTGACAGTAGCGGAAATCAGTAGTTTTCAGTTAGAAACAATCCGGACTTTCCATCCAGCGGTGTCTGCAATTTTAAATATTACACCGGACCATTTGGACCGTCATCATACTATGGAAAATTATGTAAAGGTAAAACAGGATATTACCCAAAATCAAAATAAGGATGATATCTGTGTTTTAAATTATGAGGATCCTTATACCAAAGATTTTGCAGAAAAATGTCCGGCAACGGTAGTATATTTTTCTTCTGCAAGAAAATTGGAAAATGGATATTTCTTAGAAGGCGAAGACATTAAATATGCAAAAGATGGTAATGTAGTAACCTTAATGAATATTCATGAAATGAAGCTGTTGGGAATTCATAACGTGGAGAATGTGATGGCTGCCATAGCCATTTCAGAAGGATTCGGTGTGCCTAGAGAGCATATTTTACAGGTAGTGAGGAATTTTACTGCTGTAGAACATAGAATAGAATATGTGACTACGGTAAATGAAGTAGATTATTATAATGATTCCAAAGGAACGAATCCGGATGCAGCTATTAAGGCAGTGCAGGCAATGAATCGTCCGACTATTGTTATTGGTGGTGGTTATGATAAAGACAGTACCTATGATGAATGGGTGGAAAGCTTTGGAGATAAAGTACAGTATCTGATTCTTTTGGGGCAGACAAAGGAAAAAATTGCTGCTTGTGCGAAAGAACATGGATTTATCAATGTGATTTTGGTGGAATCTTTGGAGGATGCAGTAAAGACGGCCTATGAAAAAGCAAAACCGGGAGAAGCAGTATTGTTGTCTCCTGCCTGTGCCAGTTGGGGAATGTTCCCTAATTATGAAGTGCGGGGAAAAATGTTTAAGGAATTAGTGCATAAATTAAAGGAGTTATAAGTGGGAAGAAATAAAGGAAATCTTAGAAGTGTAAAAACAAGAAAAAAAGATGAATATTTCTTTGACTATAGTTTATTATTTGTGGTTTTGTTTTTGCTGGGATTTGGTCTGGTTATGGTGTATTCTGCCAGTTCTTATGATGCGTCCACCTCAAAATCATTTAATTATGATGCGGCATATTTCTTGAAAAAACAGGCGTTTTCCGGAGTTTTGGGAATTGTGGCCATGTTTGTGGTATCCTTTATTCCCTATCGTTTTTGGGAACGGTTTGCCACTTTGGGATATTTAGTTTCCGCGGTTCTAATTGTTTTGGTATTGACTCCTTTGGGAATTGAAGCAAATGGAGCAAGAAGGTGGTTGAATCTGGGGATTTCTGTACAGCCGGCAGAAATAGCAAAGCTTGCCATGATTTTGTTTTTGGCAAGTTTGATTTGTAAAATGGGAAAAACCATCCGTACTCCTAAAGGCTTTTGGGTGGTAGCTTTTGTGCCGGTACCTATTTGTCTTATGGTATGGAAAATTACAGATAATTTAAGTTCTGCCATTATTATTTTCGGGATTGCAATTTTAATGCTTTTTGTAGCCAGCCCGGATTACAAGCGGTTTTTCCTGATTGGTGGTCTTGTAGCGGCAGCAGCAGTTAGTGTTGTTATTGTGCTACAGAATATGGATACGGCACAGCTTCAAAATGCAGGCTTTCGAAGTGCCAGAATTATGGCATGGTTAAGTCCGGAGGATTATGCTTCCGGAACAGGATTTCAAACTTTACAATCCCTATATGCCATTGGTTCCGGAGGATTGTTTGGAAAAGGAATCGGGCAAAGTATGCAGAAACTTGGTTTTTTACCGGAAGTACAGAACGACATGATTTTTGCATTAATTTGTGAAGAATTAGGAATTTTTGGTGGCATCTGCGTAATCTTGCTTTTTGTATTATTAATTTGGAGATGTATGGTGATTGCCAGTAATGCGTCAGATTTGTTTGGAGCTTTGCTGGTAGTTGGTGTGTTGGGACATGTGGCAATTCAGGTTATTTTGAATATAGCTGTAGTAACCAATACTATTCCCAATACGGGAATTTCGCTCCCCTTTATTAGTTACGGTGGTTCTTCCGTTATGTTTTTATTGATAGAAATGGGGCTTGTGCTAAGTGTGGGAAGAGGAATCCGGTTGAAAGAAAAAGTATAGAAAGATAGTAATATGGCAAAAAAGAAAAAAAAGAAGAAAAGGGATTACGGTAAATATTTTGCGATTTTAGGAATTGCAGTATTGGTTCTGTGTGTATTTTTTCTGATTATGGAAAGGTATACGGTGAAAACCATTACCGTAGAAGGAAATGTTCATTATACCAATGATGAAATTGTAAGTATGGTAATGAAGAATAAGTTGGACCATAATTCCCTGTATCTTTCATTAAAATATCGGAAGAAGGGAATTTCGGGAATTCCTTTTATTGAAAAAATGAGTGTTGACATTATGGCACCGGATACCATAAAAATTATTGTGTATGAAAAAGCGGTAGCAGGATACATAGAGTATCTAGGAAAATATATGTATTTTGATAAGGATGGTATTATTGTAGAAACCTCGGATGTAAAAACAGAAGGAATTCCTCAAATTACAGGATTGCAATTTGATTATGTAGTATTGCATGAGAGTCTTCCTATTCAAAATCAGGAAATTTTCCAATCTATTTTGGATATTACCCAATTACTTGCAAAGTATGAAATTCCGGTAGATAAGATTTATTTTGATAAAAATGATCAAATGACTTTGTATTTTGAGAATATAAGAGTGCGTTTGGGAGATATTAGCAACATAGATGACAAAATTATCCGTTTAAAGGTCATTTTGCCGGAATTAGAAGGGCAAAAAGGGATACTTCGAATGGAAAATTATGAAGAAGGAATGAAGAATATTACTTTTAATAAAGATTCGTAAAACTTTTGAAATCTTTATAATAGGGATAAAAAGAGAATTATTAAAAAGATATAAAATTTGAAAAAAAGTTATTGCTTAATCTTGAAATTAATTATATGATAAATAAGATGAGATTAGTGGGAATATGTTATAAAGGAGGACAAACCCTTGCTTGAAATTAAGACAAATGATGCTGAATCTGCTGCAAAAATCGTCGTTGTAGGCGTAGGTGGAGCAGGTAATAATGCTGTTAATAGAATGGTTGACGAAGTAATAGAAGGTGTTGAATTTATTGGTATCAACACTGACAAACAGGCTTTACAGTTATGTAAAGCACCTAAATTATTACAGATTGGTGAAAAACTTACCAAAGGACTTGGTGCAGGAGCAAGACCTGAAATTGGAGAAAAAGCTGCTGAAGAAAGTTTTGAAGAAATCAAAGATGCTTTAGCAGGATGTGATATGGTATTCGTAACTTGCGGTATGGGTGGCGGAACCGGTACAGGTGCAGCACCGGTAGTTGCTAAAATTGCCAAAGATATGGGAATTTTAACTGTAGGTGTAGTTACAAAACCTTTCCGTTTTGAAGCGAGAACACGTATGAACAATGCCATTGGTGGTATTGAAAAATTAAAAACTGCAGTAGATACATTAATCGTAATTCCTAATGATAAATTGTTAGAAATTGTAGATAGAAGAACTACCATGCCGGATGCTTTGAAAAAAGCGGATGAAGTATTGCAGCAGGCAGTGCAGGGAATCACAGACTTGATTTACAAACCTGCAATTATTAACCTTGACTTTGCAGATGTTCAGACTGTTATGAAGGACAAGGGTGTGGCACATATCGGTATTGGTTTCGGAAAAGGTGATGATAAAGCGGCAGAAGCAATTAAAATGGCTGTTGAAAGTCCATTGCTTGAAACTACCATTGCGGGCGCTACTGATGTTATCATTAATGTATCCGGTGATATTTCTATGTATGATGCAGACGATGCTGCTTCTTATGTACAGCAGATTACAGGAGAAGATGTAAATATTATCTTTGGTGCTATGTATGATGATACACAGGCAGATTACTGTCGTGTAACTGTAATTGCAACAGGATTAGATACACCACAGGTTTCCGTTTCCCGTGATATGTTTAACCGTACCAGTGTTTCTGCAATCCGTTCCGGACTTCAGAGTGCAGCGGTAAAATCTCAGACTCAGACAGCTACTGTGCAGAAACCGATTTTCACAGGTATTCAGAAACCTGCAGACATTAAAAGCAAGGTAGAAGAAAACAGTTTGAAAATTCCTGAATTTTTACAGAAAAAATAAGAACTATAATTAATAAGGAACACTCCAAGGATAACTTGGAGTGTTTTTTGTCTTATCCTTTAGGAATGTTAGTGAAGAAAAAGAAAGATTCTAAGGAGAAAATGTAGAAATAAAAAGAAAAAAGGATAATAAAAAAGTTCTTTACAGGACAAGATACGACAAAATTTATGTACTATAGAAGGTACAATAGAACCCACAGGAGGTGATTCTATATACGAAATTTATATAGATACTTATTTTCTATTTAATTTTTGGATGAATCTGTGGGTTCTTTTTTTATGTCGTTTTTTTCTACATAACAAAGTAAAAACAAGAAGAATTATTGCAGCATCTTTCTTGGCAGCATTGGGAGAAGTAGTTATTGTATGCATTCCCTTTGGAACTGCCGGAGTAAAATTAATTCTGGGATTTGGCCTAGTGACAGCGATGGTTGTAGCATGGTTGTTTCAACCCCGGAGTTTAAAATATTATTACAAATTATTGGCATATTCCTATGTGTCGGCTTTGCTTTTTGGAAGTGCATTTCTTGTTTTGGAAACTGTTTTTGGCAGGGAAAAAATATCACTTGGTGTATGGGGAATATGGACTGTTTTCCTTTTTTATTTTATCAAAAAGATTTACGGAAAAGTGAGTGCAAAAAGTGAGTTTGGTGAGGTGGTTCTGAAATTTGAAAGGGAAGAACAATGTACGGTGAATGCGTTGGTGGATTCGGGAAATGGTTTGATAGAGCCAATCAGCAAAAATCCGGTTTCGCTTGTAGAGGAAAAGGCAATGGCACCATATAAGAAGTATTTGAAAAAAGAAAATTTTCGTGTGGTTCCTTATCATAGCATAGGTAATGCCGGAGGAATTCTGGAAGCTTATTTTATAGAAGAAATGGAAATAAAAAAAGACGGGGAAAGAATTGTAATAAAAAATCCTTTGATTGCCATAACAAAAGAAGTGATATCTGTAAATGAAAGATATCAAATGATTTTACATCCTACAATATTAAAACAGGGAGGAATGGATTTTGATTTTTAATGTAATATTACCGGCAGGAGTACGTTTCAAGATGATGCAAAAAGAGACCGGATTTATGGTTATGAAGCAGGGAGACATTCATTATATAGGAGGAACGGAGGTGCTACCGCCACCTTTGGAGTTGGACGAGGAAAACCAGCGGATTTCTCAGCTTGGAACAGAAGATGAGCCCAGAGCAAAAGCAATTTTGATTGAACATAATCTCAGATTGGTAGTATATATAGCGAAAAAGTTTGATAATACGGGAGTAGGAGTGGAGGATTTGATATCTATAGGAACTATAGGATTGATAAAAGCTATTAATACTTTTAATTCAGATAAAAATATTAAGCTTGCCACTTATGCTTCCAGATGCATTGAAAATGAAATTTTAATGTATCTTAGAAAAACCAGCAAAAATAAAATGGAAGTGTCTATTGATGAACCTTTAAATGTAGATTGGGACGGAAATGAACTTCTTCTCAGTGATATTTTAGGGACGGAAGAGGATGTTATATACAAAGATTTGGAAAATGAAGTGGAGAGCAAGCTTTTAAGAAAAGCAATGGAAAAATTAGGGGAAAGGGAAAAGTTGATTATTAATTTGCGATATGGGTTGTCTACTCCATCCGGGGAGGAAATGACCCAAAAAGAAGTGGCAACTTATCTGGGAATTTCCCAATCTTATATTTCCAGATTGGAAAAGAAAATTATGAAACGGTTAAAAAAAGAAATGATGAAGACCCAATAATACATATCATAAAATACTTGAAGGTTATATAGTGGTAACGTATAATAAATGCTAATATTATAATAAAATTTTATTAATATAGTGAATACAAATGAGAAGGAGATTTTAGCTTTATGAAGAGAACACAAGGAATGTCAGAAAATGTTTTCAAGCTTGATGGCAAAGTACCATTGAAACAGGCAATACCATTGGGCTTACAGCATGTTATGGCAATGTTTGTTGGTAACTTAACACCACTTTTAATTATTACCGGTACTTGTGGTATTGCAGGTGGGGAATTTGCTGATTTGCAGTTGCATTTACTTCAGAATGCCATGCTGGTTGCAGGTATTGTGACTTTAGTTCAGTTATTTGCCATTGGACCTGTAGGGGGAAATGTTCCAATTATTATGGGCACTTCCTCAGGTTTTATTGGAGTGTTTAATTCTGTAGCATCTACCATGGGGGGAGGAATCCTTGCATATGGTGCCATTATGGGAGCTTCTATTATTGGTGGTTTGTTTGAAGGAGTCCTTGGATTTTTCTTAAAACCATTACGTAAATTCTTCCCTGCAGTAGTAACCGGAACGGTTGTTTTATCCATTGGTCTTAGTTTAATTTCTGTTGGTATCAATTCTTTTGGTGGCGGAAATACAGCGAAAGACTTTGGATCCATGGAAAACTTATTATTAGCAATTTTTGTACTTGCAATGATTTTATTCTTTAAGCATGGTACAAAAGGATTTACAAGATCTTCTGCCATTCTTTTAGGAATTGTATGTGGTTATGCAGCAGCATTTATTATGGGCTTTGTATTACCTACTACCGGTGTAACAGCAGATGGTGTGGAATATACAAAATCGTGGGTTCTTAACTGGGACAAAGTTGCAAATGCAGCTTGGTTTGAAATTCCCAGAATTTTACCTGTAAAACCGGTATTTGATCTTCGTGCAATTCTTCCTGTTATGATTATGTTCATTGTAACAGCCGTAGAAACAGTAGGTGATATCTCAGGTGTAATGGAAGGTGGACTTGGACGTGAAGCAACAGATAAGGAACTTTCCGGTGGTGTTATTTGTGATGGTATCGGTTCTTCTTTTGCAGCACTTTTTGGTGTACTTCCAAATACATCATTCAGCCAGAATGTAGGATTAGTTGCAATGACAAAAATTGTGAATCGTTTTACATTGGCAACGGGAGCTATTTTCTTGATTCTCTGTGGTCTTTGTCCAAAACTTGGAGCACTTGTTTCTATCATGCCTCAGTCAGTATTAGGCGGAGCAGCTGTTATGATGTTCTCATCTATCGTAATCAGTGGTATTCAGTTAATTACCAAAGAGCCTCTGACAGGACGTAATTTATCAATTGTAGCTGTAGCACTTGGTGTAGGTTATGGTATGGGAGCAAATACAGGTATTTTAGCTCAGGCTCCTGAATTCATTAAATTAATCTTCGGTGGTTCCGGTATTGTTCCTGCTGCCATGGTTGCAATTGTTCTTAATATTGTACTTCCTAAAGATAGCGAATAATTTTTTATAATTTACAAAATAAAAAAGAAGGAATTGTTACATCTATGGATAAACAGACATTTTTATCAAAATACGATTTAACGGAAGCAGATCTGGTAGAAGCAGATATTTTATGGGAAGAGCTGGTAGAGATTGAAGAAGAATATAAAGAACACGAGAATAAGCTTAGAGAGATTGGAAAGCAATTTATTGACGAGTATCTTTATGACATTGAAAAAGCAGGAATACATTCCTATCGTTATCGAACCAAAGAAGCGGAACATTTATTAGAAAAAGTTGTCCGTAAGAGGAAAGAGAATCCGGAAAAATTTAAGGCTCTGGATTATACAAACTTCTATAAGTATATAACGGATTTGATTGGAATCCGCGTATTCTTTTTATATCGTGAGGATTGGTTACGTTTTCATCGATATATTACCAGTGTATTTGAAAATGATCCCGGTAAGTATATCTGTGACCGACTGGCAGATTTTGATGAAAATGAGGAGCACTATTATATAGCAGAGCGTCCAAAGGCATATAAACGTGCGGGAGATACTAAGATTTATGATAAAAATGAAATCGATATCATTACCGATGGTATTTACCGTTCATTGCATTATATTATTAAATACAAAGGTTATTATGTAGAAATACAGGGAAGAACTCTTTTTGAAGAAGGTTGGGGAGAGGTGGACCATGATATTGTTTACAAAGAGACAAAAGATGATGAAATGTTGCGCGATTATTCAAAATTATTGAATCGACTCTCCGGATTGGCGGATGAGATGAGTTCGTATTTTCATAGAATGAAAAGGGAAAGAGAAAATCGATAGTATATATTGAATGATAAGGTTTCGAATAATTAAGAATATGTTTAAAGGCGAGAAAAGAGGTGTCGCATTAAGCGATACCTCTTTTGGTATCTAAGATAATCGTAGTAAATCTTCAGGAGTATCAATATCCTCTAATTCATTGGAATTGCGAATGGGAAGATATTGTACATAGTCGGGATGTTGTTTGATAACATATCCGCCGCCTTTCCCATCCGGAAGGTGAAGCAACTCATCATAGATTATCTTGGGGAAAATAACAGGTGAACCAAGGATATCTTCACAAATGGGACGAATGATTTTGGAAGACGCGTTTACTGCAGAAAGTGCAAGTGCTGCGATGGTTTCCTGTTTTAATAATGGTTGATCAGAAGTACAGAACATACAATGTTTGGTATCTAAAAGTCTTTCAAGTCCTAATCGAATGGTATCGTTACGATGAGGCATGGTATGAAGAATGAAATCAATATTTCTTTCTTTGCACAGATTAGCAATTGTTTCATGTCTTGTTACAACGATACGTTTTTGGAAAATATCAGATGTAGCATCTAACACATAGGAAATAAGTGGTTTGCCATGAAATTCAGCCATTAACTTATTTTGACCAAAACGTTTTCCCAGTCCGGATGCCATAATGACACATCCCATATTGCCGAAGGGAGCATCTAAATCAATAAGAAATACATCCTCGCGTTCGCATAATTTCTTTAGATGAGGAAGGTTTTGTTTTCGAACCACGGTCAGAAGATGTTTTTTATCCATAATATCCATAATTTTATTTAGATAGTCTGTACATTGGGATTCCAAATATCCGATTTCATCGATACTAATCCATTCTGAATTGGACAAAAGAGCATTGTTTAATGCATCAATTCCAAGGTTTACAAAGCCGTCACCACAAAGTTTCATTTTGTTTTCTAATCCTGCAAGAGCATTATCATAAACGCCTACTTGGGTGATATTATCTGTTGAATTATCTTTTAAATAAACTGCTGATTTTAGTACAGCCCATGTGGTAATACCGGGGAGAGGATTGGGAAAAAGACGATTAAGAAGAGTGCTTTTTCCACTGCCGCGGTCTCCGGTTATGATAATATGTTTTTTATTACTGTTCTGAAAAGAATTCCAAATACAACTGCTGGTTAGCCTGTATGCAGGCATTTTTGTAGCTTTCATAACGGATGAGCCACTCCTTTCCTTCAGGGGTTAATTGGCTGCCACCACCGGTTTTTCCACCGGTAGTACGTGTTGTAAGTGGAAATCCCAGAGTATTTTCTGCATTCTTTATTATTTTTAATGCTTTGGTATAGGCCATATTCATAGAAAGAGCTGCCGTGCGAAGGGAACCATGCTCTTCGATAGCATGCAAAAGTCTTGCAGGTCCTTCACCAAAGAATTTAACGTTATTTTCGTCAAAAAAGATAATTTTAGTCTGTGCCTTCAAAGAGATTCTCCTTTAACATTACAATCTGTTTTTGTCCGGATTTATTTACACAATGATGTAAGCTAATATTACCATAGATATGGCAAAGTTTTTCTTCCATGCTTGAAAGCGTATCTGTCTGTGGGAAGATGGTAGATGAGATATGTCCGTCTGCAAGGAGAAGCAGGCGGTCACAGCTATTTAGTGCTAACATTGGATCATGTAAAGATACAAGAGCAGTACTGTGATTTTCTCTATTCCAGCTTCGGATCAGTGACAACATTTGATAGCGGAAATGGAAATCCAGTGCACTTTCCGGTTCATCTAAAAGTAATAATTTGCTATCTGTAACCAAAGTTCTGGCTAAGATACAAAGCTGCTTTTGGCCTTCGCTCAAATGAAGATAATTGGTATGCTCCTTGCCGGAAAGACCAACCTTATAGATAAGGCTAATTGCTTTTTCTTTCATCTCCATGGATGGATGCTCCAAAAATCCGAGATGTGGATGAAATCCCATGAGTACAGTATCAAGCACGGAAATATCAATGGAGATTCCACTTCTTTGTGGAATGTAACTGCATAGTTTGGCAAGCTGTTTTGGAGTTTTATTTTCCAGAAGATTTTCCTCTAAGATACAAGTTCCCGTATGTGGCAATATACCACAGATTGCTTTTAAAAGAGTTGTCTTACCACTGCCATTGGCTCCAAGGATACCTATTGTTTCAGATGTATTGGTTTCAAAGGAAAGCCGGGAGAGAATCTCATGTTTTCCGTAGCTTACAGATAAATCGTTTACGGTAAAGAATTTCATAGACTTCTCCTTTCTTGTAAAATCAGATAAATCAAAAATGGAGCTCCCAGTAGGCTGGTAAAGATACTTACAGGAAGTTCAGTAGCAGAAACACTACGGGCAAGAATATCTGCACCACATAGTAGAATGCCACCAAGGAAACCGCTTAAAAGCATAGTCTGAATACGGTTTTCTTTTGTTAATAATCGTGCTGTATGAGGGGCAAGAAGCCCAATAAAACTAATAAGTCCTGTTAAACTGATAATGGATGCAACCGTTAAGGTTGCAGTTAATAATACAATTAAGCGAAGCGTGGTAACAGAAACACCAAGCATACGTGCTTCCCCTTCTTCCGTTGAGAGAATGATAACATGTCGATGTAATAGGAATAAAATACATAGACAAAGGATACATAGGATAAGATTAGCAGTAATAGAGTATCCGCTAATTCCACTTAAACTTCCCATAATCCAATATTCGATGGATGCCAGTTCCCGTTCCGGATCTGCCGTAAGCTTTAAACACATTAAAAAGGTCTGGGCCAAAGAATGAACGGCAATGCCTGCTAAGACAATAGTACTGTTTTTACCACTTTTATCCAGGCTTGAAAGAAAGAGTGCAATGACAACGGCACCTAGGGCACCTGCAAAAGAGGAGAGGGTGATGGCAAGTGAGCCGGAGAGAAAAAGGATACCTGCGGCAGCACCGGCACTTGCACCGGAGGAAACACCGATGATATCCGGTGAAGCGAGGGCATTTCGAAATACTGTCTGGAAGACAAAACCGGCAACGCCAAGGGCAAAACCACCCATAATACCTACTACGGTACGGCTTAAACGCAAGGTAAGAAACACTCTCCATTGTAAGTCATCACCGGAGAGAAGTTTTTCCATAGATAAGGGATATTTTCCAACATATAAACTGACAATAGCCAATGCAATCAAAAGGATTGCACCGGCTATATAATAATACTTATTTTTCACTGTATTTAAAGTCATAGAATGTTTCATAGTATTCATCAATAATTGCTGAAGCAGTATCAGCGCTAAATAAATCTTCGTGTAAAATAGTTGCTAACCACACAGAACCAAGGATACCACTTGGTACAGGACTGTCCCAAGATTCTGCCTTGCTTGGCATCTGATATACATTTCCGTTTTTAACAGCAGAACATTCTGCAAGGTTAGGATCTGCAAGAACATCATATACAGTGTAATCCGCATCAGATGCTAAAATAATGTATTCCGGATTCCAAGTTAAAAGCTGTTCATAATCAATTTCCACCCAATAGGTATCTGTGATGTCTGCTGCGACATTTTGACCACCTGCAAGAGTAATCATATTTGACTGATACATAGCAGAACCTGCTGTGGAAAGCATGCTTGAGTTACCAGCTAAGTATACACTTGGAGCGTCTGCATTTGCAAGTGCATTTGCTAGAGCATCTTCCTGTTTTGTAACAAAATTCATTAATTCATTTGTTTTTTCCTGTGTGTTTGTTGCAGTACCGATGAGAGTCATCATTTCGGTTAATAATTCCTGATTTTCAGGATTTACATAAAGCACATCAATATTTAATTTTTCAAGGGATTCAGCTGTGTTTTTGAGTTTAAGAGGAAGGATTACCAAATCCGGTTCCAAAGCAATACAGCCTTCCAGGTCAAATTCTTTTGCAGTTCCTACGTTAGGTAAATCAATCAACTCAGGAGCGCTAAGTTTGTAGATAGCACGTTTGTCAGCTTTTGCTTCAATACCAACTAATTTATCATCTAATTCAAGAGAGATAAGAAGGCTGGTGGAGATGTAGTATCCACTTACCAGCTTCTGTGGTTCGGATTCGATGGTAACTTCACGACCTGCCTGATCGGTAACAGTCACAGGGTATTGTGTTGTCAAAGCGTCAGAAGCACTTTCTTCAGTAATGCTATCTTCTTCTGAAACAGCTTCTGTTGTGTTGTTTTCTTCTGTAATTACTTGTTCACTTTCAGCAGTAGTTTCTGTGTTTTCAACTGTGTTTTTCTGTCCGCAGGCTGTCAGGGAAAGAACAAGTGAAAGTGTAATAAGTAGGGATAATAGTTTCTTTTTCATAATTTTTTCTCCTCGTTATAGTTAAAAAAATACAACGGTATTATAACAATTTTGCTTTTATAATACAAGATAAAATGGTATGATTTATGTATATCTTAGTAAAGGAGAAGTTGCTCATGATAACGATTAAAGAATATGTTCGTGTAAAAACCTTAGAAGAAGCATGGCAGCTGAATCAAAATAAAATGAACCGTATCTTAGGCGGAATGCTTTGGATGCGTTTAGGAAGTGGTATGGTAAATACAGCTATTGATTTATCGGAATTAGGTTTAGATGCCATTGAAGAAAATGAGGAAGAATTTTCCATCGGTGCTATGGTTTCTCTGCGTGATTTGGAAGTTCATGAAGGATTAAATTGCTATACCAATAATGCGGTAAAAAATGCATTAAAAGATATTGTTGGGGTGCAGTTTAGAAATATGGCTACCGTTGGCGGAAGTATCTGGGGGAGATTTGGCTTTTCAGATGTATTGACTGTATTTTTAGCATTAGATACCTATGTAGAATTGTACAAAGGTGGAATTGTTCCGCTGGAAGAATTTGCTAATAGGAAAGCAGATAATGATATTCTGGTGCGTTTGATTGTGAAAAAAGTTTCCGGCAAAGTGGTTTATTCCGCAATGAGAAACCAGAGCACAGACTTTCCGGTGCTGACATGTGCTGTTTCTAATGTGAATGGTACATATAAAGCAGTGGTGGGAGCCAGACCAGCGAAAGCAGCTGTTTATTATGACAAGGAAAATCGTTTGATAAACGGTGAGACAGAAGAAGCAAGAAAGATGTTTGCGGAGGATGTTGCTAAGGTTGCGAATACACAGAGCAATGCCCGTGGAAGTAAAGAATATCGTACACACTTGATGAAAGTTCTTGTTAGTCGTGGATTAGTGGAATTAGGAGGCCTTGATGGAAATTAAGTTAAAATTAAATGGAAAAGTTGTAACAGGACATGTGCAACCGGATACAGTACTTTTAGATTTTCTGCGTGAGAAGGGCTGCTTAAGTGTAAAGTGTGGTTGTGATACTTCCAACTGTGGATTGTGTACTGTATTAATGGATGCAAAACCTATTTTATCATGTTCCACATTAGCAGTTAGAGCAGATGGACATGAGATATATACCTTGGAAGGATTACAGGAGGAAGCATCTGAATTTGTAGGTTTTATTGCAGATCAGGGTGCAGATCAGTGCGGATTCTGTAATCCGGGATTTGTAATGAATACCATTGCGTTACTTCGCGAGAATCCGGAACCTACGGACGATGAAATCCGTGCATTTTTATCCGGTAACTTGTGTCGTTGTTCCGGTTATGACGGACAACTTCGTGGTATTCGGGCATTTTTAGATTCACGTAAAAATTAGGAGGCGTCCATGGAACATAAAGACTATAGTGCAATTAACAAATCCGTCCGTAAAAAGGACGCGATGCAGTTATTATTAGGAAAACCGGTATATACAAATGATGTAAGACCAAAGGATGCTTTGATTGTAAAAATCCTTCGTAGTCCGCATGCCAATGCCATTGTGGAATCCATTAATACAAAAGGAGCAAAATTAATTCCGGGAGTAGTAGATATTTACACCTGGGAAGATGTGCCTACCACACGTTTTGCCATTGCCGGTCAGACATATCCGGAACCATCTCCGTATGACCGTTTGATTTTAGACCGTCATGTACGTTTCGCAGGAGATGCGGTTGCGATTATTGCAGCAGAAACAGAAGCAGCTGCAATAAAAGCAATGAAAATAATAAAAGTAGAGTATAAGGTTTTAGATGCTGTTTTGGATTTTCGTACAGCAAAGGATAATCCTGTATTGGTGCATCCGGAAGAAGATTGGTTTCCACCATGTGAAGTAGGTGGGGATCCCAAACGTAATATGGTTGCCAGTGCATGTGATAGCCACGGAGATGTAGATAGTGTTTTAGATGAATGCGAAGTAGTATTGGATAGAACCTATCATACAAAAGCCTTTAACCAAGCCATGATGGAGCCATTTACCTGTTATTCAAGTATGGATCGTTATGGAAGATTGCATGTGATTTCTTCTACCCAGATTGTTTTCCATACAAGACGTATTCTTTCCAGGGCACTTGGTATTCCAAAGAGTAAGATCCGAGTAGAAAAGCCGCGTATTGGTGGCGGATTTGGAGCCAAACAGACGGCTGTTTGTGATGTGTATCCTGCTTTTGTTACGATGAAAACAGGAAGACCAGCCAGCATTACTTATACAAGAGAGGAATCTCAGATTGCAGGTTCTCCTCGCCATGAGATGGAAGTTCGTATTCGTTTGGGTGCCACGAAAGAAGGTAAGATCCGGGCCTTAGATTTATATACACTTTCTAATACCGGTGCCTATGGGGAACATGGGCCAACTACCGTAGGTTTATCGGGCCATAAGTCTATTCCAATGTATACGGGAGGATTGGAAGCATTCCGTTTTGCCTATGACGTGGTTTATACCAATCATCAGGCTGCCGGTGCATATCGTGGTTATGGTGCCACACAGGGGATTTTTGCTCTGGAATCGATTGTAAGTGAATTGGCGGAGCAGCTGGGGATAGATGCTACTGTAATTCGTGATATGAACATGGTAAAAGAGGGTATGGTGATGCCTGCTTATTACAACGAAGTTGCAAGTGCCTGTGCACTGGATCGTTGTATGGAACATTGTCGTCAGATGTTTGGGTGGGAAGAAAAATATCCTGTTCGAGATATGGGCAATGGAAAAGTACGTACTGCCGGTGTGGCTATGGCTATGCAAGGGTCTTGTATTTCCAATGTAGACGTTGGATCTGCCACTGTAAAACTTAGTGAAGATGGTACCTATAACTTGATTATAGGTGCAGCGGATATGGGTACCGGTTGTGATACTATTCTGGCACAGATGGTTGCAGAATGTATGGATTGTAGCGTAGATGATGTAGCTGTATTTGGTGCAGATACCGATGTATCGCCATATGACTCCGGTTCTTATGCATCTTCCACTACTTATATTACAGGAAAAGCAGTAGAAAAAGCATGTACCGATTTGAAGAAAAGAATCTGTTCCATTGCATCTGATATGCTGAATTGTACCGAGGAAGAAGTTGTATTTGAAAAAGGCTGTGTTCGTCATATTGAAACGGGTGAAAGTGTTTCCTTAACAGATATTGCCTATAAGACACAGGTATTTAATACGAAACCTGCAGAAGCAACCGCAACACATACTTCCCCGGTTTCACCACCACCGTATATGGTAGGTATGGTTGAAATCGAATTAGATAAATTAACCGGAAAAGTTGACATTATTGATTATATGGCAGTTGTTGACTGTGGTATTCCAATTAATCCTGCGTTGGCACGTATCCAGACGGAAGGTGGTATCGTACAGGGAATTGGTCATACATTAATGGAAAATGTGACATACGATAAATCCGGAAAACCAATTGAATCTTCCTTTATGCAATATAAGGTTCCAACCCGATTAGATATGGGTAAATTAAAGGTAGAATTTGAACATAGTTATGAACCGACCGGACCATTCGGAGCGAAATCTATTGGTGAAATTGTAATTAATACACCGGCTCCGGCTATTGCTCATGCAGTATATCGTGCAACGGGAGTATGGCACAGAGAACTTCCGATTACACCGGAGAAAGTTGCTATGTCTATGGTGGAAGAATAATGTTGGAAATAAGAGGAGAACGGAATCATTAACCGATTTCCTCTTTTCTATTGGAGAAAAATGTGGTTGTATGCTATTAGAGAAGTTTATTAGGAGTGATTTTAGATGGAAATGGATTTACTCAGACGGTTTAATGAGATATGTAATACGGGAGTTGCAATGGCGGGATATACGTCCGGACTTTGTGGAGAATGGGTAGAAGAAAGATTTGAACGTCTTGCGGCGGAGCTTACTATAGAATCTTCTAGGATGATTATGGCAAATCAACATCACACAGACAAAGTTAGTGTAATGAGAATGGAAGATGCAGGATATGGAATCATCAGGTCTCATGATGATGACTATTTTGATGCTATGATTACAGCGCAGACAGGAGTGATGTTGTGTATTCATACAGCGGACTGTGTTCCGGTGGTTTTTCTTGATCCGGTAAAAAAAGTAGTAGGAATTTCTCATAGCGGATGGATTGGGACGTCAAAACGCATTGCGGCGAAAACAGTCAGAAAGATGGTCGATGAATATAAGAGTAGACCGGAAGATATTATCTGTGCAATGGGACCTTACAATCATTCCTGCTGTTATGAAGTTGGGGAAGATGTACTTGAACGCTTCAGAGAATCCTTTTCAGAAACAGAATGTGAGATGCTTTTTGAAGAAAAGAACGATAAGGGAAAGTATATGCTTGATCTTGGCGGTGCTATAAGACTTGCTTTGCAGCAGGAAGGTGTGAATCCGGAAAACATTTTTGACGAAGGCCATTGTACTTACCATACATCAACATTCTCATCATGGAGAAGAACCGGTGATAAGAAAAAGCAGATATTGACTTATATTATGTTAAAATAGTATGAGGAAAATATTAATGTTATATCTTTTTTGTGTAATAAAAGGGGAAACATTTATATGAAAAAATCAAATTATCCGGAGAAAAAGAAATTGAGAACAAAATATTTAGCAACAATATATGCCATATTAGCTGCAGCATTATACGCAATCAATGTTCCGCTATCAAAGATATTATTGAATTATGTAGAACCTACAATGATGGCATCATTCCTATATCTTGGAGCTGGATTGGGACTATTTATATATGGTCAAGTGATTTCAAAGAGATTATGGTTTGCAATAGTTTTGGTTACAATTGCAAGTATTGTTTTAAGTTTTGAAGGTGCAGGATCTTTTGTATTGAATCAGGGTTCTTTATTTGTCATAGGAGCGTGTTTGTGTTGGGGATTTGAAAATAACTGTACAAAAATGATAAGCAATAAAAGTTCGATTGAAATTGTTGTAATAAAAGGAACTTTTTCCGGTTTAGGAAGTTTGATTGTAGCTCTCATACTGGGAGAAGGGATACCGGATATTCCATGGTTAATAAGTGTATTAGTACTGGGATTTGTGGCATATGGATTGAGTATTCATTTTTATATTATGGCACAAAAAGATTTAGGGGCAGCTAAAACAAGTGCATATTATTCCATTGCTCCATTTTTAGGGGTTGCGTTTAGTATGCTGCTTTTAAAGGAAAGACCAAGTATTCAGTTTTATGTTGCATTAATAATTATGATAGTTAGTATTTACTTCATGGTAAAAGATACCATCGAATTGCAACATACACATGAACATGAGCACGAACACTGTGCCTAGTAAAAATATTTGCAGAGAGAAGAGATTATTAAAGAAATTTTCCACTTACTGCTATATATTATTTTTATACTATATCACGGGATATGGTATGTTAGTGATTTCTTTAATAACATCCATGATATATTCAATGTTGTAATCCTTATAATATTGTTGATATACATGATATCCACCTAAAATCTGATAAGTAAGTAGAATGTTAAATTTTGCATTATTACGAGCTGAAGGAATGTATGTAAAAATGTATTCCTTTAGCTCTTTTTCTATGTTTAAAGGCAAAATGGCAGACTGAGACCCGGAAAATAAGATATCAATTAATGCTTGGTGTTCTGCAAATGCATAAAATAGAGCAGAAGTGAAAGCAGTTGTATCAGTTACTAACAATTCCGGATGTTCTAAGGATTGTAAGATATCTTGAATAAGTTCCTTTTGAAGATAGTCGGAAAGATCGTAAATATCTTTGTAATGTAAATAAAAAGTTGCTTTACTAATTTCAGCAAGATCTACCAGTTCTTTTATGGTAATCCGCTCAAGGGGTTTGCTGGAACGCAATTTAATAAACGCATTTTTTATGCTTCTTTTTGTTTTCTTTTCTCTTAAATCCATATGTATGTTCCTAGTCTATTTTTGAAAAATGTCCAATATTTGACAAACTAATAAAACTGAAAATAGGAGTTGTCAGAAATTATTGGTAACATAAGTATAAACAGAAAATAGACACTAGTCAATTAATAGAAGGTGGTAAAAAAATATGAATACGTATGATTTTTATACAGGGAAGTCGTTTCAAGCATATGAATGGTTAGGAGCACACATAAAAGAAAACGGAGTGATGTTTCGTACATATGCACCAAATGCGAAAAGAGTGGTATTGTTGTGGAATAACCAGAGCATAGAGATGAATCGGGTATTGGATGGAAATTTTTATGAGATTTATGTAGAAAATGCAAAATCCGGAGAATGTTATGAATATCGAATATATGGGCAGAATGGTAGTTGTATCGACCATTGTGATCCGTATGGATTTGGAATGCAGATGCGTCCGGAGCATAAATCTGTTATTAGAAATTTATATGATTATAAATTTCACGATGAAATATGGATGAATAATAGAAGTGATTGTAAGGATAAACCATTAAATATTTATGAATTGCATTTGGGATCTTGGAGAAAAAAAGAAGGTGAAAGTGCAGAATTTTATAGATATGATGAGTTGGCGGAACCATTAATAAGGTATGTAAAAGAAACAGGATACAATTATGTGGAATTTATGCCTCTTAGTGAACATCCTTGTGATGAGAGCTGGGGATATCAGAATACAGGTTTTTTTGCACCTACAAGTCGTTACGGAACAGTAAATGAATTAAAAATACTAATTGATCGACTTCATCAGAATGATATAGGGGTAATTTTAGATTTTGTTCCGGTACATTTTGCAGTAGATAACTATGGACTTGCTCAATATGATGGCAGCGCATTGTATGAATATCCACATACAGATGTAGGAATTAGTGAATGGGGCAGTTATAACTTTATACATTCTCGCGGCGAAGTACGAAGTTTTTTACAATCATCAGCAAATTATTGGCTGAAAGAATTCCATTTTGACGGACTTCGTATGGATGCTATTAGTCGTATTATCTATTGGCATGGCGATGAAAAGCGTGGTGTAAACGGAAATGCGGTAGATTTTATCAAAGTTATGAACCGTGAATTAAAGATTAAGAATCCGGGATGTATTCTTTCGGCAGAAGATTCTACCAATTATCCGGATGTGACAAAGGATGTAAATGCCGGAGGTTTGGGATTTGATTATAAGTGGGATATGGGATGGATGCATGATACATTGGAATATTTTCAAATGGATCCATATTTAAGAGTGTCAAATTATCATAAGCTTACATTTTCTATGATGTATTTTAGAAATGAATCATATTTACTTCCGTTATCTCATGATGAGGTAGTTCATGGAAAAGCAACTATTATGCAGAAAATGAATGGTCAATATGAAGATAAATTTCCGCAAGCAAGGGCTTTGTATGTTTATATGATGGTTCATCCTGGGAAAAAATTAAATTTTATGGGGAATGAAATTGGACAGTTAAGAGAGTGGGATGAAAAAAGGCAGCAGGATTGGGAAATTAGAAAATATCCATTACATGACTCATTTTATCATTATATGAAGGCATTAAATCATATTTATTTGGATTATCCTGCGCTTTTTAAATGGGATTATATAAACGAAGGATTCAAATGGTTGGATTGTAGTCAAGAAGAGCGACGTATATATTCCATTCTAAGACAGTGTCAGGAACAGAAAATAATTGCTATATTTAATTTCAGTGATTTAGTTCAAGAAAATTATGAAGTACAAGTAGAAGGATGCAATGCGGGAGAAGTGCTAATTTATAGTGACTGGGAATGCTTTAGTGGAAGAACATCAATGAATTCAACCATAGTTAGTTTTGGTAGAAATAGCATGAAATGTTCTTTGAATCCATTTTCAGCGTTGCTTGTGTTAATTAATTAATTTTCTGTTCGATTGCAAAGACAACACATCTCAATTATGCTAAACTTAAAATGGAAAAAGAAATCATAGAATTTCACGGATTTTACGGGGATGAAGAGATTGTAATTGATATTAATAGATATTTGGTATATACTATGTATATACTATGGCGAAGGAGATTTTAATTATGCAAGCACAAGTAAAAGAATGGGGAAATAGTCAGGGGATTAGATTGCCAAAAGAAGTATTGAAAAGTGCTGGAATTGGATTGAATGATTTATTGGATGTCACTGTATCCAAGGGTGTAATTACTTTAGTAAAGCCGTTTCGTCATAAAACATTGGAAGAAAGAGCCGCTGAATTTGATGGGAAGTTAATGCTTGATGGTGAATATGATTGGGGTGAGCCTGTCGGAAGAGAGGTATGGTAATGGAAATATTACATCAAGGAGATATTCTTAAAATCGAAAAAATAAAACATCCTGTATTGGTAGTCAGTAAGGATTTCTTCAATACTAGTGGGGAAATAATTGGATGTCCAATTGTTAGAAATTCTATTCCGGGACCACTTCATATATGGATGGCTACTGAAGAGAATAAAGGTTATATACAATGTGAAAAACTTGCATTATTGGATTTATCAGTTCGTGGTTACAAGAAAGTAGATAGATTACAAATTTCAGAAATGATTAATGTATCTGATGCTATTCAAGGAATTTTTGAATATATTTGATAAGATATTGCTGCTAT